>NZ_JBHZBG010000008.1:0-254735 GCF_042754695.1 Nocardia sp. NPDC059195 | reverse complement strand
GGTGTGATTGGCCGGATGTGGGTCGTGTTCGTCGGGTGGGTGTGTCGTCGTTCGGTATCAGTGGTACTAACGCGCACGTCATCCTCGAAGCGGCGGAACCGGGTATCCCCGCCGCCGTAGACGATCCGCGCTCGGCCGCGGTGCACGGAAAGCCCGGCCAGGTGGCATGGGTGCTGTCGGGTCGGAGCGGGGACGCTACGCGTGGTCAGGCGGCCCGACTACTCGAATCAGTGGAGTCGGGTACTGGTCCGGTCCTCGCTGATGTCGCTTCGTCGCTGCTGGCGACGCGCTCGTTGATGGATCACCGAGCAGTGGTGACCGGTTCGGATATCGAAGCCATGATCCGTGGCTTGCGTGAGGTGGCGGCCGGGCGGTCGGCATCGAATGCGGTCTCCGGCACGGTGCGTCGGCACAGTGGCTTCGCGATGATGTTCACCGGCTCGGGATCGCAGCGGGTCGGGATGGCTGCCGAACTGCATGAGCGGTTCCCTGTTTTCGCGTCTTCTTTCGACGAGACCTGCGCTGCGTTGTCGGCGCACCTCGGCACAGACCTCGCCGCAGTGGTTCTCGGTCAGGCGGACGAGGCGGAAAGGCTGCTGGACCGGATCGCTTTCGCGCAAGCGGGACTGTTCGCTGTCGAGGTCGCGCTGTTCCGGCTCCTCGAATCTTGGGGGGTGCGACCGGATTTCGTGATCGGGCACTCGATCGGGGAGGTGACCGCGGCATTCATCGCTGGTGTCTGGTCGCTCGAAGACGCGGCGGCGTTGGTGACGGTGCGGGGTCTGCTGATGCAGAATCTGCCCGCCGGAGGTGCGATGATCGCGGTCGAGGCCACCGAGGCCGAGGTTGTTGCGGCCATCGCGCGACTCGGCGACGAGGCGGACATAGCGGCGGTCAACGACCCGCGCTCGGTGGTGATTTCCGGCGCGGAGAACGCGGTAGCGGCGATCGCGGACTACTTCACCGAATCGGGTAGGAAGACCAAACGGTTGAGGATCTCGTGTGCCGCCCATTCCCGCCTGATCGACCCGATGCTGGACACCCTCCGGGAATCGATCAGCGGGCTCGAGTACCGCCCGCCGGTGGTGCCGATTCTGTCCAATGTCACCGGAGCGCGATTGACCGACGAACAGGCATGCGATCCGGAGTACTGGGTGCGCCACGTGCGCGGGACCGTGCGCTTCGCCGACGGTGTGAACGGATTGCTCGGCGCTGGTGTCCACACGGTTCTGGAGCTGGGGCCGGAGGGTGTGCTCACCGCGATGGCGACGAATTGCCTCGACGACGATGCGAGCGACCCGGGGTCGACTGGGCCGGAGTTCATCGCGACATTGCGTTCGGATCGTGAAGACACTGCCGCGTTGATGTCGGCGACCGCGCGAGCGTTTGTCCGCGGTGTCTCAGTGGACTGGACCGCAGTGCACGGCAGCCGTGCCGCGCGACGAGCGGACCTGCCCACCTACGCGTTCCAACGACGTCGGTACTGGCCAGATGCTGAAACAGCGCCCCGGGCAACTGTGTACGGCGCGGGGATCTCCTTCGCCCGTCAAACATCCGACCTTCCGCCGGGCGATGTCGTGTACATCGCGGAAGTCCGTGGCGGCGGAGCTGGGGAGGGCGCGGTGGTACGGAATCATTCCGGCGACTATGTCCTGTCCGCGGCCCGCATCATCTCTGCGGTCGAATCGCTGTCGGGCATCGCCGGGTACGGCACTCTGCTGGATATCTCGCGAGTACGTGGTATTACGATTCCGGCATCCGGGCAATGCCGCCTGACCGTGCGATTCGATATCGGCACACCGGGACTCGGCGCTGTGCACATCACTGCGACGGCCCCCCTCGACGGTGGGGCTGTTCTGATGCAAGCGCATGCTGAAATAGCAGGTTCCGGATACGCGGATGAGAAATTTCCTGCTGAGGATGTATCGCTGACATCGAATGAGTCTGCGGCGAATATCGACGTCGAACTCGATTTGCGGGCCATCGTGGAACGAGTCGAGAGCATTGCGTCGGACATTCTCGGGCGTGATCTGGCGAACGCGGTAACCTCTGCTGAGGTGATTGCCGATGCAGGTCTGAGTTCGCTCATGGCGGTCGAGTTCAAGAAACGTATCGGCCATGAAATCAACGCCACGCTACCCGTGCGCATTCTCTATGAATTCGAGACTTTCGCCGAGCTTGCCGAGGAAATTTACCGACTGACACTTCTTTCTCAACGAACACAATGACAAGTGGCGCAATTGAGAGACACCGCGCACCGATAATTCGCACCGATGGGGAGATGTGAAGTGACACGCCTGTATGAGCTGGGTGAGCGGCCGCCGACCGGCGTCGTACCCGACAAGATGTATGCCTCGGTTATCCGCCCCGAACGATTCGGGCGGCCCGACCAGGCATTTCAGACCGAAGTAGTCGATGTGCCGCAGGTCGGTCGTGGCCAGGTGCTGGTGTACATGATGGCGGCCGGCATCAACTACAACAACGTGTGGGCCGCGTTGGGCAAGCCGTTCGACGTGATCGCCGCTCGCCGCCGCAAAGGTGCGGCGGAGAACTACCACATCGGCGGGTCCGAGGGATCGGGCATCGTGTGGGCCGTCGGCGAGGGCGTTCGCGACGTGCGGATCGGCGATCACGTGGTGCTTTCCTCGGCCCAATGGGACGAGGGCGCCGACGACATCCGTGCCGGTACGGATCCGATCACCTCGAGCACCGCCGAGGTATGGGGTTACGAAACCAATTTCGGCGCGTTCGCCCAGTACACCGTCGTGCACGAGTACCAGTGTCTGCCGAAACCCGAACGGCTGTCCTGGACGGAATCAGCCGCTTACATCCTGACCGGTGCCACTGCGTACCGGCAGTTGACCGGGTGGCAGCCCAACACTGTGCGGCCGGGTGACCCGGTGCTCATCTGGGGCGGCGCCGGGGGGCTGGGGTCGATGGCGACCCAGATCACTCGAGTTCTCGGCGGTGTTCCGATCGCGGTGATCTCGAACGACGAGCGTGCCGCGCACTGTCTGAAACTCGGTGCCCGCGGCGTCATCAATCGAACCGAATTCACCCACTGGGGTCGGTTGCCCGATATCGAAGATGCCGACGCGTTCAGCGCGTGGACGGCGGAGGTGAGGCGGTTCGGTGCCCGGTTCTGGGAAATTCTGGGCGAACGCCGCGCTCCCCGGATCGTGCTCGAGCACTCAGGCCAAGCCACTATTCCGACGTCCATTTACCTGTGCGACAACGCGGGGATGGTTGTTATCTGCGGTGGGACGAGCGGTTACCACGGCGACGTCGACCTGCGATTCCTGTGGATGCGGCAGAAGCGACTGCAGGGATCGCATTTCGCCAACACCCGGCAGTGTCGAGAATTGACCAGGTTGGTCGCCGAAGGGCTGGTGGATCCATGCCTCTCGCACGTCGGCGAATTCGGTGACATCGGCCTTGTACATCAGCTCATGTACGACAATTCTACGCCGCCGGGAAACATGGCGGTCCGCGTCAATGCGCTGGCCGACGACGAGTAGTCAGACCGTCGAATCGGTTCGAACATTAATCAAAATTGAGGACAGCAGTGCTTACGCAGATTCAGGAAATGACCCTCGATGGCTACAAGCTGTCGATCGACGAAATCGTCGGAGTAGCCCGTGGTGAGGACAAGATCGAACTGTCCTTCACCAAGGACTCGTACGAGCGGATGATCGCCACTCGTGACATGAAGAACGGTCTGATCGATTCCGGAGTGCCGATCTACGGTGTCACCTCGGGATTCGGCGACAGCAACACCCGGCAGATCTCCAAGCAGAAGACAGTGCAGTTGCAGGACAACCTGATCCGGTTCCTGTCGGCGGGTACCGGACCGCTGGCGAGTCGCGATGTTGTGCGGGCGACCATGCTGATCCGCGCGAACTGTCTGGCGCGTGGCTGGTCGGGGATCAGGCCCGAGCTGCTGGAGCTGTTGATCGCCTGCCTCGGCGCGGACATCCTTCCGATCGTTCCTGAGCGAGGGTCCGTTGGTGCCAGTGGCGATCTCGTACCTCTGAGCTATCTCGCGGCGCTGTTGACCGGACAGGGAAATGTACAACACGAGGGTGCGGTCAAGACCGCGGCCGAGGCCTTGGCCGAATGCGGGCTGACCCCGCTGGCGCTCGAGTCCAAGGAGGGACTCGCGTTGGTCAACGGAACATCGTTCATGTCCGGTTTCGCCGCACTCGCCCTACACGACGCCGAGCAACTGGCGGTCGTTGCCGATGTGTGCACCGCGATGGCGAGCCAGGTGCTGCTCGGCAACCCGGATCACTTCGCGCCCTTCCTCTTCGAACAGAAGCCCTACGTCGGCATGATCGCCAGTGCGGATGTCATCCGCACCCTGCTGATCGATGTCGATGCGCTGCAGGTGGATTCGATGAATCCAGATCTGCACTTCCGTGAGCTGGAAAACCCGATCCAGGACCGCTACTCCATCCGGTGCGCGCCGCACGTGACCGGGGTGCTGCGCGACACGCTGGCCTGGGCACGGCGGTGGGTCGAGATCGAGGTCAACTCCTCCAACGACAACCCGCTCTTCGATCCGGTCGATCGAGTGGTGCGGCACGGCGGCAACTTCTACGGCGGTCACATCGGTCAGTCGATGGACTCGCTCAAGACCGCGGTCGCCAGCGTGGGCGACCTACTCGACCGGCAGCTCGAGCTGATCGTGGACGAGAAGTTCAACAATGGGCTGACCCCCAACTTGATCGCGCGACTGGACGACGACGACGTCCGCCTCGGACTGTTCCACGGCTTCAAAGGCATGCAGATCGCGGCGTCCTCGCTGGTGGCCGAGGCGCTGAAGGAAACAATGCCGGCCACCTCGTTCTCGCGTTCGACCGAGGCGCACAACCAGGACAAGGTCAGCATGGGGACCATCGCCGCCCGCGACGCGCGGACGGTGATCGAGCTGACCCAGCGCGTCGCGGCCATTCACCTGATCGCGTTGTGCCAAGCCGCGGATCTGCGCGGACTGGCATGCCTGACGCCGGCGACCCGCGCCGTCTATGACCTGGTCCGCTCGGTCTCGGAATTCGTCGACGCCGACCGGCCACTCGATGTCGATATCGAAGCAGTGGCGAACCTGATCGTCATCGGCAAGGTCCGCGCGGCAGCGGAGCGGCGGGACTTCTGATGTCGGCTCGGGCAATCCAATCGGTCGCGGCCGACATCGCGACCGAGCAGCAGGCGGACGGGAGCACCATCCTGCGCTCCCGAGCCGCCCTGCGTGACAGTCCCCGCTCGCTCGGCCACATCCTGCGCTGGTGGGCGGCTACCACCCCGAACCGGGTTCTGGTATCGGAGCCGATGCCAACAGGCGGGCGCCGGCAGGTCACCTACGCCGAGGCCGCCAGCACGGCGTCCTCGCTCGCACAGGCTTTCCTGGACCTCGGCCTCGGCGCCTCGGCGCCGGTGCTGGTGCTGTCCGGTAATTCGGTGGATCACCTGATGCTGAACCTCGCCGGCTATGTCGTCGGAGTGCCGATAGTTCCGGTGAGCGTCGCGTACTCGTTGCGCAGCACCGATCATTCCCGGCTGCGTGCCATCGTCGACCTGGTGCGTCCTGGATTGGTTTTCGCCGAGGACGGCGCCCAGTTCGCGGCGGCGTTGGCGGCGGTGCCGCACTATCGGCAGGTGGTGGGAGCCAATCCGGGTGCCGGGCAGATGCTGCTGAGCGACTTGATCGCGACATCGCCGACCGGACGGGTCGACTCGGCGCTCGACGCGACCCGACCTGACACCGTCGCCAAGATCATGTTCACCTCGGGATCCACCGGTACGCCCAAGGGGGTTGTCACCACCCACGGCATGCTGTGCGCGAATCAGCAGATGCTGCGCCAGATCTGGACGTTTCTCGATGATGAGCCGCCGATTCTCACGGACTGGCTGCCCTGGAGTCACACGTTCGGTGGCAGCCACAATGCCCATCTCGCGCTGTACAACGGTGGCAGTCTGCATATCGACCACGGTCGACCCGATCCCGCCGAGTTCTGGCGTTCCATCGAGGCGATGCTCGAACATCCGCCGACCATGCTGGTGAATGTTCCGGCTGGATACGCGATGTTGATCGACTACCTCGAGCAGGATTCGGCCGCCGCGACCCGGCTCCTTTCCCGGGTTTCGCTCGTGCTCGTCGCCGCCGCCGAGCTGCCCGTGCCGCTGCTGCGGCGGCTGGAGGCGATCGTGGCCGCGCACACAGACGGCGATGTGGCGATCGTGAACTCGTGGGGCGCGACCGAAACCGCGCCGGCCGCGACCTCCACCTACGGTGGCGTCCGCACGGGAATCGGGATCCCACTTCCTGGCGTCGAGGTCAAGCTCGTACCGCTGCCGGACGGCCGCCACGAGATCCGGGTCAGTGGCCCGAATGTGACTCCCGGCTACCTCGGCGACACCACGCGATCGGGATTCGACGAGGAGGGCTTCTACCGCACCGGCGATGCCGTCCGAATGGCGGTAGCGGGCGCGCCGGAGCGGGGCTTGGTCTATGACGGACGGTTGTCGGAGGACTTCAAACTGTCGACTGGAACCTGGGTGAACTCAGGTGAACTGCGCCGCCGGTTGCTGCGTGCCACGGACCTGCTCGGTGAGGCGGTCATCGTGGGTGAGAAGCAGTCGCATCTCACGGCGATCGTCTGGCTCGCCCCGGCCGTGGCCGCGGTCTCATCGAGCACGGAACCCTGGCTGTTGCTGGAGCCGGAGCAGAGCGCGGTGTTGTCGGACGCGCTGGCGGAGCTGAACGCCGGTCATGGCTCATCCGGGCGGATCGAACGGTTGATCGTTGCCGCCGAACCGCCGAGTTTGGACCACGCCGAGATCACCGACAAGGGGTATGTCAACCGCAATATGGTGCTGTCGCGTCGCCTCGACCTGCTCGACCTGCTGTACCAGAGCGAGGCGCCCATCTCAGTGATCACCGCTGCCCGTGGCCGCGCTGAGGATCGGGTGCGCAGTGGCAACTGATGCGCGGATCCGAGTGCTGCTCGCCGATCACGATCCGATTTCGCGGCACGTGCTGTCGGATCTCCTCGCCCGATCGGCTGCGCTACATCTCATCGGTAGCGTCGACAGCAGGCACGATACCCGTGAGTGGCCATTGCGGGATGCCGACGTGGTGATCGTGTGTTTCGGTGCGGGCGACGACTTCTCGGCCGTGCTCGGCACGCTTTCAGCGTTGGGCAAGCGCACGATTCTGCTCGGGACACACTGGGAGCCGACGCGTTTGGGTGAGGCGCTCGAACTCGGCGCGCACGGGTGTCTGGTCAAGACCGTGTCGCTCGGCAATCTCACCTCGGCGGTCGCCGCCGTGTACGACGACAATCGGGTGCTTGCCCCCGACCTCATCGCAATGCATCCGATCATATCGAAATCAATAGTCACAGCAACAGATTCGGCTGTTCACCGACAACGCTCGGAGGCTTTGCTGAATTCCCTGACCGCTCGTGAACGCGAGGTGATCGATCTCCTCGGCGGCGGCTCGACCACCGAGGAGATCGCGGTTGTGCTCGCGGTGGCGCCGTCGACTGTGAAGAGCCACGTATCGCGGGTACTGACCAAGCTCGGAGTGCGCAACCGGCTGGAAGCCGTTCTGCTCATCCAACGTTCGACAGGCGAGACCGGTCGCGACGACCCCCGGCCGCCGCGTCCCTATGTAGTCGACCCGCCGAGCGCGATCCGCTCGCTCGCCCGCTGAGACCTTCACCGGACACCCGACCCGCCCAACAGGGAGAGAGGAGATCCATGCGCATCGGTTTGGCACTCAACTATGCCGGCGGCGCCCTCGACTTCGCCGGTAACTTCGCGGAACTGGCGAGGGAGGTGGCCGACCTGGAACGTGCCGGACTCGACATGGTGTTCGTGCCGGAGTCCTACACCTATGACGCGGTCAGCCTGCTGGGCTACTTGGCTGCTCAGACCAGGCGATTGCAGCTGGCTTCCGGTGTACTGCAGCTCTATTCACGCACGCCGACGCTGACAGCGATGACGGCGGCCGGGCTGGACTACGTCAGCCAGGGGCGTTTCGTACTCGGGTTGGGCGCATCGGGACCGCAGGTGATCGAGGGATTCCACGGTGTGCCCTATGACCATCCGATCGGCCGCACCCGCGAACTGGTCGAGATCTGCCGGACGGTGTGGCGCCGGGACCGGCTGGAATATCGAGGCACGCACTATCAGGTGCCCCTTCCACCTGGTATCGGTACCGGGCTGGGCAAACCGCTGAAGCTCATCGATCATCCACTGCGGGAGGATATTCCAGTACTGCTCGCAGCGATGGGGCCGAAGAACACGGCGCTCGCCGCAGAGATCGCCGATGGCTGGCAGCCACTGTTCTTCCTGCCCGAACACGCGGACCGGGTCTGGGGAAGTGCGCTCACCGCGGGTGGCGTCCTTCGTGATCCGGCGATGGGCGAGCTCGAGGTTTACGCGGGTCCCACCTTGGCCATCGGTGAAACCATCGAGGGGGCAGGACAGCTGGTCAAACCCAACCTGGCGCTCTACATCGGTGGCATGGGCGCGAAGGGGAAGAACTTCTACCACGCGCTTGTCACCGAGTACGGCTACGGTGCGGCGGCCGACCGCATTCAAGACCTCTATCTACACGGCAGGAAGCAGGAGGCCGCACAGGCGGTTCCCGACGACCTGGTTCGTGACCTGTCGCTCATCGGTTCTCCGCACTTCGTGAAGGAGCGTATCGCCGCCTTCCGGGAGGCCGGAGTGACCGTCTTGAACGTGGTTCCGCTGGCCACCACTGCCGCGGAGCGCCGGTCGCAGATCGAACAACTGCGGGCGCTGGTATGAATCCTGTTGATCCCCACTATCGTTGTGCGCCGATTGGACCAAAGTGGGGTTCCAGCTCATCTCTTGGCCGATGTGCCGCGGACGCTTCGCGTGATGTAGTTGACGTATTCATGGCAGCGAGGGGACACCGTGATCAGTCATATTGTCTGCTTTCGATTCAGACCCGGTGTCAGCTGGGCGGATCCGCGAGCCGAGACCGCTGAAATCATCACCCGCGAGCATCCGAGATATATCCCGGAGATTCGTTCCTGGACGGTCGGGCGCAACCGCACAGATCGGGTTGCGGCATATGATTTCGCGCTGGTCGGTCAGTTCGACGACCGGGCGGCGCTCGACCGGTATATGTCGCACCCCGACCATCAGCGTGGTGTGCGGGCCTGGTCGGAATTGAGCAGCTGGGTGGTCGTCGATCTGGACCACGCCACGGATGCCGCTTCGTATGTGCTCGACGGAGACGAACTATCCATCCTAGAGAAGGCGGAACAATGAACGAGGCATCGAATCCCTTGGTTTCCAGCGACATCAGCGCGGCGAAGTGTGTCGTCGTTGTCAGCGATCAGCTGCCGGTCGGGCTGCAGGCCAATGCGGGCAGTGTCATCACGATGACGCTCGGTCGCCGGGTACCTGACCTGGTCGGGCCCGACGTCAAGGACGCTGACGGAGTGTTGCACCCGGGCATCGTCCTGATTCCGGTGCCCATCCTCGTCGCCGCGCCCGACAAAGTGAACGAGATCTGGCGCGCCGCAGCCGAACACGACCTCGTTCGGGTGGGCTTCAGCGGCTTGGCGCAGTCGTGTCGAACCTATGACGAGTACCTCGATCGCATGGCAGCCGCGGCGACCGAGGAACTCGACTTCGCCGGCGTCGGACTCTTCGGCGTCAAGAAGCTTGTCAACCGTCTCGCGGGCAGCCTTCCGCTCCTGCGGTGAGCACGGCGAATTCGCGATGATGCATTCGGAAAGGTAACACCCTGGTGTTCACTATCTTCAGGCCGGAACTGGACGACTACGCCCGTACGGTGATCGCCGAACAGCGGCGCATGTACGCGGGCGAGTTGTCCGCGGCCGAGCTGCGCGGCGTCCAGTCGCGCCGGATCGGCGAAACCGTCGCGTACGCACGGGATAACTCACCCTTCTATCGGGATCACCTACGCGATAGTGACTTCGATCCGGAGCGACCGGAGACCCTGGTCGAGCTCCCGTTCACCACCAAGGACGATCTGCGCCAGCACCTGTTCGAGGTGCCGTCCAAACCGCTCGACGAGGCATGGGTGTTCTATGAGACCACCGGCACCACCGGGCGCGCCACTCCGTGCCCGCGTGACGAGTACGACTCCATCGTCAACAACGCCGCGCTCACGCTGTCGTATCAGGGCATCTTCGACAAGCACGGGGACCGTCATGTCGTCGCGGTGATGGGGCCGACCGAGTTGCACTCCACCGGCGACACATTCGGTGATGTGTTGCGCAACCTCGGGCACACCGTGGTGAAGATGTGGCCGCACTCGCCGGTCGTCGGTTTCCCGCGCGCGTTGAAACTGCTCGAGGATCTGCGCGTCACGGCGCTGATCTGCACGCCCGGCATGGCCATTTCGCTTGCCAAGGCCGCTCGCACCGCAGGCATCGATCTCACCGAGCGCATGGGGATCCGGGTGATCATGGCGCTGGGAGAGCTGGCTTCGCCCGCGATGCTCGACCAGCTCGGCGAAGTATGGGGGGCGACGGTATACAACTGCATGTACGCATCGCAGGAGGCGTCGATCATGGCCACCTGCCACGCGGACCGCAACCTGTACACGGTTCCGCTCACTAACTACTACGAGGTTCTCGATCCGTGGACCGAACAGCCCGCGCCCGAGCTGGACGGCGTCCGCACCGGGGAGCTGGTCGTGACTTCGCTCTACCAGGGCGCCAAGCCGCTTGTGCGGTACCGCACCGGGGACATGGTGCGGCTGCGGGCGAATCCGGGGTCCATCCTGGAGACCGTGCAACCCATCGGCCGGGTGCGTGACACTCTGGTACTCGGCGGACACCAGATCGTCGCCCTCGACCTGGAACAGACGCTGTTCACCCACATCCGTGGCGCCATCGACTACCGCCTGGTGATCGATGAAGTCGACGGCCAGGACCGCCTGATCGTCCAGCTGGATCCGATCGACGATGCCGCCGCGGCCAGGCTCGACAGCGATGGCATTCGTCGTGTCATCGGCGACGAGTTCGGCGTTCGTTGTGACATCGAGTTGGGGCCGGTGGACCCCATAACGAGCACCGGCGCGATGGTCAGTTGGAAGGCCGCGCGAATTCACGACCTGCGCACGGGCGCCGACGACCGAGAACACCACGCGGCCGAGCGCGTCGCGGCCGGACGGAGCAGCTGATGGGTGCCACTGTCGGCGCGCCACCTGGCGTCCGAATCGCATACCACGACGGCGAATTCGTCGATGCGGCGAAGATTCGGTTGACCACGAACACACAGGCTCTGCATTACGGCACGGGTGTGTTCGAGGGCATTCGCGCCTACCAGCAGACCGGCGACGGCGCACTCGCGATATTCCGGCTCGACGATCACCTGGTGCGGTTGGCGAAGTCGGCGGCCGCGTTGCGGATCGAGCTGCCGCACAGCCCATCCGAATTGCGATCGATTGTCTTGGAACTGTTGTCGCGCAACGGTTCCAGGGCTAATACGTATATTCGCCCACTCGCCTACAAGCTCGCATTGGAGCCGGGCACCTCGTTCGGGGTGCGTCTTCGTGGAGTGTCGGCGCAGCTGAGTATCGCTGCGCTGCCGATGGGTGCCTACATCGACACTCGCGGATTGAACTGCAAGATAAGCAGCTTCGTCCGCGTTCCTTCATCGGCTATCCCCTCCGACGCCAAGATCACCGGCACTTATGTCAACTGCGCGCTGGCCGTCGAAGAGGCGCAGGAGGCGGGGTGCGACGACGCGCTACTGCTGGATGCCGATGGGTACCTGACGGAGGCGAGCACGTCGAACGTTTTCGTCGTGTGTGGCGACGGCACGGTAGCGACTCCGCCGGCCACGGCGGATCTACTGCCAGGCATCACTCGAGCTTCGGTCATCGAACTGATGGCCCGTGAGCTCGGAGTGCGGGTCGTGGAGCGGCCTGTGCACGTCACCGAGTTGAAAGACATCCGGGAGGCTTTCCTCACGGGCACCGGAGTCGAGGTCGCTCCGGTTACTTCGATCGAACATCGCACAGTCGGGCAAGGCGGCATCGGCGCCGTGACCACCCGTATTCGCGAGATCTATTCCGAGGTCGTTCGCGGTCAGCGGCAGGACTTCGGATCGTGGCTGACGCCGGTCCTTTCCGAGCCAAGGCCTGAAAATTCGAATTCCTGAGATGTCTCACTGGGGGACTGTCATGCCACAATCATCGGACGAGCACTTTCTAGAAATCTCTTGGCCGTCAGAACTGACCGGCGGCACGGTGGCCACGTTGGGCCCGTTGGGCACGAGCAGTCAGCTGGCTGCCGAGCGGTTGATCCGATGGTTGATCACCGCAGGCACCCCGGGTACAGCTCCCGAGCTCTTTCTCAGCTACGAAGATGCCGCGGCGGCCGTCATCGGCGGTGATGCGGACCTCATGGTGGTCGCCAACGCCTATGCCGGAATCTCCGAGTTCTATATGAATACCCGGCTGCACCTGGCCGGCGCCTTCCACAATCAGACTCCGCTCTACGGAATCGCTGTGGAACCAGGTGTCGAACTCCCGGCCGCGCTCCGGATCGCCAGCCATCCGGCCCCGGTTCCGCTGATCGGGCAATTGCTGCCCGATCATCTGGTCGTACAGGAGGTCGTGCTGACCAAGTCGACGAGTCAGGCCGCTCTCGCTGTTCGGTCGGGAGAAGTGGACGCGGCACTCACTACGCAGCCGTCGGCGGAACGCTACGGCTTGTCCTTCATATCGAGGGTGCGGCCCATCGAGATGCTGTGGTCGGTGTTCTGCGCCGCTGACGAACGAATGGTGGCCTGACCATGGAATCCACTGTCTACTCCGCGCCCGGTGTCCCCGCGCCCGCGGCCAACTACTCGCCCGCGATCCGGCGGGGGCCGGTGCTCGCGGTCTCCGGGCAAGTGGCCTACCTACCCGGCCAGTTGACGGGCCCACCGATGGGAATCGAAGACCAGGCGCGCGCGGTCTTCGGCAATCTGCGTGCTGTCCTGGCTGCTGCACAGGCGTCCCTGTCCGACGTCGTGATGGTTCGCATCTACCTGGCGCGTGAGGAGGACTTCGCCACTATGAACAAGGTATTCGACGAGACCTTCGCTCCGCCCTTCCCTGCTCGCACAACCGTGTGGGTAACCCTGCCTGCCGGGTTGCTGATCGAGGTAGACCTGCTCGCTGTCACTGCCTGACCGTCGCTCCACTGCTCCCCGAGAGCCGGAACTGAGTTTTCGGTCCAACTTCCGGGGAGCAGTTCAATTGTGTTCCCGAACTCGTGGCGTTTGTCGAGGCTGTTGGGTCAACTCTTGTCAGTTCGCGGTTCGGGTGTCTTGTCCCGCCAGCCGAGTAGCACCGATTCACCGCTCTGCGGCTTCCACGGCAGGAAGATGGCCACGATCACCGCGCACACCAGCACCGCGCCGGCGGCGACCAGCGAGGCCGCATGAGCGCCCTGCAGCGTCGCGGACTTCATCGCCACGATCAGATTCTCGCGTTGAGTCTCGAAGAACGGCGTGAGCTCGCGTTTACGCAGTTCCAGCACACTGAGTGGGCTGGCCTTGACCAGGCTCTTCTCGTTGTCATTCATGATGCCGGCCGGGATCGCGTCGATTCGCGCGCCGATCCGGCTGGTGTAGTACGAGGCCACAATCGAGCCGAGCACCGCGACGCCGAGGGTGCCGCCGATCTCGCGAGTCGTGTCGTTGACAGCCGAGCCCGCACCGGCCTCGTTCAGTGGCAGCGAGGACATGATCGATTCGGTGGCCGGTCCCTGCACGATGCCGAGACCCAACGCCATCAACACCATCGCGGGCAGCACGCCGATCAGGTAGCTGCTGTCGACGGTGACCTGTCCACCCAGGTAGAGGCCGGCGCCGATGAGTAGCAGGCCTATCACCAGTACCGCGGTGGTGCCGACCCGCTGCGCCAGCAGTGTCGCGACCGGTGCGCCGATCGCGACCGAGAAGGCGAACGGCAGTGAGGCGATGCCGAATTCGAGTGGGGTGTATTCGCGCACGCCCTGGAAATACTGGGTGATCAGGAACAGGAAGCCGAACATCGCGAAGTAGCCGATGGCGATAGCCAAGGCGGGCAACGAGAATCGGCGATTGCGGAACAGTCGCATATCGAGAATCGGTGCGGTAGTGCGCAATTCCCAGGTGACGAAGGCCGCCAGCAGGACGGTGCCGAGCGCGGCGGTGCACAGCGTGGTGAGCGAGAGCCAGCCATTGTGCGGCGCTTCGATAATCGACCACACCAGCAGCGTGATCCCGGCGATCGAGAGCGCGATGCCGACCAGGTCGAGTTTGCCGATCTGCTCGGCGCGCGATTCGGGCACCCAGATCAGCGTCGCGACCAGCGCGACCAGCGCCACCGGCACGTTGATCCAGAACACCGAATGCCAGCTGAAATGCTCGAGCAGCCAGCCGCCCGAGATGGGGCCGATGGCGATCGCGAACCCGGCCATCGCGGTCCACGCGGCGATGGCGAGTGCGCGTTCGCGCCGGTCGGTGAAGATATTGATGATCAGGGCCAGGGTGGCGGGGAAGACCGCGGCGGCGAAGACACCCATCGCGGCCCTGGCGACGATGACCTGCGTCATCGTGTCGGCCAGTGCCCCGCCGACCGACATCGCCGCGATGCCGACGAGGCCGATTGTCATGATCCGGCGGCGACCGTAGCGGTCGCCGAGATTGCCCGCGGCCAGCAGCAGGCCGGCGAAGGTGAGGGTGTAGGCATCGACGACCCACTGCAGGCCGGAGACTCCGGTCCGTAGCTGGACGCCGATCGAGGGGAGGGCGACGTTGACGATGGTGTTGTCGAGCACCACCAACAATTCGGCCAGACAGATCACGACGAGCGCGAGAAACCGCTGCGAACGCCGGTCCAGCAGCACTGGTGGAGCGACTATGGAAGTTGTCATAGAAATGGAGTGAACCAGATTACTGTCACCGTACGTAACACCTTCTTCGTAGGATCGCTACCACATCGCAGTATCGAAGTGGGCTGTGTCACAACAAATCCGGCTGAATGCGACCGGGGGGCCCCGTTTTGGCAGATGAGGGTAGGTGCGGGTACAGTGGTCAACGGTCATGCGGGATGTGCATACATCCGGCGAGGACCACACCCATTCGTTCTACCGAAGACCGTTGGTCGTTGATGCCGAATTTCACGGTGTCGATCGAAGGTCCGGCGACATTGCCGGCGACCCACGCAGGGAGAGCTGAGGCCGAAGTTATTTTGCGCCCCGGTACGCCTTGCGTCCGGGGCGTTCGTTTTGTCGCCGGCCCCTGATTCGGTAGTGCACCAACGAAACCGACATCAGAGAGGAGGCGAAGTATGGCGAAACCTGAAAAGGTCACCGCTGTCGCGGAGATCGCGGAGCAGTTCAAGAACTCCACGGCCACTGTTGTCACGGAATACCGTGGCCTGTCGGTCGGCAAGCTCACCGAGCTGCGTCGTGCGCTCGGCGCCGACGCCACGTACTCCGTCGCCAAGAACACCCTGGTCAAGATCGCTGCCGGCGAAGCCGGTGTGGCGGGTCTCGACGAGCTGTTCGTCGGCCCGACCGCCATCACCTTCATCCAGGGTGAACCGGTCGATGCCGCCAAGGCGCTCAAGCAGTTCGCCAAGGACAACAAGTCCCTGGTCATCAAGGGCGGATACATGGACGGCCGCGCGCTGTCCGTGTCCGAGGTCGAGCGTATCGCTGACCTCGACTCGCGCGAGGTGCTGCTGGCCAAGCTGGCCGGTGCGTTCAAGGCCAAGCCGTCGCAGGCCGCCGCCCTGTTCGCCGCGCCCGCTTCGCAGGTCGCCCGGCTCGCGCAGGCGCTGCTCGAGAAGCGCACCAGCGCTGAAGGTGCTGTCGCCGCTCCGGCTGCTGACGAGGCACCCGCGGCCGACGCCGAATAAGACAACTAATACCCGCTTCGCGGCGCGTATGCGCTGCGAGGTACACCATCGGAAGGAAACACCATGGCAAAGCTGAGCACCGAAGAACTGATTGGCGCCTTCAAGGAGCTGACCCTGCTCGAGCTCGCTGAGTTCGTCAAGGTCTTCGAGGACACCTTCGACGTCACCGCCGCTGCCCCCGTCGCCGTCGCGGCCGCCGGTGGCGCTGCTCCGGCCGAGGCTGCCGAAGAGCAGGACGAGTTCGACGTCATCCTCGAGGGTGCCGGCGACAAGAAGATCCAGGTCATCAAGGTGGTCCGTGAGATCGTCTCGGGCCTGGGCCTGAAGGAAGCCAAGGACCTGGTCGAGGGCGCCCCGAAGCCGATCCTGGAGAAGGTCGCCAAGGATGCCGCCGAGGCCGCCAAGGCGAAGCTCGAAGAGGCCGGCGCCAAGGTGTCCGTCAAGTAATTCGCACTCCTGTGCTGTTGTGAACGGGCGGTCCTTTCCGGGCCGCCCGTTTGCTATTTGACCGGACATGCGAAAGTGATCCGGGTCGTAGGAACCGCGTCAGGTTACTCTTCAGTCATGAAGGGGTGTGCCCCGTCTCACTGATGGGTTACAGTGACCGGACCCACAGAGTCGTAGCGCACCGCCGTGATGTGAGCGCGCGGGAACGCGGGTGGGGTGCTCGCAGGGATCAATGGAGGTAGCAGTGGGCGTCGAGGTCAGGACCGAGGGTGTAACTAAATCCTTCGGTTCACAGCGAATTTGGCAGGACGTGTCGATCACGCTCCCTACGGGTGAGGTCAGTGCACTGCTGGGCCCCTCGGGTACGGGTAAGTCGGTGTTCCTGAAGTCGCTCATCGGGCTGCTGCGACCCGAGCGCGGGTCCATCTTCATCGATGGCACCGACATCATGACGTGCTCCAACAAGGAGCTCTACGAAATCCGGAAACTGTTCGGCGTCCTCTTCCAGGACGGCGCACTGTTCGGCTCGATGAATCTGTACGACAACACCGCGTTTCCGCTGCGCGAGCACACGAAGAAGTCGGAAACCGAGATCCGTCGCATCGTCATGGAGAAGCTCGAGCTGACCGGTCTGCTCGGCGCCGAGGGCAAGCTGCCCGGCGAGATCTCGGGCGGTATGCGCAAGCGCGCCGGTCTGGCACGCGCACTGGTGCTCGACCCGCAGATCATCCTCGTCGACGAGCCGGACTCGGGTCTCGACCCGGTGCGTACGTCCTACATCGCCCAGTTGCTGCTCAACATCAACGCGCAGATCGACGCCACGATCCTGATCGTGACGCACAACATCAACCTGGCTCGTACCGTGCCCGACAACATCGGCATGATGTTCCGTCGCCAGCTGGTCATGTTCGGACCGCGTGAGGTACTGCTCACCAGTGATGAGCCGGTGGTCAAGCAGTTCCTCAACGGCCGGATGGTCGGCCCGATCGGTATGTCGGAGGAGAAGGACGAGGCGCAGATGGCACGCGAGCAGGCGCTCGCGGATGCCGGCCACCACCACGGTGGCGCCGAGGAGATCGAAGGCATCATCCCGCAGATGAAGGCCGAGCCGGGCATGCCCGCCCGTCAGGCGGTGTTCCGCCGTCAGGCCCGCGTGCGCGAGATCATCCACACGCTGCCGCACGCGGCGCAGGTGGCGATCCGCGAGTCGCTCGACGCCTCCGACGACACCCAGGTGATGGCGAACTACGGTGGCAGCGATCAGCCCACCGAGACGTTCAAGACGGTTCCGCACGGCCAGATCAACGGCTGAGCGACTTTTACACCTCGGAAGAGCCCCGGCCCTACGGCCGGGGCTCTTCTGCGTCACGAGGCGGAAAACGGCTGCTGACCGGCCGCTCCGCGAGCTGGCGCGCACGGCGTGTCGCGAGTAAAATGACCGCGGCGCCGGGTGGGGGATCCTCAGCGCGCCAGGCGATCTCGCATCGCGAACAGACCTGCGCGCGCCACTTGACGAGGGGCCCGCGAACCGTCACCCTATTCACAGCAGCGTGAGCTGTTGAGGGGCATCAGCGCCAGCGAGGAATTCGGCCCAGCGTCAGCTGACAGGGGCCCAGCGCCAGTTGAATAGAGGGCTCAGCGCCAAGTGAGCAGTCGGCTCGGGGGAGTCGGCAGTAGGCGCGCAGCGGTGAAGGAACCCGACGCGGCCAGCGTCCAGGGCTTCGGCGCGTTATCCCGTGCGAGCGGTCACACGGATGGTATGTTGACACTCCCTTGTCTAGGGGTGTAAGTTTGGACGTTGCGCTGGCTGCCTCCTGTCCACACCTTGATTCGCACTCGAAAGTTCCACCCTTCCGGTGTTACTTCCGCTGCTGCTTGTTCTGGTTTCGTTCGGGCTGTAACCAGCGGAATTCGTAGCAGACAAGCGACGGTCGCGGACCACCACGCGACGCGCGTGAGGTGCTGGAAGGACGCATCTTGGCAGTCTCCACCCAGACCAAGGCTGGTATCCCCGGAGCCCCGTTGAGGGTTTCGTTCGCGAAGATCCGAGAGCCCTTGGAGGTGCCCGGACTTCTCGACCTACAAACGGACTCGTTCGCCTGGTTGGTCGGTACACCCGACTGGCGCGAGAAGGCAGCCGCTCGCGGCGACGTCGGTCTCGCAGGCGGCCTCGAGGAGGTGCTCGAAGAGCTCTCGCCGATCGAGGACTTCTCCGGGTCCATGTCCCTGTCGTTCTCTGATCCGCGCTTCGAAGAGGTCAAGGCCTCCATCGATGAGTGCAAAGAGAAGGACATGACCTACGCGGCGCCGTTGTTCGTCACCGCGGAGTTCATCAACAACAACACCGGCGAGATCAAGAGCCAGACGGTGTTCATGGGCGATTTCCCCATGATGACCGACAAGGGCACCTTCATCATCAACGGCACCGAGCGTGTCGTCGTCTCGCAGCTGGTCCGTTCCCCGGGCGTCTACTTCGATCACAACATCGACAAGACCACCGAGAAGGACCTGCACAGCGTGCGCGTGATTCCGTCGCGCGGCGCGTGGCTGGAGTTCGACGTCGACAAGCGCGACACCGTCGGTGTCCGTATCGACCGCAAGCGTCGTCAGCCGGTTACCGTGCTGCTCAAGGCGCTGGGTTGGACGACCGAGGAGATCGTCGAGCGTTTCGGCTTCTCCGAGATCATGATGTCCACCCTGGAGAAGGACAGCACGCCCGGCCAGGACGAGGCGCTGCTCGATATCTACCGCAAGCTGCGTCCGGGCGAGCCGCCGACCAAGGAGTCCGCGCAGACTCTGCTGGAGAACCTGTTCTTCAAGGAGAAGCGCTACGACCTGGCCCGCGTCGGTCGTTACAAGATCAACAAGAAGCTCGGCATCCACGTGCACGAGCCGGTGACCTCCTCGGTTCTCACCAAGGAAGACATCGTCGACACCATCGAGTACCTGGTGCGTCTGCACGCCGGTGACCGCACGATGACCGCCCCCGGCGGTGAAGAGGTCCCCGTCGAGATCGACGACATCGACCACTTCGGTAACCGTCGTCTGCGCACCGTCGGCGAGCTCATCCAGAACCAGATCCGCGTGGGCCTGTCCCGCATGGAGCGCGTGGTTCGTGAGCGGATGACGACTCAGGACGTCGAGGCGATCACGCCGCAGACCCTGATCAACATCCGCCCGGTCGTCGCCGCGATCAAGGAGTTCTTCGGAACCTCCCAGCTGTCGCAGTTCATGGACCAGAACAACCCGCTGTCGGGTCTGACCCACAAGCGCCGCCTGTCGGCGCTCGGCCCCGGTGGTCTGTCCCGTGAGCGTGCCGGTCTGGAAGTTCGTGACGTCCACCCGTCGCACTACGGCCGCATGTGCCCGATCGAGACCCCGGAAGGCCCGAACATCGGCCTGATCGGTTCGCTGTCGGTGTACGCGCGGGTCAACCCGTTCGGCTTCATCGAGACGCCGTACCAGAAGGTTGTCGACGGCAAGGTCACCGACGTAGTCAAGTACCTGACCGCCGACGAGGAAGACCGCTACGTTCGCGCGCAGGCCAACTCCCCGGTCGACGCCGAAGGTCGCTTCCTCGAGGAGAAGGTCCTCGTCCGCCGTGCGGGCGAAGAGGTCGAGTTCGTGACGCCGGCGCAGGTCGACTTCATGGACATCTCGCCGCGCCAGATGGTGTCGGTCGCGACGGCCATGATCCCGTTCCTCGAGCACGACGATGCCAACCGTGCCCTCATGGGTGCGAACATGCAGCGTCAGGCCGTGCCGCTGATCCGTTCCGAGTCCCCGATCGTGGGTACCGGCATGGAGCTGCGCGCAGCCGTCGACGCCGGTGACGTCGTCGTGAACGAGAAGCCCGGTGTGGTCGAAGAGGTCTCGGCCGATTACGTCACCGTGATGGCCGACGACGGCAGCCGCAAGTCCTACCGGATGCGCAAGTTCAACCGCTCGAACCAGGGCACCTGCTCGAACCAGCGTCCGATCGTGGACGAGGGCGATCGGGTGGAGAAGGGGCAGGTCCTCGCGGACGGCCCCTGCACCGAGAACGGTGAGATGGCGCTGGGCAAGAACTTGCTCGTCGCGATCATGCCGTGGGAAGGCCACAACTACGAGGACGCGATCATCCTGTCGCAGCGCCTCGTGGAAGAGGACGTTCTCACCTCGATCCACATCGAAGAGCACGAGATCGATGCCCGCGACACCAAGCTCGGTGCCGAGGAGATCACTCGGGATATCCCGAACGTCTCCGACGAGGTCCTCGCCGACCTCGACGAGCGCGGCATCATCCGCATCGGTGCCGAGGTCCGCGACGGCGACATCCTGGTCGGCAAGGTCACGCCCAAGGGCGAGACCGAGCTCACCCCGGAAGAGCGTCTGCTGCGTGCCATCTTCGGTGAGAAGGCTCGCGAAGTTCGCGACACCTCGCTGAAGGTGCCCCACGGTGAGTCCGGCAAGGTCATCGGCATTCGCGTGTTCTCGCGCGAAGACGACGACGATCTGCCTCCCGGTGTGAACGAGCTGGTCCGCGTCTACGTGGCCCAGAAGCGCAAGATCCAGGACGGCGACAAGCTCGCCGGTCGCCACGGCAACAAGGGCGTCATCGGCAAGATCCTCCCCATCGAGGACATGCCGTTCATGCCCGACGGCACGCCGGTCGACATCATCCTGAACACCCACGGTGTGCCCCGTCGTATGAACATCGGTCAGATCCTGGAAACCCATCTCGGGTGGATCGGTAAGGCCGGCTGGAATATCGACGTGGCCACGGACGGCACTCGCCCCGACTGGGCGGCCACGCTGCCCGAGGAGATGCTGGCCGCGCCCGCCGACTCGAACATCGCCACGCCCGTCTTCGACGGTGCCAAGGATGACGAGCTGACCGGTCTGCTCGCGTCGACGCTGCCCAACCGTGACGGCGAGCGCATGGTCGACGAGAACGGCAAGTCGACCCTGTTCGACGGTCGCTCCGGCGAGCCGTTCCCGTACCCGGTCGCGGTCGGTTACATGTACATCCTGAAGCTGCACCACCTGGTCGACGACAAGATCCACGCCCGTTCGACCGGTCCGTACTCGATGATCACCCAGCAGCCGCTGGGTGGTAAGGCGCAGTTCGGTGGTCAGCGATTCGGTGAGATGGAGTGCTGGGCCATGCAGGCCTACGGCGCGGCGTACACGCTGCAGGAACTCCTGACCATCAAGTCCGACGACGTGGTCGGCCGCGTGAAGGTCTACGAGGCGATCGTCAAGGGCGAGAACATTCCGGAGCCGGGCATTCCGGAGTCGTTCAAGGTGCTCCTCAAGGAACTCCAATCACTGTGCCTCAACGTCGAGGTGCTGTCTTCGGACGGCGCCGCGATCGAGATGGGCGGCGGCGAGGACGAGGATCTGGAGCGCGCGGCCGCGAACCTGGGCATCAACCTGTCCAGGAACGAAGCCGCCACCATCGACGATCTGGCGAACTAGGTGGTAAGCGGTGCGGTCGCTGTGGAAGCGACCGCACCGCGCACCGCGCTCGACAACTAGTGAACTTTTGCTCGAATTCGACCCGAATAGGGGAAAGGAAGTTACGTGCTAGACGTCAACTTCTTCGATGAACTCCGGATCGGCCTTGCCTCCGCCGATGACATCCGCCAGTGGTCTTTCGGCGAGGTGAAGAAGCCGGAGACCATCAACTACCGCACGCTCAAGCCGGAGAAGGACGGGCTCTTCTGCGAGAAGATCTTCGGTCCTACCCGGGACTGGGAGTGCTACTGCGGCAAGTACAAGCGTGTCCGCTTCAAGGGCATCATCTGTGAGCGCTGTGGCGTCGAGGTGACTCGCGCCAAGGTGCGTCGTGAGCGGATGGGCCACATCGAGCTGGCCGCTCCCGTTACCCACATCTGGTACTTCAAGGGCGTTCCGTCGCGCTTGGGTTACCTGCTCGACCTGGCGCCGAAGGATCTCGAGAAGATCATCTACTTCGCCGCCTACGTCATCGTCGGTGTCGACGAGGAGCTGCGCCACAACGAGCTCAGCACCCTCGAGGCCGAGATGGAGGTCGAGAAGAAGTCTGTCGGCGATCAGCGCGACGCCGATCTCGAGGCCCGCGCGCAGAAGCTCGAAGCCGACCTGGCCGAGCTGGAAGCCGAGGGCGCCAAGTCCGACGTGCGTCGCAAGGTCAAGGACGGCGGCGAGCGCGAGATGCGTCAGCTGCGCGACCGCTCGCAGCGCGAGCTGGATCGTCTCGACGAGATCTGGACGACCTTCACCAAGCTGTCGGTCAAGCAGCTCATCGTCGATGAGGTGCTCTACCGCGAGCTGGTCGACCGCTACGGCGAGTACTTCACCGGTGCGATGGGTGCGGAATCCATCCAGATCCTGATGAAGAACTTCGACATTCCCGCCGAAGCCGAGAGCCTGCGCGAGACCATTCGCTCGGGCAAGGGTCAGAAGAAGCTGCGCGCGCTCAAGCGTCTGAAGGTCGTCGCGGCCTTCCAGACCAACGGCAACTCGCCCATGGGCATGGTGCTCGACGCTGTTCCGGTGATCCCGCCGGAGCTGCGTCCGATGGTTCAGCTCGACGGTGGCCGGTTCGCCACCTCCGACCTGAACGACCTGTACCGCCGCGTGATCAACCGCAACAACCGCCTCAAGCGACTGATCGATCTGGGTGCGCCCGAGATCATCGTCAACAACGAGAAGCGGATGCTGCAGGAGTCGGTCGACGCACTGTTCGACAACGGCCGTCGTGGCCGTCCGGTCACCGGACCGGGTAACCGCCCGCTGAAGTCGCTGAGCGATCTGCTCAAGGGCAAGCAGGGTCGTTTCCGTCAGAACCTGCTCGGCAAGCGCGTCGACTACTCGGGCCGTTCGGTCATCGTTGTCGGTCCGCAGCTGAAGCTGCACCAGTGTGGTCTGCCGAAGCTGATGGCGCTCGAGCTGTTCAAGCCGTTCGTCATGAAGCGTCTGGTCGATCTCAACCACGCGCAGAACATCAAGTCCGCCAAGCGGATGGTCGAGCGTCAGCGTGCCCAGGTGTGGGATGTCCTCGAAGAGGTCATCGCCGAGCACCCGGTGATGCTGAACCGCGCGCCCACCCTGCACCGCCTCGGCATCCAGGCCTTCGAGCCCCAGCTGGTCGAAGGCAAGGCCATCCAGCTGCACCCGCTCGTGTGTGAGGCGTTCAACGCCGACTTCGACGGTGACCAGATGGCCGTGCACCTTCCGCTGTCCGCGGAGGCGCAGGCCGAGGCACGCATCCTGATGCTGTCGTCGAACAACATCCTGTCCCCGGCGTCGGGTCGCCCGCTGGCGATGCCGCGTCTGGACATGGTGACGGGCCTGTTCTACCTGACTCGTCTCGACGAGAACGGTGTCGGCACCTACAAGGCCGCGGCCAAGGACGAGCCGGAGTACGGCGTGTACTCCTCGCCCGCCGAGGCGCAGATGGCCGTCGATCGTGGCGAGCTGACCGTGCGGTCCACCATCAAGGTGCGGCTGACCGAGCAGCGCCCGCCGCGCGATATCGAGAACGAGCTGTTCCCGGACGGCTGGAAGCGCGGCGAGTCGTGGCTGGCCGAGACCACGCTGGGTCGCGTGATCTTCAACGATCTGCTCCCGGCGGACTACGCGTTCATCAACGAGCCGATGCCGAAGAAGCGTCAGGCCACGATCATCAACGATCTGGCCGAGCGCTACCCGATGATCGTCGTCGCGCAGACCGTCGACAAGCTCAAGGACGCCGGCTTCTACTGGGCCACGCGTTCGGGTGTCACCGTCTCCATGACGGACGTGCTCGTTCCGCCGGAGAAGCCCGAGATCATGGAACGCTATGAAGCTATGGCCGACCTGATCGAGAAGAAGTACCAGCGTGGTGCGCTCGATCACTCCGAGCGCAACAACGCCCTGGTCAAGATCTGGCAGGAAGCCACCGAGGAAGTGGGTGCCGCGCTGCGTACCCACTACCCGCCGGACAACCCGATCATCACGATCGTCGACTCCGGCGCCACGGGTAACTTCACCCAGACCCGTACCCTCGCGGGTATGAAGGGCCTGGTGACGAACCCGAAGGGTGAGTTCATCCCGCGCCCGATCAAGTCCTCGTTCCGTGAGGGCCTGACCGTGCTCGAGTACTTCATCAACACCCACGGTGCTCGTAAGGGTCTGGCCGATACGGCGCTTCGTACCGCCGACTCGGGTTACCTGACCCGTCGTCTGGTGGACGTGTCGCAGGACGTCATCGTCCGCGAAGAGGACTGTGGCACCGAACGCGGCATCTTGGTGCCGATCGCGGAGAAGCTGGCCGACGGCACGATCATCCGTGACGCGCACGTCGAGACCTCGACCTTCGCTCGGACCCTGGCGTCCGACGCGGTCGATGCCAAGGGCAACGTCATCGTGGCGAAGGGCGCCGACCTCGGCGACCCCGCGCTGGAGGCACTGCTCGAGGCCGGTATCACCGAGGTGAAGGTCCGCTCCGTGCTGACCTGCACCACCGGCACCGGCGTCTGTGCCACCTGCTACGGCCGTTCGATGGCCACCGGCAAGCTGGTCGATATCGGCGAGGCCGTCGGCATCGTCGCCGCCCAGTCCATCGGTGAGCCGGGTACCCAGCTGACCATGCGTACCTTCCACCAGGGTGGTGTCGCGGGCGACGACATCACCGGTGGTCTGCCGCGTGTTCAGGAGCTCTTCGAGGCCCGTGTCCCCAAGGGCAAGGCGCCGATCGCGGAGGTCTCGGGCCGGGTGCGTCTCGAGGACGACGACCGCTTCTACAAGATCACGATCATCCCTGATGACGGGTCGGAAGAAGTCGTCTACGACAAGCTCTCGAAGCGTCAGCGTCTGCGGGTGTTCAAGCACGACGACGGCTCCGAGCGTCTGCTGGCCGACGGTGACCACGTGGAGGTGGGTCAGCAGCTGCTCGAGGGCGCTGCCGATCCGCACGAGGTGCTGCGCGTGATGGGTCCCCGTCAGGTGCAGGTTCACCTGGTCCACGAGGTCCAGGAGGTCTACCGCTCGCAGGGTGTGTCGATCCACGACAAGCACATCGAGGTCATCGTTCGCCAGATGCTGCGTCGCGTGACGATCATCGATTCGGGTGCGACCGAGTTCCTGCCCGGCTCGCTCACCGAGCGCGCCGAGTTCGAGAACTCGAACCGTCGCGTGGTGGCCGAAGGCCGCGAGCCGGCTTCGGGCCGTCCCGTGCTGATGGGTATCACCAAGGCGTCGCTGGCCACCGATTCGTGGCTGTCGGCGGCCTCCTTCCAGGAGACCACCCGAGTGCTGACGGATGCGGCCATCAACTGCCGCTCCGACAAGCTGATCGGCCTGAAGGAGAACGTGATCATCGGTAAGCTCATCCCGGCCGGTACCGGTATCAACCGTTACCGCAACATCCAGGTGCAGCCGACCGAAGAAGCCCGTGCCGCGGCGTACGCGGTGCCGTCCTACGACGACACCTACTACTCCCCGGACAGCTTCGGCTCCTCCACCGGCGCAGCGGTGCCGCTGGACGACTACGGTTTCAGCGACTACCGCTAACCCGTAGGCAGCCAACAGATTCCGGCCCCCGCTCTTTCGAGAGCGGGGGCCGTTTTCGTGCGTACAGTCGCCGGTGTGAAGTCTCAGATAGTCGTCGTCGTGCTCGCGGTGATCGGTGTGCTCGCGTCGGCGTTCACCGCCTATCGAGTCGTCGTCCACTCGATGTCGGACCAGATAGTAGTCAGCTGCCGCCCGGATTCCGGCAGGTCGTACTGCGTGTACCACCGCACAACGTCAGGGCTGGGGGCAACCGAGTACGAGATCCACGTCGGAATCGCCCCCAATCGAGGCTTGTTCTACCGAGTCCCTTATCCGGCAGGCGATGTCGCAGCCACCTGGAACCCCGACACCGACCTCCTGACGATCACGATGCCGGGCACGGAGCTGACGATCGCGGAAGCGGAGTACCGAGACCGCTAGCGCGCCGCCCCTCTCTGCGAACTTCAGTCCGCCACAACGGATTCTGTGGGTTCGGTTTGCCGGCGGGACGGGGCGGTGCGGGCGTGGGTGGCGTAGAGGGTCAGGCCTACGAAGGTGAGGCCGCCGACGAGGTTGCCTACGACGGTGGGGATTTCGTTCCAGATGAGGTAGTCGGCGAGGGAGAAATCGCCGCCGAGGAGCAGGCCCGAAGGGAAGAGGAACATGTTGACGATGGAGTGTTCGAAGCCCATGTAGAAGAACAGCATGATGGGCATCCACATCGCGATCACCTTGCCCGACACCGAGGTCGACATCATCGCGGCGACGACGCCGGTGGAGACCATCCAGTTGCACAGCACGGCGCGGATGAACAGGGTGAGCATGCCCGCACCGCCGTGTTCGGCATAGCCGAGCGTTCGGGATTCGTCGATCTCGCCGACGGCGCTGGGGTCGACCGAGAAGGCCATGGTGAGGATGGTCGCCATCATCACCGCGACGGTGAACGCCCCAGCGAAGTCAGGCAACCTTGATGGTGTGCGGGCCGACGCTCACGCTGATGTCGACGTGGCCGCCGAGTGCGCGGGCGTAGGCGCGGAGGGTGTCGAGTTCCATGGCTGCCAGGTCGCCGTTCTCGATCTGGGAGATACGCGCCTGGCTTACTCCGATGGCGGCCGCGAGTTCGGCCTGCGTCTTCCCGACTGTTCGTCGGAGTTCCTTGAGGTGGTGTCCGGCAATACGGCCTGCCAACTGTTCGGCTGCGGCTGCCTGTACCTTCGGGTCAGCCAGTTCCGGGTGCAACCGGTGAGCTTCTTCTTTTACTTCGCGCCAGCTTCGTGCGCCAGTCATCGGATCTCCTTCTCGCTATCGGCGCGATAGTCGGCGTAGCGATGTTCTGCCAGCGGAATCGCGTCGTCGTACCACTTGGACCAGCGTCCCATTTTGTCGCCGCTGACCAGGATGATCGCGTGGCGATCGGGATCGAATACGAACAGCATTCGGATCTCCGACCGGCCACTCGAACCGGGACGCAACTCCTTCAGGTTCTTCAACCGGCTGTGTTCGAGGGTATCGACAAGAGGTCTGCCCAGCGCTGGACCAACAGCGGCGAGTTGGTCCAGCGCCTGTTCGATCAAGGCTGCCGATGCTGGGTCGGACTCGCACAGCTTCATGAACCAGTGATCGACTTGCTCGAGTAGCACGATCTCCCATTTCACGATCTGATTATAAGTCACAACTTATATTGGGGGTGATCGATCAGGATCCTTGCTCGGTCCGAGTCGCCGGGGTGTCTGCCGGTGTCTCGGGGTCGCCGAGGGCGGGGGCGCCGGGTTCGCCGAGGCGGACGATGACGACTCCGATGAGAATCAAAGCGCCGCCGAGCAATTGGATCGGGCGGGGAGCTTCGCCCAGGAGGGCCCAGGCGAAGATCAGGGCGGCGAGGACTTCGGTGAGGGCGACGAAGGAGGCCAGGCGGGAGCCGAGGCGGCGGGTGGCGGCGATGCCGGTGACGTAGGCGATGGCGGCGGTGACTATGCCGATGAGGAGGATGGGGATCCACCAGGGGGTGGTGAAGTCGGCGAAAGCGACGGGTTCGGTGGTGGCGCGCAGGGGGACGATGCCGACGAGGCCTGCCAGGATCAGGGTGAGGCCGCCGATCAGGAGGCCGCCGCAGGCCAGGACGGTGCCGGGGAGGTCGCCGCCCTGGGCGGAGAGGACGAAATAGGCTGCGGCGCCGACCATGGCGGCAAGGGCCCAGGCGATGCCGATCGGGTCGGTCGACAGTCCCGAGGCCACATCGAGGACGAGGAGCAGTCCGGTGATGCCGAGAACCGCGCCGCCGATTGTGGCCGCGCCGGGCTGTTGCCGGTGGCGCAACCACAACCAGCCGACCACAGCGATCGGCGCGGTGTATTCGATCAGCAGCGCGGCGCCGACTTCCATGTGCGCGACGGCGTTGAAGTAGGCGAGCTGGGTGCCCGCCACGGCGACCAGCCCGTACGCGCCGATGAGACTCGCGTTGGCGCGCACCAGTTTCCAGTTGCCGCGCAGCTGAGGGAGCGCGAGCGGCAGGAGTACCACCCCGGCGAGGATGACCCGTGCGGCGACGACGGCGGCCGCACTCCACCCTGCGTTCATCAGCCCACGCGCGAGCGGACCGGACAGCCCGAACGAGGTGGCCGACGCCAGCGCGAGCAACAGCCCGGATCGCATCCGGATCGCGCTGTCATGAGTCAAAGTCGCCATGGCTAATGACGGTAAGCAGCCTGCGGTAATATGTCAATGTGGTTTTTGCTCATGACACCGAGGCGGCCCTGCTGGCGGCGGTCGAACTGGTCAATTCCGCCGAAGACCCCGACACGTTGACCGAAACGGCCCAGCTCGCCGAGTTCTTCGAACGACACGTCTACACGGGCGCGCATACCGGCGACCCCGCGGAACTGGCCGCTGTCCGGTCGCTGCGCGCGCCGCTGCGCGCGATGCTCACCAGCGACCGCGATGCCGCCGTCACGCTCGTGAACGAGACCCTCGCCGAGCACCGCGCGGTGCCGCAGCTGGTCCGCCATGGCGACGTCGACTACCACGTGCACGCCGTTCCGGCGCGGGCCCCACTCCCGGTCCGCATCGCCGTCGAGACCGCGATGGCGATGATCGATCTCATCCGTGCCGATGACTTGAGCCGCCTGTCGGTCTGCGCCGACGCCGACTGTGCGGGACTGGTGCTCGACCTGTCTCGCAACCGTTCCCGCCGTTATTGCAGCACTGCCTGTGGCAACCGCAACGCTGTCGCCGCCTACCGCGCGCGTCAGAAGTAGCCCGCTGCAACGCGATCCGGCGTGCGGAACCTGCCGCGATCTAGCCGCTCGGCAGCCGTTCCGCGAGCCCGTCGAGCAAGGCCGCGAGCCCGAACTCAAAACTCCCGATGGCCGTGAGAGTTTCCGTATCAGCGCGCTCGAGCCGCGCCCGCAGCCGGGGGTACGGCTGCGCGATCTCGCCTGCCTCGTCGAGTGCGGCCTGCAATTCGACCGCCGGATCGCGATCTCCGCGCCCGAGCCGCCGCCGCAGTGACACGTCGGCCGCGGCGCCGGCCGCACTGCCGAGGATCAGCGTGAACACCGCCCCCATCGCCTGGTCGGCGGCGTCGTCGACGAACCCGGCGTTCTCGTACACCGTCAGCGCGACCTCATCGTGGCAAGCCTTGTTCGGCCCGTAGAGCAGGTAGCTCGACTGGGCCTGCGCCAGCCAGGGATGCCTGGTGATGGTTGTGTACAACCCGCGAGCCAGCTGTTCGGCGGCCGCGCGCCAGTCGGGCGAGCCGGGATCGGGCAGGGCGATTTCGCCCCAGGTCTCGTCGGCGGCCAGGCGGATCAGGTTGTCCTTGTTCTTCACATGCCAGTACATCGCGGTCGGCGCGGAGTCGAGCCGCTTGCCGAGGCTGCGCATGTTCAGCCCGTCCAAGCCCTCTTCGTCGAGTAGCTCGATCGCGGTGGCGACGATCTGTTCGCGGGTCAATGTCTCACGCGGCATGTCCCAACCTTAGGGGCTCGCCTGGCACTTTCACAAAGTTCAAGAAATCTCTTGCACTTAGTTCAAGTCGCGAGCTATTCTACTTTTACATAGTTCAAGAAGGGATTGACCAGCATGAACGTCCTCCTCGCCACCATCGCCCTCGCCATCGCCGCCGCCTTCGTGAGCATGCCGATCGTGCGCAATCGCTACGGCGCGGCCGCCATGGCCACGGCCGAGTCCGAGCTGGCCCGGCAGGGCGTGCGTACCACCGCGCTCACCGAGAACGGCATGCGGTTCGACGCCAGCGGCCATGAGAGCGCCGCGCCATTGAGCATCGCCGCGATCATGATCGCGCTCGCCGGGATCAACCTCGCTGACCTGGCCGTCGCCCGGCCGCTGAACTGGGTGCTGTTGACGCTGGTTCTGCTCGGCAACAGCGTCATCGTCTACAGCAATCACACCGCCGTGAGCTCGGTGCGCGCCGCGTTCCGCCGCAAGGCTGATCCCGAACTGATTCGCATCGACGTTCCCGCACTGCTCGCAGCCGCCGAATCCGGCTTCCCCGCCTGGACCTGGACGCTGCAGACGCTGCGCAACATCACCGTCTTCGGCGGCACCATCCTCGGCCTCGCCGCCCTCGCCCTTTCCTGATACAGCACGCAAGGAGAAGAACCATGTCCGCTCTCGCCCAGTTCATCGCCGCTACCGCCACCGAATTCGGCATCCCCGGCGTCGCCGTCGGCGTTTTCGTCGACGGCGACGAGATCTTCGCGACGCACGGCGTCACCGGCATCGACAACCCGCTTCCCATCACCCCCGACACCCTGTTCGCCGCTGGTTCGATCACCAAACCGGTGACCGCGACCGCGCTGATGCGGCTGGTCGCCGACGGTAGAATTGACCTGAATGCACCTGTGCAGCAGTATGTTCCGGATTTCACCGCCTCGACCGACATCACCGTCGCGACCCTGCTCAACCACACCGCGGGCCTGGACTGGAACCTCCTCGTCGACACCGGCGAGGGTGACGACGCGCTCGCCCAGTTCGCCCGCCAATTGAGCGATCTCCCGCCGATCGGCAAGCCCGGCGAACGCTCCTCCTACAGCCAGGCCGGTTTCAACCTCCTCGGCCGGGTCATCGAAACCGTCACCGGACAGAGTTTCGAGAGCGCGGTCCACGATCTCGTGCTCGCGCCAGTCGGGATGAACGACAGCGTCTTTCAGCTCTCCGACGTCATCACCCGCCGATTCGCGATCGGCCACGAACTCGGCGCCGACCACGACGTGAGCGTCGTCCGGCCGTGGAAGGGCAACCGCGCCAACAATCCTGGCGGTGGCCTGGCCACGACCGTCGCCGATCAGCTGCGGTGGATGCGTGTCCACCTGGGAAACAGTGACGTGCTGCCCGCCGACATGCTCACCCGCATGCAGGAGCCGACCGTGCAGCTGCGGGCCAGTTCGCTCGGCGACGCGATCGGTCTGTGCTGGTTCGTTCGAGACATCGGCGGTGTCCGCACCATCGGACACGGCGGTTCGGGCTTCGGGCAGTTCGCCGAACTGCTTCTCATCCCCGAACGGGACTTCGCGGTGGTCGTGATGGCCAATGCCGGTCCCGATGGCATCGCGTGCAACCAGCGGATCGTCCGCTGGATCCTCGCGCACTACCTCGGCATCGACGATGTCGACCCGACACCGCTGCCTTTCGACGCCACGGCCGCGGCGGAACTGCTCGGCCGCTATGAGATCGACGCGATGACCTTCGACATCACCGCGACCCCAACGAGTCTGGTCCTCGAGGTCAGGATCAAGCCGGAGCTGCGCGCGGCCGACCAGGCGCTCCCGCCCGACCACGCGCCGTTCGAGTTCGGCCTGCTGCCGGGCGCCGGCGACGAATACATCGTCACCTCAGGAGCTTTCGTCGGTCAGCGTGGGTACTTCAGCCGTGACGAGGACGGCGCGGTGATCGGCGTCGACCTGGCAGGCCGGTTGTTCACGCGCATCAGCTAACCCGAGTCGGGCAGACCGCCGGGGTTTCGATTACCCGGCGGTACGGCCGTGCCGACAGTGCGCCTACCGGACCTTCGGGCACTTCTTCCCCGCCAGATGACACTTGTCCTCGAACCCGGCGGGCAGCCAGGTGCCGGTCTTCAACTGCGGGTGATGCGGAAAGTGCTGGAGCGCGGCAGTGACGAAAAGCAGTACCGCCCAGGGACTCTGGACCTGGATCTGCTGCAACTTGCCTTCCTGGTCGGGGAACCGGCAGCCGATCCGGTCCGGCGCGGTGAGGTCGATGGACTCGAGTGCCGACCAGTACAGCGAGAACGACCGTTCGGGGTTGGTCAGGTGCAACCGCCGGTCCGAGATCATCACCGACCCGGCCCGCTCGGCCACCCAGCGCGGTTGCGCGGCGGCCGCTGCTTGCGCGCGCCGCGTGCGGTTCACGACCGCATTGCCCAACTGCGCGGCCGCCGAGATCGGAGGCGTACCGGTGACGGGGGCCTGACGACGAGTCCGGCTGCCGTCGCCCGTCGCCCGCCACGTGTACCAGTTGACCGTCCCTTCGGCCAGGCCGACCTCCCCGGGCTCGGTCCGCACCCGCGTCGCCGTGTGCGGGATCAGCGCCACCTCACCGCGCGCCAGTAGATCGGCCACCCCGCAGGTGTACAGCAGGTAGTCGTCGAACCACGTCCACCCGGCCTGTTCGGCCAGGGCGCGTTCGATATCGGCCAGCGGGTCGAACACCACTCTCATCACCACCCACCCGTGCGGACTTCTGCCCTCAACGTTAGCGGAGAAGGGCGACGGGATCAGCGTTGCCGGCGCACCGCACGGGTTCTACGTGCTGATGATTCCCGTCGAATTGCTGGTCCCGGCGGCCCGGCGAGGACCCACAACGCAATAGGCGATCAGGGTGCTCCGGTGACATAAGCCAGCGCGGTGTCGATCGCGGGCTGGCCGCCTGCCAAGGCGTACCCGGCGAGTGCGCCGATCGCCGCGCCCGCCACGGTGGCGACCGGGACGGTGATGAAGTCGAGAATGAACAGGCCGAGCGGGAAGCCGAGAATGAAACCGATGGCGGCCCCGATGGCGGCACCCTCGATGATCTTCGGTTGCAGGCGTTGGGTTTCGGCGAAGAAGCGTTCCTGTGCGCTGATGTCGCGCACCGGTGCGGTGGATTCGCTGACCGGGGTGAGAGTCAGGCTGGTGCCCTTCTCGTCGATCGACGGTGTGAGCGGCACCGTGTGCTCGCCGACGCGCACGACCATCGGCAGCGCGGCGAGTACCGTACCCGATTCATCGGTCACCGCGACAACTTTCGCGTCGTGGACGAGCTGGAACCGCCCCGCGTCGATGCTGGTGACCACCGCGCGCCGATCGTCGGTCGCGCTCACCTGGTAGTTCACGCCCTTGTCCACCCCGCGCAGCGAAGGTGCCGGAGTCGGCTGTTCGGCGACAACCGGAGCGGGCTCGGCGTGCCCGTTTCCGGCTGCCGCCACGATGACCCCCATCGCGAGCAGTGCAGCCCCGACCCCAGTGCCGATCCTCATCCCGCAAGCCTCCTGCTGCTTCATCCGGTCCGATTAGTCCGGTTCGTCGCGGCAAACCTAGCCGTTGTGGCCCTTTTCGGAAAGTCGGCTGGGGGCGGTAGGGGGATCAGCGCGTCGCGTGCGCCGGTTCGGCGCCGGTCCGGGGACGTCGCGCGAACTCCGGTGCGTGCTCGGGACGCAGGCCGATGCCGCCGAGGTAGGCGGTGAGTCCGGCGAGCGCGGGCACGGCGTCGACGATACGCAGCGGCAGCGGTGCGGTGTGCAGGGTTCCCCGCAACGCGGGCCCGATGAGCATGTCGTGCTCGCCGCGCTGGGATCGCTGGGTGAAGCTCGCGGGCAACATCCGCCTGCGCTGCACTCTTTCCAGGTCGGCGGTCTGCACGGTGCCGTCGAGCAGTGGCTGCGCCAGGATGCGCGCGGCCGCCACCGCGTCCTGCACCGCGAGGTTGACCCCGACCCCACCGACCGGTGACATCGTGTGCGCGGCATCGCCGATGCACAGCAGGCCGGGCACATACCACCGGTCGAGCATGCCCACCGTGACCTCGAGCAGCTTGACGTCGTCCCAGGTCTGGATCGCCGCCGTCGCCTCGGTGGACCAGCCGAAGAGTTCGGTGACGCGATCGCGCAGCCAGCGCACGTCGTGTGCGGCGCGAAGCTCTGCGTCGCAACCCTTTTCGATGATGTAGCCGGTCTGGTAGTAGTCGCCGCGGTCGATGGCCACCGCGGAGTTGCCGCTGGTGAAGCGGGCCTGTACGGCCCCGCCGTCGATATCGTCCACGGCTTTGGGGATGCGGAAGAACCACATGTCCATCGGTACTTCCTCCATCCGCTGCCGCAGGCCCGCGGCCTCGCGTGCCACGGAATCGCGTCCGTCGCACGCGATCACGAGATCGGCGCGTAACGCGTGTTCGACACCGTCGGCATCGAGGTAGCGCACGCCTGCTACCTGGCCCGCCTCGTCGATCAGCCCGATCGCGGTCGATCGCATGCGCAATGTGAAGGCGGGTTCCTCGGCGGCGGCGCTGGTCAGCAGGTCGAGGAAGTCCCATTGCGGCACCATGGCGATGTGCCGGTACTTGCCGGGAATCCGCGTGAGATCGGCGGCGATCACCATGCGGTCGCCCGCGTATATGCACATTCGGGTCAGCTCGGAGCGCGGCAACCTGGCGAACTCGGCGCCGAGCCCCAGTTCGTCGATCAGCCGCACCGTCGACGGGTGCACCGTGTCACCACGGAAATCCCGGATGAAGTCGGCATGTTTTTCCAGCACGGTGACTTCGACACCGGCTCTGGCCAGGAGTAGGCCTGCCATCGTGCCCGCGGGGCCACCGCCGACGATGCAGCATGTGGTCTTGTCCATGAGTTTCCCCCTCGATGATGTCCCACTACGTTCTACGACAAAGCGTAGTAGTAAACCCGTTGGCACGTCCAGGGTTTGCCGAAAGGCTCTTGACCGGAGGGGGTCGCTACGCGATACTGAACTAGATGGTTCAGTATGACTTCCTAGACGCCTCGTTCGGGGCGCTCGCGGACCCCACCCGGCGGGGCATCCTCGAGCGGCTCGGGCGTGGGCCCGCGAGTATCAGCGAGTTGGCCGAGCGGTTCGAGATGACCTTGACCGGCATAAAGAAGCACATCGGATTGCTCGAGGACGCGGGCATGGTGGTCACCGAGAAGCGTGGGCGGGTGCGGTACTGCCGCATCTCCGAGCGCGTCTTCGATCGTGAGGTGGCCTGGATGCAGGGTTATCGGCAGATGCTGGAGGCCCGGATGGACCGTCTCGGTGAATTCCTGCAACGAACGGAGCCAGAGCAATGAGCACAACCATCAAGGACGCGGCCATCACCTCCACCTCGGACCGCGAAGTCCACATCGAACGCGATTTCGACGCGCCGCTGGACCGGGTGTGGGACGCCTACAGCCGCATCGAGCAGCTCTCGCGCTGGTGGGGTCGCGGGCACGTGATCGACGTCGAGCGCTGGGAGTTCCGCAAGGGCGGGCACTGGCGTTTCGTCGAACACGAGGGCGACGAGTCCTACGGATTCGAAGGCCGCTTCCGCGAGATCACCCCGAAGGAACGCATCGTGCAGTCCTTCGAATGGGACGGCATGCCCGCCCACATCTCCATCGACGACACCACCTTCATCGACCTCGGCGACGGCCGCACCAGAGTCGTCGCCGACAGCGTCTTCCACACGGCCGAGGAATGCGCGGGCATGCTGGCCTCGGGCATGGAGGGCGGCCTCAACGACAGCTACCGCGCCCTCGACGCCCTGCTGGCCGGCGGTCGCTGATCGCGCGCACCCGATGCGGCGCTGGCAGCCCGCACCCGATGTGGCGCGGGAGCCCGCATCGGGTGCAGGCGCGGTCTGATCCAGGTTCGGCTGCGGTCGGAGGTTTCGGCTCGTGCGCAGGTTGATTCAGGGTGCGAAGGCGAATCGACCGCGGTGCCGAGTCAGAGGTGAGCGCAGCCGGTCGCTCGTTTGCGCGGCTTCAAGCGCAACGGCGGCAGTGGCGGGGCGGGTATCCGCTCGTCCGGGCCGTGGCCGACGACCAACGGAAAGCGGCTGGTGTCGCGGGCTTCCCAGGCCTGGCGCGCAGCGACGATCTCGTCGTGGCTGCGGCCGACGAAGTTCCACCACATCACCAGTTCTTCGGTGAATGGTTCGCCGCCGACCAGTGCGAAATGCGCGCCGTCGGTGCTGGACAGGCGGAGCTCGGTGCGGTCGGTGCCCAGGTACAGCAGCGGTCCCGCGGTGAGCTCGGTGCCGTCGACCGTCACCGAGCCCTCGATCACCAGCACCGCGTGCTCGAACGCGCGCTCCAGCGGCAGCCGCACCTCGGCGCCGGGATCGAGCACGATGTCGGCCCCGACGATCGGTGTGTAGGCCTTCGCCGGTGAGCGGACACCGCCCAGCGCGCCGATCAGCACGGTGGCGCGCAGTCCCGGCTCGGCGTAGATCGGCAGTTCGCGATGCTGCTCGAAATGTGGATCGATGCCGGTCGCGTGGCCGGGCAGCGCGATCCACAGCTGTAGGCCGTGGCCCGACTCGGCGCCGGGTACGCCGAACTCCGAGTGCGCGATGCCGCGACCGGAGGTCATCAGGTTCAGCTGGCCCGGTTCGATCTCGACGTCGGATCCCACCGAGTCACGATGCCGGATGCGGCCGTCGAGCGGCCAGGTCACCGTCTGCAAGCCGATGTGCGGGTGCGGCAGGATGTCGGGGGAGGCGCCCGCCTCGGTCGCGGCGGCCGAACCGAACCGGTCGAGAAAACACCACGCGCCCACGGTCGGCAGATCCCGTTGCGGCAGTGTGCGTTCCACATACACTCCGCGCACGCCACCGAGCGGCACCTCCCTGGCCGGGTACAGCTCGGTGATCGGACCCGGGCGCGGCGACGGCTCACACAGCGCCTCGTCCGGGTCGATCTCCCTGTCGCTCACGGCGTGATGCCCTTGCCCACCACGTGCGCGTCGTACTCGGGGTGCTTGTCCAGCCAGCCGCGGATGAACGCGCAGTGCGCGGTGATGGTGCGTCCGCGCGCGATCACGTCCTCGATGGCCTGGCGGGCGAGAACCCCGCCGAGTCCCTTGCCCGCGAACGCGTCGTCGATCTCGGTGTGGATGAAATCGGTGTCGTTGTCGCGCTCGATGTACTCGGTGAAACCGGCGAGCTCATCGTCGAAGAACACGTCGTAGCGGTTCTTCTCGACGTTGCGCACGACGCGGCGCTGCGGATCGGTGGCCTCGGTCATGGCCGCGATCCTATTCGCGCCCGGCCGAGGTGAACGACATATCCGCGTAGCGGCTGCCTGCCACCTGCCCGGCGATCGGTTCCAGCGTCGCCAGTTCGTCGGCGGACAGGCGCACGGACGCCGCGGCGACATTATCGGCCAGCCTGGTCCGCTTGCGGGTGCCGGGGATCGGCACCACGGATACGTTGTGCGCACCCGCCCTCGCATGCACCCAGGCGAGCGCGGCTTGGGCCTGGGTGATGTCGTGCGCGGCGGCGATCGCGGCCAACGGCGCGAGCAATTCGGCGTTGTGCTGGGCATTGTCACCGGTGAAGCGGGGCTGGGACTGACGGAAGTCCTTGTCGCTCAGCTCTTTCGCCGAGGTGAACGCGCCGGTGAGAAAACCGCGACCCAGCGGCGAGTACGGCACGAACGCCACACCCAATTCGGCCGCGGCGGGCACCGCGGTGCGTTCCACGTCGCGGGAGAACAGCGACCATTCCGACTGCAGCGCCGCGATCGGGTGTACGGCGTGCGCGGCACGCAGCTCGTCGCCGGTCACCTCCGACAACCCGAGCGCCCGCACCTTGCCCGCCGCGACGAGTTCGGCCATCGTGGCGACGGTCTCCTCGATCGGGACCGCGGGGTCGCGCCGGTGCATGTAGTACAGGTCGATCGTGTCGACACCGAGCCTGCGCAGGCTGGCCTCGACCGACGCGCGGAGGTAGGCGGGGGAGTTGTCGAAGCCGCGAAAGGACGGGTCGTCGGCCTTGCGCACGATGCCGAATTTCGTGGCGATCAGCAGGTTCTCGCGGTTGGCGCGCACGAAATCGGCCAGGAATTCCTCGTTGTGGCCGGAGCCGTACACATCGGCGGTGTCGAACAGGGTGACGCCGAGTTCGAGCGCGTGGTCGAGGGTGGCCCGCGATTCGGCCGCATCGGTATCACCGTAGAACTCGCTGATGCCCATGCAGCCGAGCCCCTGTGTCCCGACCAGCGGTCCGTCGGCGCCCAGCGTGGTGGTCGGCAGTGTCGCGGTGGTGCTCATGTGTCGCTTCCTTCGCTCGTGTGCACGGTGATCGTGGCGGGACGGACCACATCGGATCGGCCTTCGTAGATGGCGATCTTGTAGTCGAGAACGGCCACGGTCTGCTGCAGCTCCGCGATTTTGTCGAGCACGTCGGATCTGGTCTGCCGGAACATCTCCAGCCGATCCGGGTAGGTCTGCTCACCTGCCCGTACCAGTTCGGCGTAGCGGATCATGTCGGCCACCGGCATGCCGGTGAGCCGCAGCCGCGCGATCAGCGCCAGCCACTCCAGGTCGCGATCGCTGAACCGGCGGTTGCCGGTGTGATCGCGACCGACGTAGCCCATCAGCCCGATCCGCTCGTACCAGCGCAGCGTGTCGCGGCTCAGCCCCGATCGTTGCGCCACCTCGCCGATCGAATACCTCGGGCGCTCGTGCTCGTCGTCGCTGTCGGCGCGTAGCGCTGCGTCCTGATCCATCGTGCTCGTCCCTTCCCGTGGAACTCCCTGGAGACGCTATCCACCTGGAGTGCACTCCAAGCAAGACCTATTCTCACGGGACGGGCGAATTCAGCTGTAGTTAGGCAGCTCCTGAATCGCCCACTTGTTGCCGTCGGGGTCGGCGAAGAAGGTGAACCGGCCCCAGCCCATGTCCTCGACGGGGGAGGCTTCCACGCCTGCCGCGATCAGCTGTTCATAGGCCTTGTCGGCGCTGGCAACGACCATCTGCATGCCCTCGACACTGCCCGGCGCGGCACTGGTGAGCCCGCGCCCGATGCAGATCGAACATCCCGAACCCGGCGGAGTGAGCTGCACGAACCGGATCTCCGGGCTCGGTGTGTGGTCGTGATCGGCGTTGAAGCCGATGCTGGTGTAGAAATCCTTGGCCCGGTCGACATCGGTGACCGGGATGGCAACGAGTTCGATTTTCCATTCCATGCGGTCAAGCATCGTTGCGGGGTCCGACAGAAACAAGGTGTGGATCACATGTCCGTGCGCGCCAAGCGTGTGTACCGGGGTCCCACAGAAACGTAGTGTGGATCACATGGCTGGTAAGGACATCGACCGCGTCAGGGCCCGCTCGGCTTGGGAAACGGTCAAGGAGAGCCCGGTGATCACCGCTATCGCCGTGGCGCCGGTGGTACTCGTGCTAGGCGTGGTCTGGGCGCTGACGAACGGATTCGTCGCGTTCCTGCTCCTCGCGCTGCTGGGGGTGGGCATCGTCGTCGGCGGCAAGTTGCTCAAGTGAGCCACCGCGGGAACTCAGCGCGGGACGTGGAATGACGTGAGTTCGCCCGTGCCGGGGCCGAGTTGTGCCCACGGTCGGTCGAACTCGAGCACCGCCAGCGCCGAGGTGGGGAACTTGCGGCTGAGTTCGGTCGCCTGATCGGATTCGCGGTTGCCCGCCAGTTCCCACGCGGTCCACGGGATCCCGGGTACATGGCCGACGATGAGCAGTGTCGAGATCGTGTCGTCGGTGAGCCCGATCAGCTCCATGAGGGTGTGTGGGTTCGCGTCGTAGATGTCGTCGGTGTATTCGACCGGCGCGGTGATGCCGGTGGCCGCGAGGGTCTGTCTGGTGCGCTCGGCGGTCGAGCAGCGCACGGCGTCGATGGGCGGCTGGGAGGCGCGCAGCCAGGCACCGGCCAGCGCCGCTTCGCGTTCGCCACGCGGTGCCAGCGGGCGCGCGTGGTCGTCGACATTGTCGGGGTAGGCCGATTTTCCGTGCCGCATCAAGATCAGGGTCACCACCATGAGAACACCGTAATCACTGGGCAGCGGTGAGGTCGCAGTCACACTCGAGGCACACTGAAAGGTGCGTCACCGATGATGCGTTCGCGGCTCACCCGTCGCGGGCCCGTCGCGGCGGCGCCTCGAGCCACCGACCACACATTTCGAGGATCTGCACCCTATGGCCTACGTCATCACGCAGCGTTGTTGCAACGACGCCAGCTGCGTCACCGAATGCCCGGTCGACTGCATCCGCCCGACTCCGGATCAACCGGAGTTCGCCACGGCGGAGATGCTGTACATCGACCCTGACACCTGCATCGACTGCGGTGCCTGCGTTGACGCGTGCCCGGTGGACGCGATCTTCTCCGAAGACGACCTGCTGGCCTCGCTGTCCAGGTATCGCGAGATCAACGCCGCCTATTTTCAGCGTCACCCGCTCGAGTCGAACTTCGACCCACTGAGTACGCCGGCCCGCCCGCCCAAGAGTCTGGGTACGCTGCGCGTCGCGATCGTCGGTGCGGGCCCCGCGGCCTGCTACGCCGCCGACGAACTGCTGCGGCGCAGCGATGTCGAGATCGAGATGTTCGACCGGCTGCCGACCCCGTGGGGCCTGGTGCGCGCGGGCGTAGCCCCCGATCACGCGGGCACCAAGGGCGTCGCCGAGATGTTCGAGTCGGCGTTCCGTCGCGACTCGCTGCAGTACTACCTCAATGTCGAGGTCGGCGAGCACATCGATCACCAGGAGCTCTTGGACCACCACCACGCGGTGATCTATGCCGTCGGTGCCTCGAGCGACCGCTCGCTCGACATCCCCGGCGAAGACCTGCCCGGCAGCCACTCGGCCACCGAGTTCGTGGCCTGGTACAACGGCCACCCCGACTTCGCCGAGCGCGAGTTCGATCTCTCCGGTGAGCGTGCGGTGATCGTCGGCAACGGCAACGTCGCCCTCGATGTGGCGCGCGTGCTCACCGGCCACCCCGACGAGCTCGCCAAGACCGACATCGCCGACCACGCGCTGGACGCCCTGCGCCGCAGCAATATTCGCGAGGTCGTGATTCTCGGTCGACGCGGCCCGCTGCAAGCCGCCTACAGTTCGCCGGAGTTCCTGGCGCTCACCCATCGCACCGGCGTGGATGTGATCGTCGACCCCGCCGATATCGAACTCGACCCGCACAGCCGTGCGGTGCTCGACGATCCGAACATCGAACCCTCGATGCGCCTGAAGTACGAACTCGCGCAAGAGTATTCGGTGGCGCAACCCGACCTGTCGAACAAGCGGATCGTGTTCCGCTACCTCACCGCGCCGACCGCCGTGCACGGCACCGACGCGGTTACCGCGATCGAGTTCGCGCACAACGAATTGACCGAGGAGAACGGGCAATTGGTGGCCACCGCCACCGACCGCACCGAAACGATCGACACCGGACTGGTACTGCGCTCGATCGGCTACCGCGGCGAACCCGTCGCCGGGCTGCCCTTCGACGAGCGTCGTGGCACGGTGCCGAGCGAGCACGGCCGGGTTCTCGACGCGACCGAGCCCGTCCCCGGCGTCTACGTCTCGGGCTGGATCAAGCGCGGCCCGCGCGGGGTGATCGGCTCCAACCGGGCCGACGCCGAGGAAACCGTCGAAGCGGTGATCGCCGACTTCATGGCGGGCAAACTCACCGCGCCGACCGGCGACCGGGCCGCACTGCGCGCGCTGCTCGAACAGCGTCAGCCCGATCTGGTCGACCGCAAGGGCTGGAAGACCATCGACCAGGCCGAGAAGACCGCGGGCAAGGCGGCAGGCAGGCCCCGGGTCAAGTTCACCACCCGCGCCGACCTGCTCAAGGCCGCAAAGGGTTAGCCGTAGATCCGGCAGGGGCCCACGCCCCTGCCGGGCACGGCGCCGAAGGGACGGCCGAAGGCCGGTTCTCGGCGCGCCTCCGCCGATGGACTGACCGAAGGGTGCGACGAAGGAGCGCCCGTAGGGAGGGAAGAGGTGGAGTCAAGCGCCGAGAACCGCGGCGCCAGCCGCCAAATTACACAGGCAGCGGCATGATTCTGACGACGGTCGTGGTGACGCCGCCGACCACGAACCACAGCCGCAGTACCACCTGCCCGGTCCGGTCGCCCGGTTCGTGGCGGGCGCGCACGGTGATGTGCTCGCGGGCCAGCACCGGCGCCACGTACTCGATCACGGCGCGGTGCGGTCCGGCGACCAGCTTCGGGAAGTCGACGAGGAACTGTTCGACGGCCTGCCAGTAGCAGGCATTGTTGACGTGGTTGTACTGGTCGATATCGGTCGCGCGGACCGGGAACGGCAGGTCGGTATCGGACTCGCGCGGCGCCGGATCGGTGAGATAGGGCCGCCAGCGCAGGCGATGCTCGTCGGTGGATCGGGCCAGATAGGCAAGGCCGTCGTCGCTGATCCGGGCGGGGAGGTTGCTCGATTCGCTGAGGTTGATCCAGAATCCCTCGGTCTCGATCAGCCCGCCGCGTTCGCTGGTGATCCGCGTGCGCATATTCGTCCACCGGGTGGACATCGACGAACACCAGCGCTCGAGATGCACGTGATCGGGCCACACGACCGGGCGGATCACATCGATGACGGTGCGGCGCACGATCCAGGTGGGATCGGTGAGATGCAGAGCGGTCTGGTTGAGCTCGTCCCAGGCGATATCGGACAGATACCGCGCCACGGCATCCAGGCGCAGTCGTTGATAAGGATCCACGTCGCCGGCCCGGACAGGCCACGCCGTGGCGAAACCCGTGCCCTCCTCGGGAAGCGGGGCCAGTGGCTGATCGAGTGACACGTGTGCTCCTTGCGCGACACACCAGGTGCGCCGCGACTTCTTGCGTAGTTCTGTAGACGACTTTACGGGTCGCAGATCACACCCTCGCGGCGAGTCGGGACTAGGGGTACCAGGTGCCGGTCACTAGGGAGGTCCGAACGCGGTTGTCCTACATGACAGACCTATCCGCGCCCAGGTAGCCTGCTGTCATGGCCGGCGGAGCATTGGCGGGCTCGATGTTCGGGCGCTATGAGATTCGCAGACTTCTCGGAGTCGGCGGTATGGGAGAGGTCTACGAGGCCTACGACACCTCCAAGAATCGTGTTGTCGCCCTCAAGATGCTCAACCGGGAACTCGCCACCGACCCCACCTTCGTGCAGCGCTTCCGCCGCGAATCGCACGCGATGGCGAGCGTGCAGGAACCGCACGTCATCCCGGTGCACGACTGGGGCGAGGTCGACGGCGTCCTGTATATCGACATGCGCTTGGTCAAGGGCGTCGATCTCAAGGAGCGGCTCCAGCAGTACGGCAGGCTCACCCCTGTCGAGGCGGTGCAGGTGGTCGAGCAGATCGCGTTCGCGCTCGATGCCGCACACGAGGTCGGCCTGGTCCATCGCGACGTGAAACCGGGCAACATCCTGCTCACCGGCAACCTGTTCGCCTATCTGGTCGACTTCGGCATCGCCCACGCCGCCACCGATCCGCAGCTCACCAGCGCGGGCAGTGCGGTGGGTTCCATGGCGTACATGGCGCCGGAGCGGTTCGAGAGCGTGCCGATGTCCCCGTCGGTGGACACCTACGCGCTCACCTGTGTGCTCTACGAATCGCTGGTCGGCCGGGTGCCGTTCCCGGTGAACAGCCTCGCGGGCGCGATCGGTTCGCACCAGATGGCGCCCGCCCCGCGCCCCAGCGCCGCCGACCCCACGCTCACCACCTTCGACCCGGTGATCGAGCGGGGAATGGCCAAGCGCCCCGACCAGCGCTATGCCTCGCCCGTCGACCTGGCTCGTGCCGCCAGAGCCGCACTGATCCAAGCCGAGCGCTCCACTCCCGCAACGGTATCCGGACCTCGAATCGAGATCACCGGCCCACAGACGCCGCACCGCTCCGAGGTTCCGCCGTCCCCACCGACGACCCGCGGCTCCGCTGTCGTCCCAGCCGACTCGCAACCCCCACCGACGCGGGACTCTGCGGCTCTGTCACGCGACTCGCACCCTGCGCGGGACGCTGCGGCTCTGTCACGCGACTCGCACCCTGCGCGGGACGCTGCGGCGTTTTCGCCCGACTCGCAGTCGCCCCCGACGCGGGACTCGGCGGCGTTTTCGCCCGACTCGCAGTCGCCTCCGACTCGGGACTCTGCGGCCCTGTCACGCGACTCGCACTCGCCGCCGACCCGTGGCACGGCTGCCGTCCCGGCCGACTCGCAGTCCCCGCCGACTCGCGCCGCCGCGGCCCTGTCGTCCCAGTCGTCGCCGGCAACCCGTGCTGCGGCGGCTTTCTCCGCCGGATCGCTGTCGTCGCCGACAACTCGGGGGCCGGCCCGATCCGCGACCGGCGCCGGTTCATTCACCCCGGTACCTCGCGTCACGGGTCCACAACCCGCAGAACCGAATTCGACGCGTCGCGGGACAGGCCCGCAATCGGCCGAACCGCAGCCGATGCGTCGCGTGACCGAACCCCGGCCCACACGCGCGGCAGGACACGAGTCCACGGTCGTCCGGGCATCACAACGGGTGGTCGGTCCCGGCCAGGGGAGTGGGTACACCCATCCCTCGGCGCCGATACCGATTCCCCCACAACGTAATTCGGCGACACCGCTGCTGGTCGGCGCGCTGGGCTCGCTGATCGCGCTGGCGGCGGTCGGCGTCGGGGTGTGGTTCATGATGAGCGTCGATGACCGTCGTAACGTGGCAGTCCCGCCACCGCTCGAGTCCGGCGCCGTCGAACCGTCCGTGATCGACACCGCGAGCCAGACGTATGCCTCCACGGCGCAGTTGCCCACCGAAACCACCGTCCCGCCGCTGCAGTCGAGTGTCACCGGCGCCGACGGTCAGGGCTTCCTTTCCGGCGGCCCGCGCTGTCATGACAACGACGCCGCGATGTCCATCGCCCGCACCACCCAATCGCGAGTGGTCATCTGCCATACCGGTGATCAGCGCTATTACTACAAGGGTGTCCGGGTCAGTGACGGCGCCGTCATCACGCTCGACGATCCGGTGCCCAACGGTGACGGCTCGTTCATCGCGACCAACTACACCGACGGCACCCAGTACCTGCTCAGTGCCGACGGTCTCACCATCACCGTTCCCGGCAAACCGTCGTTCAGCGAGACGGTGACCGAGTTCGCCCATCGTTGAACCACTCGCCGGGCTATGTTCGCGGGTGAATGTCATCAAGAGAGGTGTCGAAAATGCGCGCAGCCCAGGTCGGCAAGTTGGACGGTCCGTCGGCGATCGAGATCGTCGATCTGCCCGAGCCGGTGGCCTATCCGGGTGGTGTCCTGATCGACGTGCACGCCGCGGGCATCGCCTTCCCCGATGTGCTGATGACGCGCGGTCTCTATCAGATGAAGCCGGGCCTGCCCTTCGTCGTCGGCGGCGAGGTGGCCGGGGTGGTGCGCGAGGCGCCGGAGGGTTCGTCGCTGCGCCCCGGTGACCGGGTCGCCGCGCTGACGATGCTCGGCAACGGTGTCGCCGAGGTGGCGGTGTCACCCGAGCACGCCGTGTTCGCGCTGCCCGACAACATCTCCCTCGAAGCGGGCGCGGGCGTGCTGTTCAACGACCTCACCGTCCATTTCTGCCTGACCAAGCGCGGCAGGCTGGCCGAGGGCGAGACGGTCCTGGTGCACGGCGCGGCCGGCGGCGTCGGCACCGCCACCTTGCGGATGGCCAAGGCGCTCGGCGCGGGCCGGGTGATCGCGGTGGTCAGCACCGATGCGAAAGCTCAGGTGGCCAAGGCCAACGGCGCCACCGACGTGGTGCTGACCGACGGCTGGCTCGCCGCAGTGAAGGAACTGACCGAAGGTCGCGGCGTCGACATCGTCCTCGACCCGGTCGGCGGTGACCGCTTCACCGATAGCGTCCGCTCGCTGGCGGGCGGCGGCCGACTGCTCGTGGTCGGCTTCACCGCGGGGGAGATCCCGACGGTGAAGGTGAACCGCTTGCTGCTCAAGAACGTGGAGGTCGTCGGCGCGGCCTGGGGCGAATGGGTGATGACCCACCCCACCTACCTCGCCGAACAGTGGGCCGAGATCGAACCCCTGCTCGCGTCCGGCGCGATCACCGCCCCCGACCCGGTTCTCTATCCACTAGACCGCACCGCGGAAGCGGTTGCGGCACTGGATGAGCGCACCGCCGTAGGCAAGGTCGTCGTCCAACTGCGATGAGACCGGCATAATCGCCCAATCGGCCGGTATCGTCCGTCACGGAGCCGAAGGAGTCGCAATGCTGGTGTCGAATCGGGAATTGAACCGGACCTTGCTCGCGCGCCAGCACCTGCTCGAGCGCTCCACCTTGACGACACCGCAGATGTGCGATCACCTGGTCGGCCTGCAGGCCCAGGACGTGCCACCGCCGTTCATCGGATTATGGAGTCGGATAGCCGATTTCGATCCGGCGACGGTGTCGACCGGTCTAGAAGACCGCTCACTCGTGCGAATCACCTTGATGCGCGGCACGATTCACCTGGTCACCCCGCCCGATGCGCTACGTATCGCGCCCCACATCCAACCGGAACTGGAAAAGGCCCCGTTCCGCAAAGGCTTCAATTTCGGTGCGCTGGTCGGTCTCGACCCGGAGGAGGTGCGGGCCAACGGGGAAGCGGTTCTCGGCGACGAGCCGATGTCGGCGGCGGACATGCGCGTCGAGGCCGCGCGCCGGTACCCCGATCGCGACGCCGGTGTGGTCCTGCAAGCGTGGCTGTACCAACTCCCCGTCCTGCAAACGCCCCCGCGCGGCCGCTGGCGCGATAACAGCCGCCCGGTCTGGTCGAGAATCGAGCCCTGGCTGAGCGCACCGCTCGACCCGACCTACCCGGTATCGGAACTGATCCTGCGTTACCTGCGCGCGTTCGGTCCGGCCAGCACGATGGACATGCAGGCCTGGTCCCGGCTGCCGGCCATGAAGCAAGCCGTCACCGACCTCGGCGACCGGGTCCGCACCTACACCGACGACCGCGGCCGCACCCTCTACGACGCGGCCGACCTCGAACTCGCCGATCCCGACCTGCCCGCTCCGGTCCGGTTGCTCGGCTGGTACGACAACGCGCTGCTCGCGCACAAGGACCGCTCCCGCATCGTCGGCGACACCTCCGCCCCGCCCCTGCGCGCGTTCGCCACCAGCGTCTCGTCGATCCTGATCGACGGCTTCCTCGCCGGCGTCTACAAGATCTTCGTCAAGTCCGGCACCGCGCAGCTACGGATCAGCCCGACCCGCACGTGGACGAAAACCGAAGCGGCGCAGGTAGAACAAGAAGCAGCGGCGCTACTGGCCTTCCTCGAACCCGAATCCGAGCCAACGGTGGAGATCCTGGCACCTGGCGCGGACCTGCGCCTGTGACACATCTTTAACGTCGAGGCAACAACCGGATCCTAGGGTCGTCCTCACGACGTTCATGGCTGCAACGGACGACGTGCTGCGCTGAATCCGGCGCGCTAACCAGCCGCATCCCGAAAGAGGTGCGCGCATGGAATCCGCCGCGTCCGTCGTCATCACCGACGTCATCGTCTACACCGAGCAGGGCTGGACGCCCGGCGAAGTGGTGGTCCGCGACGGCGTCGTCATCGCCCTGCGAGCCGGGCCGGAACACACGGACCTACCCCGTTTCGACGGCGGCGGTGGTTACCTGCTCCCCGGTTTCGTCAACACCCACACCCACCTGCAACAGGCGGTACTGCGCGGCGCCGGCGAGGGGCTGCCGCTGCTGGAATGGCTGCGGTGCGTCGGCGAACACACCGTGGCCGCCACTCCGGAACAGACCTATCTCTCGGCGCTGGCCGGTGGTCTGGAACTGCTGCGCAGCGGTGTCACCACGGTCGTCGAACACCTGTGGCCCAACCCGTCCGACGCGGTCCACCAGGCGATGATCCGCGCGCTGCGCGAACTCGGCATCCGGGTCGTCCTCGGACGCGGCATCGCCGACCGCGCCGACATCACCCGCAAATGGGGCCTCGACCCGCGCCTCATCCAACCGCTCGACGAGGCACTCGCCCACGTCGACGAGCTCGACAAGCAGCTGGTGGGCACCCGCATCAGCACCGCTCTCGCCGTCCCCAACCCGCGCTGCCTCACCCCCGACGGCATGGCGACCACTCGTGAGTACGCGCAGGCCACCGGCAAAACGGTGTCGATCCATGTTCTCGAGACCACCACCGACGACGACATGTGCCGATTGCATGCAGGTGCCTGCGCCGTCGACTACCTCGACGCGAGCGGCTTCCTCTGGGACCGCACCCTGGCCGTGCACTGCGTCAACCTCGACGACCACGGCCGCAAGGTCTTCGCCGAGCGCGGTGTCGCCGTTTCCTACAACCCGGTCTCCAACATGCGCCTCGGCAGTGGCGTCGCCCCGGTTCCGGAGATGCTCGCGGCGGGCATCGACGTCACGCTCGGTGTCGACGGCGCCGCGAGCAACGACACCCAGGACATGCTGCTCGCTCTCCGGATCGGCGCGTACCTCCAGCGTGCGTCGCACAAAAGGGCCGACCTGCTCGGCTTCGAACAGATGCTGCGGATGGCGACCGGCGCCGCGGGCCGGGTACTCGGCCGCCCGTCGCACACCGGCATCGCGATCGGCGACCGCGCCGACCTCACTCTCGTTCGCTTCGATCGCGACTTCGCCTGCCTGCCGGTTCTCGACCCCGGCGCCACCCTGCTCACCGCCGCGTCGTCGCGCGTGATCGACGCCGTGTGGGTCGACGGCGAGGCCGTGATCCGCGACGGCGCGAGCACTCGCGTCGATCACCAGGATCTCGCGCAGCGTCTGATCCGCATGCGATGAATATTAATAATTCAGAAACGAGCGCCATATTGCATGTAATCAAGCTAGTTCAAACTGAATCCACTCAAAGGTTGCACGCAACACTGAAACACCGCGGGAGAAGGTGATCACGGTGACGCTCTATGACACGGTGAACGACGCCGACGCGAGGACGCTGCTGTCCGGCATGGAGGTTTCCTTCGCCGGAGTGAGCAAGCGCTTCGGCGGCGAAGCGGGCACGCTCGCCCTGACCGACGTCGACCTCGACATCCGCGAAGGCGAGTTCGTCGCGGTGGTCGGCCCGTCCGGCTGTGGCAAGTCCACGTTGCTGCGCCTGGCGGCCGGTCTCGAACCGGTGAGCTCGGGAGCCGTTGCGGTGCGCACGAATTCGATCGGCTTCATCTTCCAGGAGGCCACGCTGCTGCCGTGGCGCAAGGTGCGCCGCAATGTCGAACTCTCGGCCGAGCTGGCCGGCGTCGACCGTACGACGCGCCGCGAACGGGTCGAGCGAGCGATCGAAGCCGTCGGCCTTGCCGACTTCGCGAACAAGCTGCCGAGCCAGCTCTCCGGCGGCATGCGCATGCGCGTCTCGCTGGCCAGGGCGCTGTCGCTGGAACCGCGGCTGATGCTCCTGGACGAACCGTTCGGCGCGCTCGACGAGATGACCAGGCTGAACATGCAGGAGGAGCTCCTTCGCCTCTATCGCGACAATGCCTTCACCGCCCTGTTCATCACCCACTCGGTCTCCGAGGCCGTGTTCCTCGCTTCGCGCGTGGTGGTGATGTCGGCCAGGCCGGGCCGCATCCACGAGGTGATCGACGTCGATCTGCCCTACCCGCGGGAACGCGAACTGCGCTTCGAACCCGCCTTCACCGAACTCGTCTCGCGCATCTCGCGCTCGTTGAAAGAGGCTGCCTGATGGTGAGTGTCGCGGCTCGGGTCCCTGCCACGCCGAAGCTGCGGCTGCCGACCGTGCGACTGCGCACATTCGGCAGTGCCCTGGTGGCGCCGACCATTTCGATCACCCTGGCGCTGGCCGCCTGGTACGCGGTGTCGATGCTGATCCTCAGCGAAGGCCGCCGCTTCCTGCTGCCGCCGCCGCACGTTGTCTTCAGCGAATCGCTCGCCGATCCGAAGAAGCTCGAGGTGATGCTCGAGGCGCTGGCCGTCACCGCCAGGGTCGCGATCACCGGCCTGCTGATCTCGGCGGTGCTCGGGGTGGCGATCGCGGTGCTGATGAGCCAGGCCAAGCCGATCGAGAACGTCGTCTACCCGTACGCGGTGGTCTTGCAGGCGATCCCGGTGCTCGCAGTGGTTCCGCTGATCGGCTTGTGGCTCGGCTACGGGTTCGCCGCCCGCACCACCGTGTGTGTGCTGATCGCGATCCACCCGATCATCGCGATGACGCTGTTCGGCATCAAATCCGTCGACGGCAATCTCCAAGAACTGTTCACCCTCGGCCGAGCGGGCCGCCTGCGCCGCCTCTGGTCGCTGCAACTGCCCGCCGCGCTGCCCTCGACGCTCACCGGATTGCGCACTGCCGCAGGACTGTCCGTCACCGGCGCGATCATCGGCGACATGTTCTTCGCGCAGGGTAAACCCGGCATCGGCACCCTGCTCGACACCTACCGCGCCCGCCTGCAATCCGAGGACCTGATCGGTGCGCTGCTGCTGGCCGCCCTGTTCGGCGTGCTCGTGTTCGCCGTGTTCACGGTCATCCAGAAGGTCAGCGTCGGTCGCTGGCACAACTCCGCCCAATAGCCTCCAAGGACAACCATGAAGACACTTCCCCTGCGCCGCCTAGGTTTTGCCGCGCTGGCCGTGCTGCTGGCAGGCACCGCGGCCGCCTGTTCCGACGACACCACCGACGCACCCGTCGTCGCGCTCGAACCGGCACCGGCCGAACAACAACTCGCCGGCGCCTGCCCCGCCACCGTGGTGGTCCAGCTCCAGTGGGCACCGGAAACCGACTCCGGCCCGATCTTCGGTCTGCTCGGCCCCGGCTACCAGGTAGACGCCGACAACAACAAGATCACCGGCCCGCTCGTCGCCGACGGCAAGGACACCGGCGTGCGGCTGGAGATCCGCGCGGGCGGCCCGGCCATCGGCTTCCAGACCGTGCCGTCGCAGATGTATGTCGACCAGAGCATCACCCTCGGCCTCGCCCATTCCGAGCACGCCATCGCCGCCGCCGGTCAGCAGCCGATCGTCGCCGTCACCACCCTGCTGCGCAATAGCCCGCAGATGCTGATGTGGGATCCGGAGACCAATCCCGACTGGCGGGGCATCGCCGATATCGGCAAGTCCGGCAAGCCTGTCGTGGTGTCGAAGGGTCAGCTCTACCCGGACTGGCTCGTCGCCCGCGGGCTGGTGCAGAAGGCGCAGGTCGACGCCTCCTACGACAATTCGCCCTCGCGCTTCGTCACCGATCCGTCCTTCGCCCAGCAGGGCTTCGTCAACGCCGAACCCTTCACCTACGAGCACGAAGTGCGGGCCTGGAACAAGCCGGTCGGCTACCAGTTGCTCAAGGATGTCGGCTACGAGGGCTATGCCCGCACCGTGAATGTGCGCGCCGACAAGCTCGCCGAGTTGCGCCCGTGCTTGCAGAAGCTGGTGCCGATGATCCAGCGAGCCACCGCGTCGTTCAAGGCCGATCCCACCCACGTCAACGACATCGTGGTCGACGTAGTCGAACAGAACCCCAAGCTCAGCCCCTACAGCGCCGAACTGGCCGAATTCGGCTCCAAGGCCCTCATCGACGGCGGCCTGATCGGCAACGACACCGACGGCGTGCTGGGCAGTTTCGACGAGGCCCGCGTCCAGCGCATCATCGACGAATTCGGGCCCATCCTGCGCGCGGGCGGCGCGAACGTACCGCATGGCCTAACCGCGAAGGACCTGGTCACCAAGGAATTCCTCGACCCCGCCATTTCCGTCACCGGATAAGGAGACACCCATGACCACCAGCTACGACCTGTCCGAAGTCTCGCGCGAGAAGCAGATGGGCGGCCTCGGCAAGGAAACCACCGACCGCGAGATCCGCGTCATCGACCTCACCGACTTCGAGAACCGGCGCGCCGAGATCACCGAGGAACTGTGGGCCGCCGCCACCGAGATCGGCTTCTTCCAGCTCTCCGGCCACGGCATCGCGCAGGACCTGATCGACGAGATGTTCGCCACCACAGCCGATTTCTTCGCCCTCCCCGAGGCGGTCAAGGGCCAATACCCCCTGGTCAAGAAGAACAACGCGGGCTGGGAGAGCCTGAGCCAGGTACGCCCGTCCATCGGCGTGCCCGACCAGAAGGAGTCCTACCAGATCACCCGGCCGCACATGGACGAGCTGTGGCCCAGTGAGGCCGAGCTGGCCGGATTCCGCTCCCGCGTCCTCGATTTCGAGAGTCGAGCCTGGGCAGTGGCGATGCGGGTGCTGTCCTGCTTCGCCGACCGCCTCGGCCTCGAACGCGAACACTTCACCGCCGCACACGATCCCGGCTCCGCGAGCTACCAGAGCGCCTTGCGGTTGCTGCACTACTTCGCCGTTCCCGAAGAACTGCGCGGCGTCCCCGGGCGCTGGCGGGCCGGTGCGCACACCGATTTCGACTGCCTCACACTGCTTTTCCAGCGTGACGGACAGGGCGGATTGCAGGTGTGCCCCGGCAAGGAGATGGCGGAGCAGCAGTGGACCTCCATCACGGCGTCGTCGAGCCTGATCACCTGCAATATCGGTGACATGCTCACCCGCTGGAGCGACGACCTGCTGCCGTCGAACTTCCACCGCGTGCGCAGCCCCGGCGAGGGCGAGTACCAGGGTGAGCGCTACAGCATCGCCTACTTCGCCCAGGCCGACCGCGACGCCGTCATCCAAGGGCCGGCGGGCAAGTATCCGCCCGTCACAGCGGCGGACTTCCTGACTCAGCGGGTGCAGGCGAACTACCGGCCCCAGGGATAATCAGCGCAACCAACGGAAAGGACACGGCATGAGCGGTCAGCGCCCGGAGGAGGCAGCCCGCGTCACCACGCAGGGCGCCCGAGCATGCCAGAAGATTCTGCGATGACCGAAGCCTCGCTGCTCGGCCAGTCTGTCCATCGCCAGATCAGGCAGATGGTCCTGTCCGGCGAGCTGACCCCGGGCCGATCGCTGAGCGTGCCCGCGCTGGCGACCGAGCTCGGGGTCAGCCGCAGCCCCGTCCGGGAAGCGGTGCAGCAGCTGATCTATGAGGGTCTCGCGGTGAGCGCGCCGCACGCCGGGGCCAAGGTGGCCGCCGTCGACGACGACCGCATCCGCGATGTGCTCGCGGTCCGCGCCGTCCTCGACGGCCTCGCCGCCGCCGCGGCCGCCACCCGCCTCACCGAGGCCGACCTCGACAAGCTCACCGGCATCGTCACCGCACAGCTCGCGCACCTGGACGACCCGGTCGACCCCGCGCGCGACGCCCAGCTCGACCTGGAATTCCACACCTTCATCCGCGACGCCTCCGGCAACACGTGTGTCGTCGACGAACTGGCCCGCCTGGAGGCCCAGGCCCACCTGTACCGCGGCGACCTGTGGTGCTCGGCCCGCAACCGCCGCGTCGCCCTGCGCGAACACCGCCGCATCGTCGAAGCCCTCGAATCCGGCCACCCCGAGTCGGCCCGCGCGGCGGCGGAAGCCCACGTACACGGCCTACTGACTCGCCTCGCCAGGCAATGACGACCCCTGCCCGATAAGGGCTCCTGGCCGGAAACCCCGGCCGTGAATTCTCAGCGGTGATCCCGGTACGCGGGTGCCTTCGCGGTGCCCGCCGGAGTCAAGGTGTGCAGCAACGGCATCGTGCGGTGCGCGATGACCGTCGACAGCACGACCACACTGTGCGACCGCACCACCGACCCGGTCCGATCGATGCTCAGCAACACCGCCTGCAACCCGGCATGTGAATCGGCTCCGATCCGGCACAGCACGTCACCGGACCCGGTCGTCGCGTACGCCTCGATCACCCCCGGAATCGCCGCGAGCTCCGCACTCACCAGGTCGAGCGCTCCCTGCGCGATCTCCAGCGTCACGAACGCCTGGACATCGAAACCCGCTGCGGTGACGTCGATCTGCGGATCGTAGGAGGCGATCACCCCGGATTCCTCCATCCGGTTGATCCGCGCCTGCACCGTCGCCCGCGCGACCTTCGTCCGCCGCGACAGCTCGAGAATTCCGGCTTTCTGGAACTCGTGCATCGCGGTGAGGATCGCCAGGTCGAGCTCATCCAATTTCGCGGGCGTGCGCATGAGAAGACCTCCGTGTCCGGTTGCTATTCAAATTGTCCACCATTTATGCGTATTCGGTGGCTTCTCGAGCCAGCCTGTTCAGGCAAATATGGGGTAGTTGCCCACCTGCGACGTGACGCGATTTCCTAGGTCATGACCATTGAGCAGCAGCTCGTCGGGCTGATCGAGCACGACGACAGTGTCGATCCGTTTCCGGTGATCGGGTGGGACGCACTCGTCTGGGTTGTCGGCAACGCGACCCAGAGCGCCCACTTCCTGCAATCCGCGTTCGGCATGCGGCTCGAGGCGTACTCGGGGCCCGAGACCGGCAATCGCGACCACAAGTCGTTCGTGCTGCGCAGCGGCGGAGCGCGGTTCGTGATCACCGGCGCGGTCGACCCCGACAGTCCACTCGTCGCCCACCACGACCGCCACGGCGACGGCATCGTCGACATCGCGCTCGAGGTTCCCGACGTGGACCGCTGCATCGCCTGGGCCCGCGAGCACGGCGCGACGATCCTCACCGAACCCCACGACGAGACCGACGAATTCGGCACCGTCCGCTCCGCGGCACTGGCCACCTACGGCGACACCAGGCACACCCTCATCGACCGCTCCGACTACGTGGGCCCCTATCTCCCCGGCTATATCGCGCGCACCTCGACCCGCGAGCCGGGCCCGCGCGTATTCCAGGCGATCGACCACGTGGTCGGCAATGTCGAACTCGGCATGATGGACCGCTGGGTCGACTTCTACCGCGGCGTCATGGGATTCACGAACATGGCCGAGTTCGTCGGCGACGACATCGCCACCGAGTACTCCGCGCTGATGAGCAAGGTCGTCGCCAATGGCAACCACCGCGTGAAGTTCCCGCTCAACGAACCGGCCGTGGGCCGCAAGCGTTCTCAGATCGACGAGTACCTCGAGTTCTACCGCGGCCCCGGCGTGCAGCACATCGCGCTGGCCACCGGCGACATCCTCACCACCGTCGACGCCCTGCGCGCCGAGGGCGTCGAATTCCTCGCTACACCCGACACCTATTACGAGGATCCCGAGCTGCGTGCGCGCATCGGTGCCGTGCGCGTTCCGGTCGACGAACTCCAGCGCCGAGGCATCCTGGTCGACCGCGACGAAGACGGCTACCTCCTGCAGATCTTCACCCGCCCCCTCACCGATCGCCCCACCGTGTTCTTCGAACTCATCGAGCGACACGGCTCACTCGGTTTCGGAAAAGGCAACTTCAAGGCCCTTTTTCAGGCCATCGAACGGGAACAGGAGGCCCGCGGCAATCTGTGACCGGACCGCACCGCCGGTTAGAGTTCATGGCATGCGGATCCCCTCGGCGATCATCACCGGTATGACCTTGGTCGTCATGCTGACGTCGTGCGGATCGGGGGGCGACTCCGATACGCCGACAGGGCCCAACCGACCACCACCGAAGGTCGCCTCACTCGGCCCCTTCGTGGGCGAGTGCGGTCATGTCACCGACGACGAAGTGCGCACCCTCGCCGGCCTCGGTCAGATCGCGCGGGTCTATAAGAACGCGACCGGCTGCAACTGGCAGGCGGCCGGATTGTCTTCGCCCAGCGTCACTTTCGCCTCGTACCGGGGCAGTCCGATCGAACGTGAGAAGGCGTGGGTGTCCAGCGTCGGCCGTGAACCGGAAACCATCGACGTCGGCGGCCGTTCCGGCTTCATGGCGCTCGACCCGCAGGGCACCGTCTGTGACCTCGCTGTGCAACTCGACGACGATTTCTTCGAATGGTCGATGTCCACAGGCCTCTTCGCCGTCGGCGGCAACCCGTGCGATCGGACCAGGAAACTGGCCGAGCTGACCGTGGGACGGTTGCAGTGAGGGCGGGCAAGGTCGCGGCCGCGCTGATCCTCACCCTCGCGCTGGCGGGCTGCGGCGAGAAGATCGAGGGCAGCGCCCAGCCGCTGGGTCAGGGTGGCGGCGGTGAGTCGATCAACACCGACTTCGACAAGCTGCTGCGCGAGTGCGAGGTGGTGGCCGCCGACAAGATCGGCGAGATCGTCGGCAACGCCATGCTCGTCAGTCCCTCCTTCAGCGGTGCCGTCTGCATGTGGGACATCGAGGACGCACCTGGTGGGGGAGCCATGGTCAGCCTCAACTGGTACGAGATGGGTACCCTGAACAACGAGAAGACCACCAACGACAAGCTGGGCTACCTCTCCGGCGACATCACCGTGCAGGGCCGCAGGGCGCTGCAGGTGCGTCGGCCGGGCGACAACGACTCCTGCGGCGTCACCGCGCCGGCCGCCGATGTCGGCGTCGTCGGCTGGTGGATCAACTACCGGCCCGGCTCGGCACACCCCGATCCGTGCGCGGGTGCCCAGAAATTGGTGGAGCTCACTCTGGATCTCGCCCGGTAGAAGGCTTGACGCGGCCCCCCGCTTTGACCCCGAATCGGGCACGCGGGTATCGTAGATCCCTGTGCCCGGATTGCTACGGGCAAGTTCGTGTGTGAACGTAGGCCAGCGAAAGCGGCCGATATGTTCCGACGTGCCTTGAAAAGGGCACTGAGCGCCACAGCGACACGCCCGACCACGGGTTAAGGGAAACGTGGTCTGACGTGCGAGTGAAAGCTCGATGAACTGCAAGACACTGCACACCAAGCGCAATTACCAATAAGGAAAGCCGGTCTATGCCAACCATCAACCAGCTGGTCCGCAAGGGTCGCCGCGACAAGGTCACCAAGACCAAGACTGCGGCCCTGAAGGGGAGCCCGCAGCGTCGTGGTGTGTGCACTCGCGTGTACACCACCACCCCCAAGAAGCCGAACTCCGCGCTCCGTAAGGTCGCGCGTGTTCGCCTGACCAGCGCGATCGAGGTCACGGCGTACATCCCCGGTGAGGGCCACAACCTGCAGGAGCACTCCATGGTGCTCGTCCGCGGCGGTCGTGTGAAGGACCTTCCCGGTGTCCGTTACAAGATCATCCGTGGCTCGCTCGACACCCAGGGCGTGAAGAACCGCAAGCAGGCGCGCAGCCGCTACGGCGCCAAGAAGGAGAAGAGCTGATATGCCACGCAAGGGCCCCGCACCCAAGCGTCCGCTGATCAACGACCCGGTTTACGGGTCCCCGCTGGTCACTCAGCTGGTCAACAAGATCCTGATGGACGGCAAGAAGTCCACCGCCGAGCGCATCGTCTACGGCGCACTCGAGCAGGCGCGTGAGAAGACCGGCACCGATCCGGTCGTCACCCTCAAGCGCGCGCTGGACAACGTCAAGCCCGCCCTCGAGGTGAAGCCCCGTCGTGTCGGTGGCGCCACCTACCAGGTGCCGGTCGAGGTCCGTCCGGGCCGCGCCAACACCCTCGCGCTGCGCTGGCTGGTCAGCTACTCCCGCGCCCGTCGCGAGAAGACCATGGTCGAGCGTCTGGCCAACGAGCTCCTCGATGCCAGCAACGGCCTCGGTGCCGCTGTGAAGCGTCGCGAGGACACCCACAAGATGGCCGAGTCGAACCGGGCCTTCGCGCACTACCGCTGGTGATAGTCCGGCCCGTCACTTAAAAGGGAGAATTTCGTGGCACAGGACGTGCTCACCGACCTGAACAAGGTCCGCAACATCGGCATCATGGCCCACATCGATGCGGGCAAGACCACCACAACCGAACGCATCCTGTTCTACACCGGTATCACGTACAAGATCGGTGAAGTTCACGATGGCGCGGCCACGATGGACTGGATGGAGCAGGAGCAGGAGCGTGGTATCACCATCACCTCCGCGGCTACCACTTGCTTCTGGAAAGACAACCAGATCAACATCATCGACACCCCCGGGCACGTCGACTTCACCGTCGAGGTGGAGCGTTCGCTGCGCGTGCTCGATGGTGCGGTCGCGGTGTTCGACGGCAAAGAGGGTGTCGAGCCCCAGTCCGAGCAGGTGTGGCGTCAGGCCGACAAGTACGACGTGCCGCGTATCTGCTTCGTGAACAAGATGGACAAGCTCGGTGCGGATTTCTACTTCACCGTGCAGACCATCAAGGACCGTCTCGGCGCTCGTCCGCTCGTGATCCAGCTGCCGATCGGCGCTGAGAACGACTTCGAGGGCATCGTCGACCTGGTCGAGAACAATGCCAAGGTCTGGAAGGGCGAGACCAAGCTCGGCGAAGAGTACGAAGTCGTCGAGATCCCGGCCGACCTCAAGGAGAAGGCCGAGCAGTACCGTCAGGAACTGCTCGAGACCGTCGCCGAGTCCGACGAGGCACTGCTCGAGAAGTTCTTCGGTGGCGAGGATCTCTCCATCGAGGAGATCAAGGGCGCCATCCGCAAGATGACGGTCAACTCCGAGCTGTACCCGGTGCTGTGTGGTTCCGCGTTCAAGAACAAGGGCGTTCAGCCCATGCTCGACGCGGTCATCGACTACCTCCCTTCCCCGCTGGACGTCGAGGCCACCACCGGCCACGTGCCCAACAAGGAAGAAGAGCTGGTCACCCGCAAGCCCAACGTCGACGAGCCGTTCGCGGCCCTGGCGTTCAAGATCGCGGTGCACCCGTTCTTCGGTGAACTCACCTACGTGCGTGTGTACTCGGGTCAGGTTGCCTCCGGCGCCCAGGTCGTGAACTCGACCAAGGGCAAGAAGGAGCGTCTGGGCAAGCTGTTCCAGATGCACTCCAACAAGGAGATGCCGGTCGCGACGGCTTCGGCCGGCCACATCTACGCGGTCATCGGCCTGAAGGACACCACCACCGGTGACACCCTGTCCGACGCGCAGAACCAGGTCGTCCTCGAGTCGATGACCTTCCCGGATCCGGTCATCGAGGTCTCGATCGAGCCCAAGACCAAGTCCGACCAGGAGAAGCTCGGCACCGCGATCCAGAAGCTGGCGCGCGAAGACCCGACGTTCTCGGTCAAGCTCGACCAGGAGACCGGCCAGACCGTCATCGGCGGCATGGGCGAGCTCCACCTCGACATTCTCGTCGACCGTATGCGTCGCGAGTTCAAGGTCGAGGCCAACGTCGGCAAGCCGCAGGTGGCCTACCGCGAGACCATCACCAAGAAGGTCGAAAAGCACGAGTTCACCCACAAGAAGCAGACGGGTGGCTCCGGCCAGTTCGCGAAGGTCATCATCGCCCTCGAGCCGTTCGTCGGCGAAGACGGCGCGACCTACGAGTTCGAGAACAAGGTCTCCGGCGGTCGCGTGCCCCGTGAGTACATCCCGTCGGTCGACGCGGGCGCCCAGGATGCCATGCAGTACGGCGTGCTCGCCGGCTACCCGCTGGTGAACCTGAAGGTCAGCCTGCTCGACGGCGCGTACCACGACGTCGACTCCTCGGAGATGGCGTTCAAGATCGCGGGTTCGCAGGCCCTCAAGGAAGCGGCCCGCAAGGCCGGTCCGGTGATCCTCGAGCCGCTCATGGCGGTCGAGGTCATCACGCCCGAGGAATACATGGGCGACGTGATCGGCGACCTCAACTCCCGCCGTGGCCAGATTCAGGCCATGGAGGAACGCAGTGGTGCCCGTGTCGTCAAGGCGCTGGTTCCGCTCTCGGAGATGTTCGGTTACATCGGTGACCTGCGGTCCAAGACCCAGGGTCGCGCGAACTACTCCATGGTGTTCGCCCAGTACGCGGAGGTTCCGGCCAACGTGTCCAAGGAGATCATCGCTAAGGCGACCGGCGAATAAAACCCTCTTGCGGTCCAGTGACACACTGGACCGCAAGTGCTGGCCGTCAAGAAAAAACCCGGTCCCCACCCCCAGTGGGGATGACACACGCACTGCTGCAAATGCACGCACCAACAAGTCCAGGAGGACCCACAGTGGCGAAGGCGAAGTTCGAGCGGACGAAGCCGCACGTCAACATCGGCACCATCGGTCACGTCGACCACGGCAAGACCACGCTGACTGCAGCGATCACCAAGGTGCTGGCTGACAAGTACCCGACCCTGAACGACGCGTTCGCGTTCGATCAGATCGACAAGGCGCCGGAGGAGAAGGCTCGTGGTATCACGATCAACATCTCCCACGTCGAGTACCAGACGGAGAAGCGCCACTACGCGCACGTCGACGCCCCGGGCCACGCGGACTACATCAAGAACATGATCACCGGTGCGGCGCAGATGGACGGCGCCATCCTGGTGGTCGCGGCCACCGATGGCCCGATGCCGCAGACTCGCGAGCACGTGCTGCTCGCCCGTCAGGTCGGCGTGCCCTACATCCTGGTCGCGCTGAACAAGTCGGACATGGTCGATGACGAGGAAATCCTCGAGCTCGTCGAGATGGAGGTCCGCGAACTGCTGGCCTCGCAGGAATTCGACGAGGACGCGCCGGTCGTGCGCGTTTCCGGTCTGAAGGCGCTCGAGGGCGACCCGAAGTGGACCGAGTCGGTCGTCGAGCTGATGAACGCTGTTGACGAGGCGATCCCGGAGCCGGTCCGCGAGACCGAGCTTCCGTTCCTGATGCCCGTTGAGGACGTCTTCACGATCACCGGTCGTGGCACCGTCGTCACCGGTCGTATCGAGCGCGGCATCCTGAACGTGAACGAGGAGGTGGAAATCGTCGGCATCCGTGAGAAGTCGACCAAGACCACCGTCACCGGTATCGAGATGTTCCGCAAGCTGCTCGACCAGGGCCAGGCGGGCGACAACGTCGGTCTGCTGGTTCGTGGCATCAAGCGCGAAGATGTCGAGCGTGGCCAGGTTGTCGTCAAGCCGGGCACCACGACTCCCCACACGGAGTTCGAGGGCCAGGCCTACATCCTGTCGAAGGATGAGGGCGGCCGCCACACCCCGTTCTTCAACAACTACCGCCCGCAGTTCTACTTCCGTACCACGGACGTGACCGGCGTCGTTACCCTCCCCGAGGGCACCGAGATGGTCATGCCCGGCGACAACACCGAGATGAGCGTCAAGCTGATCCAGCCGGTCGCCATGGACGAAGGCCTGCGCTTCGCGATCCGCGAGGGTGGCCGCACCGTCGGTGCCGGTCGCGTCACGAAGATCATCAAGTGAGTCGGTAAGACCCACTGCACTACCTGAACGGCGTCGCTCCCCTGGGAGCGGCGCCGTTCGGCGTTTCGGGCGAGCTCGTCCGGTTCACATGGTGTCGACTCGGGCGGATGCGCTACTCCGGTCGGAAGCGGACGGACACTCCGCCGCGGTCGTCGCGGTGGGCTATGGCGTGGCCGGGGTGGTCGATGCCGTCGATGCGGAGGGTGGCGGGAGCGCCTTCGCCCAGGAAGTTGCGCCACCAGGTCTTCTTGTCCGGCATGGCCACGCCGATGAGGTATTCGTTGCCGGAGCGGCGGTAGTTGACGGGGGTGCTGATGGTGCGGCCCGAGCGGCGGCCGACGTAGGTGATCTGGGCGAAGGCCTTGCCCATTAGTTTGCCGATGACGGGTGCCTTGGTCAGGGCAACCACGCCGGTGTTGAATACGCCGACACCGCGGCGCAGCAGCGATTCTTGTCCCATCGGATTCTCCTGTAGTCGAACGAACCGTCAGCCTACCGACGGCGGATGACGTCGCAGGTCATCGTGGTTGTCGGTGGTGCTCGGTAGCCTTGGGGCGCTAGCGCATTCGACAAGATCGGAGACGTCATGAGTAGGGCCGCGCTCGAACGGGAACTGGATGTCCGCGAGGGCGTGCTCGAACACGGGATGCCCTATCTCGCGTTCGGATCGGGGCGGCCGCTGGTGTTCTTGCGGTGGTTCACGCCCGACCATGCGAATCCGCGTGGCTGGCTGCGGTCGAGCGAGATCAAGACGATGGCGCCGTTGGCCAGGAACTTCCGGGTGTACGCGGTCAATCGCGCGCCGGGGATGGCGGCAGGGACCTCGATGGCCGATATCGCGCAGGCGCACGCGCAAGCCCTGCGCGCCGAATTCGGTGCTCCCGTAGACGTTCTCGGCATCTCCTCGGGCGGTTCGGTAGCGCTGCAACTCGCCGCCGACCATCCATCCGCCGTGCGCCGATTGGTGATCGCTTCCTCCGCCTACCGTCTCGACCAGTCGGCGCGTACGTCGCAGATGAACTACGCGCAGGCCGCCGCCGCGGGCAAGCGCGCCCTGCACCACCTGGCAACCCAGGGCATCGAATCGCCGCTGAAGGCCCGCCTCGTCGGCGCGATGGCCTGGCTGGCGGACCCGCTACTTCGCCCGAAGAACCCGGCCGACACGCTCGCCTTCGTTCATGCCGAAGACGCCTTCGACCTGACCGACCGCCTCGCCGACATCACCACCCCCACCCTGGTTGTCGCCGGCGAACGCGACGAGTTCTACGAGCAATCCTCGTTCCGCCACACCGCCGAAGGCATTCCCGATTCCCGCCTGATCATCTATCCCGCCACGAGCCATCTGGGTGCGATCAAACATGCCCGCTTCGCCCCCGACGTCACCGAATTCCTTGCTGCGACAACCTGACTCAGCGAATCTTGGCACCGTAGACGCGTTCGACGCTCAACGCCATCAGCACCCGGCGGTCCGACACCATGACTTCCCGGTATTCGTTCCAATCAGGGTGCTCACCGGCAGCGGCACGGTAATAGGCGACAAGAGCCTCCACCTCGGGACCGGCTGGGTCGGTGCCAGGACCGGTGAGGGTGGCGCTGCCCTCGGCCGTGGCCCAGGACCAGCCGTCGGGCGCGGTCACCTCGAAGGCGGCCCGCGGATCCCGCCGGAGGTTGGCCGTCTTGGCCCGGCCTTCGGTCATCGAGACATAGATGATCCCGGCGTCGCGGTCGTAGTACGGGGTGACGGGGGACAGTTGCGGACGTCCGTCGGCTTTGATCGTGGCCAGTACGCCGAGCTTGGCCGTCGCGAGCAGTTGTTGCGGGTCGAACTCTGCTGTCATCGGTGGGTCTCCTCTGGGTGCGCGGTGCCTGACTCGCCGGATGGATACCACGGGCGGGCCCTCGTTGTGACGAACCGTGGTCGCGGCGGATTTATGCCCGCTTGAATCCTCGAACGCACTGGCGACGAAAAACCCGTCGACAGTCGAGCCTGCGACCGCGTAGAACTGGTCCCATGGTTACGGCACGTCCGCATTCGCGGCACTAGTTCACATCGGGTCTTCGGGCGCCGGTGTGGCGCCGCGTGATCCGACGCCCGTGCCGTCCGGTGGAACGCACAACTGGCGAGCGTCGATTCCTCGACCGAACTAGTTGACCCACTGGGGGATTCCCATGACCAGACCACGCACCGACCTCGCCCGCATCCGCAATATCGGTATCGCCGCCCACATCGACGCGGGCAAGACCACGACCACCGAGCGGGTGCTGTTCTACACCGGTGTCACCCGCACCCTCGGCGAGGTGCACGACGGCACCGCGGCGATGGATCGCATGATCCAGGAGCGCGAACACGGCATCACGATCGCCGCGGCGGCGACCACCTGCTGGTGGAACGAGCACCAGATCACCATCCTCGACACCCCCGGCCACGTCGACTTCACCGTCGAGGTGGAGCGCTCGCTGCGGGTGCTCGACGGTGCGATCGCCGTATTCGACGCCAAGGAAGGCGTGGAGCCGCAATCGGAACAGGTGTGGCGCCAGGCCGACAAGTACGGCGTTCCGCGGATCTGCTTCGTGAACAAGATGGACAAGCTCGGTGCCGATTTCGCGTTCACCGTGCGGACCATCGCGGAGCGACTCCGCGTGCGCCCATTGGTGATTCAGCTGCCGATCGGTGCGGAGCGGGAGTTCGAAGGGGTTATCGACCTGGTCGAGATGACCGCGAAGGTGTGGCGTGGCGACACCGGCCACGGTGCACGTTTCGAGACGGTCGAGATCCCGGAAGAGCTGCGCACCAAAGCCTTCCAGCACCGCGAAGCACTGGAAGCGGCGGTCGCCGAAGCTGATGAGGAAGTGCTGGAGCACTACCTCGCCGGTCAGCCGATCACCGTCGACGTGCTGAAAGCGGCCATCCGGCGAATGACGATCGACGCACAGGCCTACCCGGTCCTGTGTGGCTCGGCACTGGCGAACATCGGCGTGCAACCGCTGCTGGACGCCGTCGTCGACTATCTCCCGTCACCGCTGGATGTTGTCGCTGTGCACGGATTCTCGCCGGAGGGCGAGCACATCCACCGCGCACCCGATATCGCCGAGCCTTTCGCGGCCCTGGCGTTCAAGGTCGCGCTGCACCCGTTCTTCGGCAAGCTCGTCTACCTGCGGGTGTACTCCGGGACCGCCGAACCCGGTGCGACCGTATTGAATTCGACGAATGGACGAAAGGAGCGCCTGGGCACACTGTTCCAGATGCATTCGAGCACCGAGATCGCCGTCGAGCGGGTGCAGGCCGGTCAGATCTGTGCCGTGATCGGCCTGAAGGCGACGGGAACCGGCGACACCCTGTGCGATCGGGAGGCCCCCGTCGTGCTGGAGTCGATGACCTTCCCCGACCCGGTACTCGCCGTTTCGATCGAACCGAGGACCCGCGCCGACCAGGACAAGCTGGGCACCGCCCTGGCTCGCCTGGCCGACGAGGACCCGACGTTCACCGTGCACGTCGACGCCGAAACCGGCCAGACGGTCATCGGCGGCATGGGCGAACTGCATCTGGAGATCCTGGTCGACCGGATGAAACGGGAGTTCCGGGTCGACGCCGACATCGGCGCCCCACGCGTGGCCTACCGCGAAACCATCACCGCCGCGGTCGAGCTGTTCGAATACACCCACCGCAAGCAGCAGGGTGGGCACGGACAGTTCGCCAAGGTGGTGATCGCGCTGGCACCGCACGTGGCCGATGACGACGCGATCTACGAGTTCGAGAGCCGGGTTTCCGGCGGGCGCGTACCGCGGGAGTACATCCCCGCGGTCGACGCGGGCGCACAGGACGCGCTGCGCGTCGGCACGCTCGGCGGCTTCCCCATGGTGAACGTGAAGGTGACGTTGCTCGACGGCGGCGCGCACGTGCAGGATTCGTCGGAACTGGCGTTCCGTCTGGCGGGCGCGGCAGCGGTGCGTGCCGCGATCGCGCGGGCGAAGCCGGTACTGCTCGAACCGGTGATGGCTGTCGAGGTCGTGACGCCGGAGGAGTACGTCGGCGAGGTGATCGGTGACCTCAACGCCCGCCGTGGCCGGGTCACCGACCTCACGGAACGGGGCGGCGCGCACGTGGTGCGCGCGCTGACCCCGCTCCAGGAGATGTTCGGCTACATCGGGGACCTGCGCTCGAAAACCCGTGGCCGAGCGAACTACTCGATGGTGTTCGACTCCTACGCGCCGGTCCCACCGGGTGCGGCGGAGTCGATCATCACGGGCGGCTGATCGAAACCGGTGGCGTCGCACTGCGTGCGGCGTCACCGGTTCGTCCGCGAGACCTACGGGTGGGTTCCGTCCGACGTTTCGGAGTCGACCATCGCCGGAAGGTGGCGCGTCCCAGCGGATGCGGCCAGCAGGCGCAGCGCATCGGCCGAACTCTCGTTACGCGCGGTGTAGACCTCGAGGCGGTGGTCGGGACTGTCGGGCTGCAACCACACCTGATAGTCCACATCGACCCGGCCGACCGTCGGATGACGCAGATCCATGGGCCCGACCGTGCAATCAGCGACCTCCGCCGCAGCCCACAGCGTCGCGAACGTCGCACTGCGCATGGCGAGTTCGCCGATCAGTTCGGCCAGGTGCGCGTCGGTGGGATGGCGTCCAGCGGTCAGGCGAAGGTAGCCGACGTGGATGCGGGCGAGTTCGTCCCAGTTTCGGTACAGATCCCTGGCGAGCGGATCGAGGAAGAACAGTCGCGGAATCGACGGGCGCCGCGAGGGGTCCTCGGGAGCGGTGAAGTCGAGGTGCTCGGCGACCAGCGCGTGCCCGGCGCGGTTCCAGGCGAGCACATCGCCACGACGACCGAGGACGATGGCGGGCATGGTGTCGCCCAGTGAGGTGAGCAGCGTGAGTACGCGAGGGTGCGGTTGTTCCGGCTCCGTCCTGACCAGGCGTGGGACGGCCGGTTGGCCTGCGAGGTTGTGCAGGTGGGCCGTTTCGGCGGGGTCGAGTTGGAGCACCCGGGCGATGGCATCGATGACCTGCGCGGAGACGGTTCCTGCCTGGTCCTGCTCGAGGCGGGTGTAATACCCGGCACTGACCCCGGCGAGCTGAGCGAGTTCCTCGCGACGCAGGCCGGGTACGCGGCGGGTGACTCCGAAGGTTCGTAGGCCGATCCGTTCGGGGGTGGTTCGGTCGCGGCGGGACTTGAGGAACGTTCCGAGGCTTTCCAACTCCATCGTTCCTATCGTAGGCACCTGGGCGAGCACCTGCCTACCCCGCCTGGGTGTACCCACGTCAGGGGTCTGGTTGCCACCGGCACCCGATCGCAAGGTGGTGACATGTTGCGAACCCATGACACCGAGCTGCGGTCCTGGCTGGGCCTGCTGGTGGTGCTCGGCCCCGTACTGCTCGTCGCGATGGACGGCTCGGTGCTATTCCTGGCGATGCCCGCCATCACCGACGCACTGTCGCCTTCGGCCGACGAATCCCTCTGGATCCTGGACAGCTACGGCTTCGCGGTCGGCTCATTGTTGATCGCGTTCGGCACCATCGGTGACCGCTACGGCCGCAAGCGCCTGCTGATGATCGGCGCGGCGATGTTCGGCCTCGGCTCGGTGGGCGCGGCCTTCGCCACGAGCCCCGAGCTGCTGATCACCTTCCGGGTCCTGATGGGGGTGGCCGGTGCGACGCTGTTGCCATCGGCGCTCGCGGTGCTCGGCACCCTGTTCACCGACCCGCGTCGACGCGCACAGGCCATCGGCATCTTCGCCGCCACCTTCGCCGCGGGTTTCGCGGTCGGCCCGATCGTCGCCGGTCAGCTGCTCACCCGGTTCTGGTGGGGCTCGGTGCTGCTGATCAATGTGCCGGTGGTGCTGGTGTTCCTGGTGCTGGCGCCGGTCCTGCTCGGTGAGGTGCGCGCGACCGGTCTCGGTCGCATCGACGTGGCGAGCGTGCTCACCTCGGCGGTCGGGCTACTGCTCACCATGTACGCGGTGAAACATATGGCAGCACAGGGTATTTCGATCTCGTCGGTGATCGTCGGGCTGGCCGGTGTCGCGCTGCTCGGCGCGTTCGGCCGCAGGCAGGGGCGCATCGACAATCCGCTCATCGACTTCACCTTGTTCCGCAATCGGGTCTTCACCATCGCGATCATCACCGGGTTCCTGCCCCTGGCAGCCTGGTCGGCGACCGCCTATCTGGCCGCGACCTACCTGCAATCGGTCCTCGGCATGGCCATCGCCGACGCCGCGCTGCTCGCGGTCCCCGGAGCTCTCGTTCTCACCGTGGCCGCCGTCGTCACCCCGGCTGTCGTCGCCCGCATCGGCCACTCGGCAGCCCTGATCACCGCCCATTTCACGATCGCGGTCGGCCTGTTGCTGCTGTTGCCGACCAGCACCGGCGACGGTGTCGGCTGGTATATCGCCGCGACCGCCGTCGCGGGCATCGGCTACGGCATCTCGTTCAGCGTGGTCGCCGATATCGCTGTCGCCGCGGTCCCGGTCGAACGGGCCGGCGCGGCCGCTGCCCTGGCCGAAACCGGCAACGAGCTCGGCAACGCCCTCGGTATCGCCCTCTTCGGCTCCCTGGCCGCCGTCCTCTTCCGGATCGGCGGCCCCGACCTCGCTCCCACTCTCGGTGAGACCCTGGACCTGCCCGGTCTCGCCGCCGCCGAACTCGACGATGCCCGCAGCGCCTTCGTCAGCGGATTGCACGTCGTCGCCGCCACTGCGGCCACCCTGCACGGCATCCTCGGCTCGGTGGCCATCCGCGTTCTCCGTAGCGGGGCGCCCGCCGCGGGGACATCGGATTCGGTGCCGACCGGGTCGGCATCTAGTCGACGGCGCCCGGCGAACATCCGAAGCTGACGGATCGAGGCCGCCCTCAGCCGAGCTGGGTCATGCCCGCCGCAACCACCCGGGCGACATTCATCAGCTCGTCGGTCGTGGGGACTGGGAGACCGTCGAGGGCGTGGAGGCGGTCGGTGCTGGCGATGGCGAACATGGCGGAGACCCAGGCGGCGGCGCAGGCATGCAGGGTGGCTGGGCGAATGGGTGCGGGGGTGCTGGCTTGCAGGACACGGGTGGTGACGTCGAGGAGTTGGTCGCGCAGGGTGCGCAGTGTGCGGCGGACGTCGGGGTGGGTGTCGGCCTCGCGCCACATGATCACGCGCAGGACCGAGGAATGGTGATCGCGCAGGTTGATCGCGGTGTCGAGGTTGATCAGGCTGGCGGCCGGATCGCCGGGGGTGACCACGGCGGCGAGGTCGTCGATCGGGTGTGCCGGGACGCGTTCGCGCATGAGCGCGGACAGGATCGCGTTCTTGGTGGGGAAGTAGTAGAAGACCAGTCCTTTCGGCACGTCGGCCGCCGCGGCGACGGCTGCGGTCGCGGTGGCATCGAATCCCTGTGTGGCGAACAGGTTTTCGGCGGCATCCAGGATGAGTTGCCGGGCGTCGCCATCGCGTTTGGCGTTGCGGCGCCCGACTCGTCGGCCCGGCATCAGTGATGTGGAGCCATGTTGTGCAGGCGCTGGTTCATCGCGGGCAGTGCGGCGACCGCCACCACCGCCGTCACCACTCCGACCACCCATGCGGTCCAGGATGCGCCGCTGAAGGCGGTGAAGTCCATGGCCCACGGCGAGATGAACAGCAGCACGCCGAACACGCCCATCGCGTAGTCCGCGATGATCAGGTCGTCCCTGGCCATCTGGATCAGGCCGGTCGCGGCGATGAGTACGCCGAGCACTACGAGGGTCCAGCGGGCGTTGTCGTTGGTAGCGAGCCACAGGGGTGACAGTGCGGTGAATGCGCCGAGCACGACGGCGAGAAAATCCTGTGCGCGACTGTTGGTGAACATGGGCAAATGCCTCCTCGATGAGACGAAAAATACTTCTGACCTCGGTCTACTCCTGATTGACCGCCCGGTCGATACCGGAAGCGGCACGGTTGGGTTGCGACGTGGGTGTCACAGGTTCCTGGCGCACTGGTACAAACATCTGGGGCCGTAGTGGTCCGCGACACAGCAGAACATGGCATGGGTGCGGTCAGTGACCGAGCATGCCGAGAGGACACAACATGAGCGCGCCCATCGTGATCGTCGGAGCGGGTCTGGCAGGCCTGCGCACGGCCGAGGAACTGCGTCGGGCCGGGTACGAGGGCGGGGTGCTGCTGCTCGGTGACGAGACGCGCCCGCCATATGACCGTCCGCCGCTGTCGAAGCAGTTCGTCCGCGGCGAGACCGACGACACCACTCTTCGCCCGCCGGAGTTCTTCGCGGACAAGAACATCGAGCTGCGCCTCGGCACCGCCGTCACCGGCGTCGACACCGCCGCGCGCACCATCGCCCTGGCCGACGGCAGCACCGTCGCCTACGACCAGCTGATCATCGCGACCGGTCTGCGCCCCCGCAGGCTCCCCGGCTTGCCCGAGGTCGCGGGCGTGCACGTGTTGCGCGCTCATGAGGACGCCGAAACTCTGCGGGCCGAACTCGACGGTGCGAACCGCGCGCTGATCATCGGCGCCGGTTTCATCGGCTGTGAACTCGCCGCCAGTTTCCGGGCGGCCGGCGTCGAGGTCACCCTCGTCGAACCGCAGCCGACCCCGCTCGCGTCGGTCCTCGGCGAGCAGGTCGGTGGCCTGGTGGCGCGCATGCACCGTGCCGAAGGCGTCGACCTGCGCTGCGGCATCGGCGTCGACACCCTGCGCGCCGACGACGCGGGCCGGGTGCGCGGCGCGGTCTGCACCGACGGCACCGAGATCGCCGCCGACCTGGTCGTGGTCGGCGTCGGCTCCGTCCCCGTCACCGATTGGCTGGCCGACTCCGGCATCGAACTGGCCGAGCGGTCCGCGGGCGGTGGCGTGCTCGCCGACGAGGTCGGCCGCACCTCCGCCGACGCCGTCTGGGCCGTCGGCGATGTCGCCGCCTGGCAGCACGACAGTGGCGTCCGCAAGCGCGTGGAGCACTGGACCAGCGCGGGCGAACAGGCCAAACTCCTGGTCACCGCCCTCCTCGGCGGCGCGCCCCCCACCATGGCCCGCGTTCCGTACTTCTGGAGCGACCAGTACGACATCAAAATCCAGGCATTGGGCACTCCATCGCCCAACGACGACGTCACCATCGTCACCGACGACGGCCGCAAGTTCCTCGCCTACTACTCCCGTGACGGCATCCTCACCGCTGTCCTCGGGGCAGGCCTGACCGGCCAGGTGATGAAACTCCGAGCGAAGCTGGCGACCCCCACCCCGGTAGCCGACCTCCTCGCCGCAGCCGGCTGAAGGTCAGCGGATTCGAACCCCTGAGCCTGCCGTCGAGCCAGCGTTATACGGCCGGATTCGCTGGCAGGCCCCAGGGGAATCGAACCCCTGACCCCTGCCTTGACTCGGCATCGGGCCACCTGACCGTATTCGGCCTCGACACGGGCACTCGGGCGGTGCACACACGGTCGCGCAGGTCCGATCTCGCCGCTGTAATACGGTGTAGCGGTGATCGTCGCGCTCATCGATTCCGGCCTCGGCCTCTTGCCTACGGCTTCGTGGTTGCGCAAGCTGCGGCCCGATGTCGATCTGCTGCTACTGCTCGACCCCGACGGCGCGCCGTGGGGGCCCAAGCCCGAGCCGTGGGTGATCGAGCGGGTCGTCGGCGCGGCGCGGCAGGCGGTCGAGTCGGGGGCCGAGGTGATCGTGCTGCCGTGCAATACCGCCAGTGTCACCGCGTTGGCTCATGTGCGGGCCGAGGTGGGCGATTCGGTGCCGGTGATCGGCACCGTGCCCGCCATCAAACCGGCTGCCGCGCAATGTAATTCGGTGGCGGTATGGGCAACGGCGGCCACCACGGCCAGCCGTTACCAAGCCGACCTGATCGCCCGGTTCGGCGGTGACGCGAAGGTTGTCGGGGTCGCCTGCCATGGTCTGGCCGACGCGATCGACCGCGGCGATGTCACCGCCATCCGCGAGTCGATCGCCGACTCCGCCGCGCGCACTCCGGCCGATGTCGAGGGCGTGGTCCTCGGCTGCACGCACTACCCGCTGGTCATCGACGCCATCGTCGCCGCCCTGCCCGACGGCGTGCGCCTGTTCGACAGCGCCCAGGCCGTCGCCGCCCAAACCGTCCGCAAGATGGACGAGCTCGGTCGCCCGACTACCGGCACCGGCGTCGTCACCGTCCGCACGAGCGGGCGGCCGGGCGAATTGCCCTCCGGTGCTGCGACATTCGAGTCGGGCCGCCTGCTCGGTGCGCTGCCTGCTTGATCGGCCTCGCGAGCGCCTGCGCGAACATGTCACCGCACCCGTGTTGAATGCGCCAGAGAATCCCTCGACCCGGAGGTGCGTGTGTCCGAGCTCCCCACCGCTGCACAGGTGCGCAAGGCCCTCGCCGACCTGGCGAACCCCACTGACGCGCATCACCTGCAACGCTTCTTCAAGACCGGCCCCGGTGAATACGGCGAGGGCGACATCTTCCTCGGCATCCGAGTCCCCGTCACCAGAAAAGTGGCGAAACAGTTCGCCACACTTCCCCTGTCGCAGATCGACGAACTCCTCGACAGCCCCTTGCACGAGGAACGCCTGGCCGCCCTGTTCATCCTCAACGCCCGCTTCGCCGCGGCATCGAAACCGCGCGTCTTCGACGACAAGGCCCGCGCGGAGATGGTCGACCTCTACCTGGCGGCCGTCCGAAGGGGCCGAGTCAACAACTGGGACCTGGTCGACGCCTCCGCCGAGAACATCATCGGCCCGTGGCTGCTGGACAGAGACCGCACCCTGCTTTTCGAACTGGCCGAGCAGGATTCACTCTGGGAGCGCCGAGTAGCCCTGCTGTCCACCTTCGCCTTCATCAAGGCGGGCGACCCGAGCACGACCCTGGAACTCGCCGAAATCCTCCAGGCGGACCGCCGGGACCTCATCCAGAAAGCACTCGGCTGGATGCTGCGCGAAATAGGCAAACGCGTCGACCAGGCCGCGCTCACCGACTTCCTCGACAAGAACGCACCCGAATTGGGCCGCACCGCTTTGAGCTACGCGACCGAACACCTCGACCCCGCGCAACGCGCCGCCTACCGCGCCATGCGCTAGAACTGGATCCGCAACCGATCGGTCACCGGGCGCGCCTGGCAGCCGAGGATGTACCCGTTCGCGATGTCCTCGGGATCGAGGATCTCCGAATTGGCCATCTCCACTTTGCCTTCCAGCACCGTGCAGGCGCACGACCCGCACTCGCCCTCCTGGCAGGAGTAGGGCACGTCGAGGCCCTTGTCGAGCATGATGTCGACCAGCGTCTGCTTGCGCGGCCACGACATCTCGTGCACCTGACCGTCGAGCTCCACCTCGACCGTCGCCGCGTCAGCGGCCTCGGCCTCGGACACCTCGGCGGGTGCGTGGTCGGCGAACGGATCGCCGGCGAGGGAATTGAACACCTCGGCATGGGTCCGGTTCCGCGGCACCTCGAGCGCGGCCAGTGAGTCGTGCACCAGGTCCATGAACGGCTTCGGCCCGCACATGAACGCCTCATAGGCGGTGTAGGGCGCGACCAGGGTGGCCAGCATGTCGGCGGTCGGCAGTCCGAGCAGCGGTTCGAGCCAGTGGATAACGGTGAGTCGCTGGGGATGTTTGCCGACGAGATCGCGGAGTTCGTCGGCGAAGATCACCGAGTTCGCGTCGCGGTTGGCGTAGACCAGCACGATCTTGCCCGAACCCTGCGACAGCGCCGACTTCAGAATCGACATCACCGGCGTGATCCCGCTGCCCGCCCCGAACAGCAGCAGGTCCTCGTCGAGATTCTTGGGTGTGAACACACCCGACGGCGGCAGCACCTCGATCTCGTCGCCGGCGGCGATGTTGTCGCACAGCCAGTTCGAGCCGTACCCGTCCACGGTGCGCTTGACGGTCACCTTCGGCAGATCATCGGTGAACGGCGAACTGGCCAGCGAATAGCAGCGGGCGACCGATCCGGTCTGCTCGCTCGGGATACGCAGGGTCAGGAACTGGCCGGGGGAGTAGGTGAAGCGCTCGCGCAGTTCGGCGGGCACCTCGAAGACCACGGAGTGGGTGTCGGCTGTTTCGGCGATCACCGCGGCTACCCGCAGCACCACCGAGCGCGAGCCGTGCGGAACCTCGACTGTGGTCATGTCGTCCTCTCGGGCAAAACTAGAACGTGTTTCAGTTTCATGCTAATCCGGGACGCGCCTGCAGGGCAAGCTGCGCCTCGAGACCGGCGACCAGCACCTCCATCCCGAAGTCGTAGGAGTACTTGCCGCGCAGGTCGGACATGTACTTCGTGGCTCGGGCCACTGCCTCTGGCAGCAGCACGTCCGCCGGCGCGGAACGATCGCGCGGGTTCACTCTGCTGCGGCCGAACAGGTAGGTGTGGATGGTCGCGTAGGCGGCCAGCACGTTGCGGTCGTTGAAGCCCGCGTCGAACAGGATCTCCATCACGGCGTCGATCAGGTCGAGCTGCTTGCCGAGCATCTGCTCGAGCAAGATGTCGCCCAGGCCGGGATGCGTGCGCAGTTTATCGTCTATCTGATCGATCAGATCGCGCAGGCGCTGCTGCCACGGACCGGACTCGCGCGGCGGCTTGCGCACCCCGAGCAGTGCGGCGCTGGCGACCAGGTCGAGTAGCTCGCGCTTGTCGGCCACGTAGTAGTACGGCGCCATCGGCGAAACCCCGAGCTCGCGCGAGAGTCTGCGCATCGACAGTTTCTCGACCCCGTCCTCGCGCACCACCTTGAGTGCCGCGTCGACGATCTCAGCCTCGGACAGAGTCGAATTTGCGCCACTCCCCGCCCCTCCGTGGTTACGCAAGCTTCCTCCTCCGGGCTATCAGCCCTTTTCCCGTCCTGCCCCCGGAAGTCTAGAGGGGTTCGCACTCGATGGGGATGGGGTGTGCGCAGAGGAATTTTTCCCAATTCCGTGCTTTATGGCAGTCACTGACGTTAAGGTCGGAGGTGACCGGCAACACAATGGAGGTAGTCATGCCTGAGAACACCACGCCTGCGACCGTCGAATCCGACGCGGACCTGGTCACCGAGACGCTGATCGAAGAGGTCAGCATCGACGGCATGTGCGGCGTGTACTGACCATGCTGGATCTCGACACCCGCTGGACGCTGCACCCGCGGGTCTCGTTGCGCCCGGAATCCTTCGGCGCGCTGCTGTACCACTTCGGGACCCGCAAGCTCTCGTTCCTCAAGAGCCGCGATCTCGTCGACGTGGTCCAGTCGCTGCCCGCGCACTCTTCCGTGCGCGCGGCACTGCGTGCCAAGGGCATCGACGCCTCCGACGCGCACCTCGCCGCGCTCGGGCAGCTGGCCGACACCGACATGATCGTGCCGACCCCGGGCCCGGTCACCGCCGCACCCGCCCCGATTCACGCCGCCGCCGCACCGCAGGCGGGTTCCGCGACGCAGGGCGGCAGGCTGATCGACCGTTTCGAATCGGGCCTGGCCGCACCGATCTGCCTCACCTGGGAACTCACCTACGCCTGCAACCTGTCGTGCGTGCACTGCCTGTCGTCCTCGGGCCGCCGCGACCCGAACGAACTCAGCACCGAACAGTGCAAGGCGCTGATCGACGAGTTCGAGCGCATGCAGATCTTCTACGTCAATATCGGCGGCGGTGAACCGACCGTGCGCCCGGACTTCTGGGAACTGGTCGACTACGCCACCGCGCACAATGTGGGGGTCAAGTTCTCCACCAATGGCGTTCGCATCAACGAAGAGGTCGCCGCCCGCTTGGCGGCCAGCGATTACGTCGACGTGCAGATCTCCCTCGACGGTGCCGACGCCGCGGTCAACGATGCCGTGCGCGGCCCCGGCTCCTACGACACCGCGATCAAGGCATTGTCGAATCTCGCCGCGGCGGGCTTCAAGGACGCGAAGCTCTCGGTGGTCGCCACCCGCCACAACATCTCCCAGCTCGATGAGTTCAAGGCCATCGCCGACAAGTACGGCGCCACTTTGCGACTCACCCGCCTGCGCCCCTCCGGCCGTGGTGCCGACGTGTGGGACGAACTGCACCCGCTTCCCGAACAGCAACGCGAGCTCTACGACTGGCTCGTACTCAACGGTGAGGGCGTGCTCACCGGCGACTCGTTCTTCCACCTGTCCGCATTCGGCTCGGCCCTACCGGGTTTGAACATGTGTGGTGCGGGCCGCGTGGTCTGCCTGGTCGATCCGGTCGGCGACGTCTATGCCTGCCCGTTCGCCATCCACGACCGCTTCAAGGCCGGAAACATCGTCGCCGACGGCGGTTTCGACGCGGTCTGGACCAATTCGCAGCTTTTCGCCGAGCTGCGCGAACCGGTCGACGGTGGCGCGTGCACGAAGTGCTCGCACTACGACTCGTGCCGTGGCGGCTGCATGGCGGCGAAATTCTTCACCGGTCTCCCCGCCAACGGACCCGACCCGGAGTGCGTGCAGGGCTACGGCGAAGCGGCATTGACGGCACCAGGGCGCACCATTCCGCGTCCCGCTGTCGACCACTCACGTCCGGTTCGCAGCCGTGCCAGGGTGTCGCTGCCGCTGACCGTGAAGCGTCCACCTGCCAAGGCGTGCAACGAGAGTCCGCTCGGCTGACCCGAGGCCGGTTGCCGGAAATGCGCTGCCGATCTTGTTGACGCGTCCGGCAACCGGTCAAGGCGGCATTTCAGGCAGACTTTCCTCCTTTTTTGTGGGGTGATGATGTCTGAGAGCCCAATTGCGCATAGCATGCGAGGAATGCGCCATGATCGTCTGCCCGACGGCTTCGGGGTACGGATCGATCCACGGGTACGCGCATTTTCCGGGGGTCGGATCCTGATCGGAGGATCGCCCGCACGGATGCTGCGCTTGGCCCCGGAGGCCGCCGAGTTGATCGGCGACGGATACCTGGAGGTGACCGACACCAAGTCCGCGATCGTCGCGCGCCGACTGCTCGATTCCGGCGTGGCCAACCCACGTCCGCGGCTCGAACCGTCACTAGACGATGTCACCGTGGTCATCCCGCTCTACAACAATGCCGACGGGCTGTTACGTCTGCTGGCGGTGCTGCGCGGGCACAATGTGATCGTCGTCGACGACGGTTCCGACGAGCCGGTCCGCATTCCGCCGCGACCGGGCCGTGGTCAGGTGACGGTGCTGCGTCACGAGAGTCCGCTCGGCCCCGCGGCTGCCCGGAATGCCGGATTACAGGCGGCGACAACGGGCTTCGTCGCGTTCCTCGACTCCGATGTGGTGCCCCGCAGCGGATGGCTCGAGGTCATGCTCGGACATTTCAGCGATCCGCAGGTCGCGCTGGTCGCGCCGCGGATCGTCGCTTTGGACTCCGAATCCAACGCACTCGCCCGCTACGAACACACCCGCTCCTCGCTCGACCTCGGCCGCCGCGAGTCGGCGGTGCACGCGCGCGGCATCGTGTCGTATGTGCCGAGCGCGGCACTGCTGGCCAGGAGCGCCGCGCTGCTCGGCGAGGGTGGATTCGACGAATCGATGCAGGTGGCCGAGGACGTCGACCTGTGCTGGCGGCTCGAACGCGCGGGCTGGCGGTTGCGCTATGAGCCTGCCGCGCACGTCGCCCACGATCACCGGGTCGCCTTCCGCGCCTGGTTCGGGCGAAAGCTGTTCTACGGCACCGGTGCCGCACCGCTCGGTAAACGGCACTCGGGTCTGGTCTCGCCGCTGTCGGTGCCGACCTGGACCGTGCTGGCGAGTCTGCTGTTCGCGACGCTGTCGAAGTGGGGCCTGCTCGGCGGGCTCGTCACTCTCGCCACGGCATTGGTTCGCCTGCGCCGCGTCTTCACCGAACTCGACAACCCGACCAGGATCGCCGCGGTCTACCTGGCACGCGGCTACTTCGCCGGCATGTGGCGACTGGCTTCGGCGATGTGCCGCGACTATTGGCCGGTGACGCTACTCGCCGTCATCGCGTCGAGCCGGATCCGCAAGATCGCCATCACCATGGCACTCGCCGACGGTCTGGCCGACTGGTTCACCCATCGCGACGCAGGCGGCCTCGACCCGCTGCGCTATGTGGCCTACAAGCGCCTCGACGACGTGGCCTACGGCACGGGCCTGTGGCTGGGCGTCATCCGGGCGCGCAGTTTCGAAGCGCTCAAGCCGAGCGTGCCACCCCGCTGAATACGACTGCGTGACGAGCACTCTCATCGTCGGAGCCGGGTCGGCGGGGTGTGTGCTCGCCGCCCGGCTCAGCGCTGATCCGGCGCGTTCGGTGCGGGTGTTCGAAGCCGGACCGGTCTACCGGACCATGGGGGAGCTGCCCTTCGAACTGCTCGACCCGGGTCACCTGCCGGTCGGTCCCGAGTCTCGGGTGGTATGGCGATATCCGGGAAACCTCGTGCGCGGCAAGCTGATCGGTGGATCCGGTTCGATCAACGGCAGCTACTTCATCCGGCCGCCGGCCACCGATTTCGCGGCGTGGAGTGCGGTGGCGGGCCCGCGCTGGGCGTTCGAATCGGTCCTGCCCGTGTTCTGCGACCTCGAACACGACGTAGATTTCGGCAACGCCCCGGGCCACGGGGTCGCAGGCCCGATCCCGATCTCACGAACCAGCGACTTCACCGCGTTCAGTGCCGAATTCGCGGAACGCTGCGCGGCAGCGGGATTTAACGAAATCCCCGACCTCAACACACCGACGGGGTTTGAACAGCCGCGATCCACGCCGAGCAATAGCCGCGGCTGCATACGGCAGAAACGCCCCACGATCCTCGGATCTCCAGGAGTGCCCGACGTCGACCCGGCGAGATTCGCCGACGTCTTCGCCCGGCCCGGTGTGAACCACTCGGATGGATTCGGGCGAGTGCCGTTGGCGGTGTCGCGAGGTCGTCGAGCGGGGCCCGCCTTCACTCATCTATATCCGGCGATGGGGCGACGAAACCTGACGGTCACCAGCGACACCATGGTGACCAGGCTACTGCTGCGTGGTACGCGGGTAATCGGCGTGGAATGGGCGCGTGGTCGCGAGCGCGGGCGAACCTATGCCGATCAGACGGTGTTGTGCGCGGGTGCGGTGGAGTCGGCCGCACTGCTGATCAGATCGGGGATCGGCCCCGAACCGCTGCTGCGCTCGCTCGGTGTTCCGATCGTGCGGCCCGCTCCGGTCGGCGCGTGGTGCACCGATCACCCCGAGATCGGCGTCGAATTCCCCGACGACGAGCCCGCTGAGCCCGCCGTCCCACTCGAATATGTCCTCGACATCGACGACCTGGAACTACGGCCGTACACCACGATGTTCACGCCGGGTCTTCGCAGAATCGGCGTCGCCCTGATGCGTCCCGATTCGACCGGCGAGCTGACCCTGGTTTCGGCAGATCCGGCCGTCCCCGCCCGCGTCGACCAGCGCTATCTCCGCAGTGAACGAGACCGTGCCCGCCTTCGCGATGGCGTGGCGCTCACCGCGGATCTGCTCGGTCGACGAATCGGCCCCGTCGACGACGCCTGGCTGCACGCCAACCTGGGCACCTCTCAACATCTTTCCGGTACCTGCCGGATGGGCCCGGCGCACGACGAGCGAGCGGTGGTCGACGAACTGGGCCGCGTCCACGGCATCGAGGCCCTGACGGTCGCCGATCTATCGGTCGTCCCGGTCCCGCTCGGCCGCGGTCCACAGGCCACCACAGTGATGCTCGCCGCAGCCATCGCGGACCACACGGGTGTGTGACGAAGTGACAGTTGATACCACGATGAGACCTGCACGACAAACCCAGACTTCTGTCGTTTTGCCCGATAACTGCCCGGTACAGTTTGTAGCGGGAAAGAAAGGCAAATGGTCAGCAATCTTGCAGGTGGGAGGCCCCCACGGCAGGCATCGGAGTCGGGCGCACAGCTCGGTGCTCTGGAAGCCTATGCCGCACAGGCCCATGGATATCTCAGTGCCGGTGGTGAACAGCTTACCCAGCTGGCCGGTCTACTACGTCCGCTCGTTCTCGAATCATGGCTGCGCAGTGCGCGCGGTGGTGTCGACCCGACGGACGTCATCGACAGTCGCGGGCTGCGCGGCGCCGATCTGGAGCGCTATCGCGATGCTCATCCCATCGCCGCGCTCATGCCCTTGATCGACAAACTGCTGGTCCAGGACGCGTCGCAGGCCGGATTGATCGTGACAGTGGCCGACCAGTTCGGTCGCGTGCTGTCGGTGCACGGCCATCCGGAGCAGGTCGCCGCCGCCGCCGAGATCGGCGTGCGCGAGGGCGACGATCTCAGCGAGCGCCGAATCGGCACCAACGCCGTCGGCCTCGTGGTGCGCACCGGCCGCGCCACCTGGATCCACGGACCCGAACATTTCCTGCATCGCATGCACCAGATCACCGGCGCCGCGGCTCCCGTTCACGAGCCGGATGGCCGCCTGATCGGCGTATTGATGATTGCCGGCGGGATGCGGGTGGCCAAGCCGGAAATCCTCGCTTTGGTCAAAGCCGCCGCGACGGCCGCCGAAATGGACCTGGTGCTGCGAGCGATGCGCGCGAGCCACGGCATCGCGGCACCGGTGCCGGTGAACCGCGACGACACCGGACAGGCCAAGCTCGGCCTCGATGTGTTGGGTTTGGGACAACCTCAGTTGAGCATCGCGGGGGAGCGGGTGCCGCTCTCGCAGCGCCATGCCGAGATCCTGCTCTTGCTCACCGAATATCCCGAAGGCCTAGGCGCCGACCACTTGGCACTGCTGCTCGACGACACCGATCTGGACAACGGCACGATCCGCGCGGCGATGTCGCGGCTGCGGTCGGTGGTCGGCGCCTCGGTGGTCGGTTCGCGCCCATACCGTCTGCGCGTGCATGTCGCAACCGATGTGGAGGCCTTGCGGGCCGCTCTCGACTCCGGTGATATCGAATCCGCATTGCGCTTGTACGCGGGCCCGGTGCTCCCGCGCTCCTCGGCTCCGGGTATCTGCGACATCCGCGACGAGCTGCGGGTCCGCTTGCGGACCGCCGTGCTCGCCGCCCCCGACGCCGGAGTGCTGCGCCGCTGGACGTCGTGCCCGGAAGGGCGTGACGACGCTGCGGCCTGGGCCGCCTACCGGTCAACTGTCGATCGTGATTCGCCACTGTATGCGCAGATAGAAGCCAAGATCCGGGTGCTCGACCGGCGCATCGGCGCAGATGCAACGCAGATGCAACGTTTCGGCTCATAGGGTCCCGGTCTGAAGGTGTGATGGCTCACATATCTGTAGCCGATGTGTTGGAGCCCACATTCGTGCCCTGGTCGTGACCAACCCCCTGTGCGGACTGGACGATCGACCGATTTTTTTAGCGGAAAAAGTACCTTTTTATTAAACGAGGGCTTACTGTCGGCACTGCATGGACAGGCGCCCATGTGATGTAACTGACAAAAGCCGTTGGAGGAATGATCAACAGCTAGGCACCCGCGACGGACACCTCGTCCGTTGCCTCGGCGACCCTCGGTCGTCGATCTCGTCCACATGATCTGTCGGGGATCTTGCGCGAGTGTGGCGTCACGCCCACCGCGTTCATATCGAATCTTTCGGTTCACGAGGTGTATTCGTGCTGCCCGAAAACATTCGATCTGCTGTTCTTTCGCGATACGAGGAGGCTCTGGTGCACGGTACGGAGTTGGGTGGGTTCAGTGCGCGACCACAGGAAGCGCGGGTCGTCGGTCTGCCGTTTCCGCTGACCCCGGCCCAGCTGGGTGTCTGGTACGCGCAGCTGCTCGACCCCGATGTCCCGATCACCATCGCCCAGTACGTCGATATCGTCGGCGAGCTCGATGCCGATGTGCTGCAACAGGTTACGGCTGAGGCCGCGCACGCTTACGGTTCACCGCTGGTACGCATCGGCGAGTTCGACGGCGTCCCGCACCAGTACGTCGACCACACCATCGCGATCGAGCAGGAGCTGCCGCTGATCGATCTGCGCCACCACGACGACCCCGTGGCCGCCGCGCAGGAGTGGATGCGCGCGGAGTTCGGCGCCCCGATCGACCTGCTCACCGACCGGCTGGTGGCGGGTGCGGTATTGCGGGTCGGTGACGCGCGCTGGTTCTGGTATCTGCGCGGCCATCACATCGTGCTCGACGGGTACGGCGCGTTCGCCAACTCCCAGCGCATCGCCGAGCTCTACACCGCGCGGATGCGCGACACCCCGGCCGGCGAGCTGGTGCCGGGTGAGCTGTCCGTGCTGGTCGAGGGCGAACAGCGCTACCGTGAGAGCACCCGTTTCGTCGGCGATCGTGAGCACTGGGCCCAGCGCATCGCCGGCCTCGACAGCCCCACCGCGCTCGACGGCCGTACCGCGCCGCGTTCGGCGATCAACCTGGTGACCGGCGGGCGCCTGTCGGAAAAGCTGGTGGACCGGCTGGAAACCATTGCCGCCAGCGATGATTCGACGATCTCGGCGGTATTGCTCGCCGCCTTCGCCGCCTATCTGGGCCGCCTCACCGACCGTCCGGACGCGGTGCTGAGCCTGCCCGTCACCGCCCGCACCACCGCGGTCATGCGCCGCTCGGCGGGGATGCTGTCCAATATCGTGCCGCTGCGACTGCCCACGGGCGCGGCGGGTTCGGCCGCCACCTGGGGTGAACTGCTGCGCGCGGCGCGGGTCGAGGTGGCGGGTGCGCTGCGGCATCAGCGCTACCGTGCCGAGGACATCCGCCGCGACGCCGAAGACGACGGCCGCCCCGCCCGGCGCGCGCTGTTCGGACCGCTCGCCAACTTCATGCTCTTCCGCAGTGACCTCACGCTCGGTACCACCACCGGCCGCTACCGGGTGCTGTCCACCGGCCCGATCGAGGACTTGAGCCTCAATGTCTACTACGGCGACCGCGACCGCGTGCACGTCGACTTCGAGGCCAACCCGCACCTCTACGACGCCGACACCCTGGCCAGGCACCACGCCCGCTTCCTCGGCTTCCTCGAGCGCCTGGCCGCTGCCGACCTGGACACCGCGCTGAGCGCGATCGAGGTGGCGACCGAGCTGGAACTCCAGGTCAGCACGCGAATCTGGAATTCCACCCGGTTCGACGTCGACGCCGCGCTGGTCGAGCGTTCGGTGCCAGTGGCCACCCTGCCCGCCCTGTTCGAAGCCCAGGTCGCGCGCACTCCCGACGACGTGGCCGTGCGCATGGCGACGTCCTCGCACACCGACGCCGACCACGCGCATTCCGATGACGCGACGCTGACCTACCGCGAGCTGGCCCAGCGGGTCAATCGGCTGGCCCGGCGTCTGCGGGCGGACGGCATCGGTCCGGAATCGCTGGTGGCACTGAGTATTCGGCGTTCGCCCGAGCTGGTGGTGGCGATGTACGCGGTGCTCACCGCGGGCGCGGCCTACGTGCCGATCGATCCGGACCATCCGGCCGAGCGCATCGCGCACATCCTCGCCACCGCAGCCCCGGCCGCGGTGCTCACGACCACCCGCGACCGCGCGCCCGTCGACGGGCTGCCGGTGCTGGCCGTGGATGCGCTGGACCTGAGCGACTACGACGACGCCCCGCTGACCGACGCCGACCGCACCGCGCCGCTGCGCCCCGGTCACCCCGCCTATGTCATCTTCACCTCCGGCTCCACCGGTCTGCCCAAGGGTGTCGCGGTCGAGCACGCCGCGATCGTGAACCGGTTGGTGTGGATGCAGCAGACCTACCGGCTGCACGGCGTCGACGTGGTGCTGCAGAAGACCCCGATGACCTTCGATGTGTCGGTGTGGGAGTTCTTCTGGCCCTTGCAGATCGGTGCCACCTTGCTGCTGGCCGAGCCGGACGGCCACCGGGATTCCGGGTATCTGCGCCGGGTGATCGCGGAATACGGCGTCACCGTCGCACATTTCGTGCCATCGATGCTGGAAGTCTTTCTGGCCCAGCAGGAAATCGCCGAGCGCACCTCGCTGCGGCTGGTCTTCGCGTCCGGCGAGGCACTGCCCGCCGCGCCGGCCCAGCGGCTGCGGCTGCTGACCGGTGCCCGGCTGCACAATCTCTACGGCCCGACCGAGGCCGCCGTCGATGTCACCTTCCATGAGGTGAACGACAGCGACCGGGTCACGGTGCCGATCGGCGCGCCGGTGTTCAACACCCGGCTCCATGTTCTCGACTCACGGCTGCGGCCAGTTCCGGTCGGGGCTCCGGGTGAGCTGTATCTGTCGGGGGTACAGCTCGCCCGGGGTTATGTAGGACGTCCCGAGCTCACCGCCGGACGTTTCGTCGCAGCGCCCGCGGTTGTCGTCACCGACGCCGGGTCCGGTGTCGCTGTCGCGCACCCGCTGCCGGGTGAACGGATGTACCGCACCGGTGACCTGGTCCGCTGGACCACCAATGGCGAGCTGGAATACCTGGGGCGCACCGACTTTCAGGTGAAGCTGCGTGGTCTGCGGATCGAGCTCGGCGAGATCGAGGCCGTGTTGGAGAGCGTCGACTCCGCGGCGCGCGCCGTTGTGGTGGTCCGTGACGACGCGGGTGTCGGTGAGCAATTGGTCGCCTATGTGGTGGAAGCCGAGCCGGGCTCGGTCGCGATGGCTGATCTGCGCGAGACCGCGCTGCGCGCGCTGCCGGCCTACATGGTGCCCGCCGCGTTCGTGCTGCTCGATGCCCTCCCGGTGAACGCGTCGGGCAAGCTGGATCGCAAGGCCCTGCCCGCTCCGGTCCGCACCGTCGTCACCTACGCCGAACCCGTCGGCCCGGTGGAACAGGCGGTGGCCAGGGTGTTCGGCGAGGTACTCGGCCTCGACTGGGTCGGCCGCGACGACGACTTCTTCGCCCTCGGCGGCAACAGCCTGGTCGCCACCCAGGTCGCGGCCCGCCTCGGCGCCGACCTCGGCTGCCGCCTCGGCGTGCGCGATCTGTTCGGCGCGACCACCGTGACCCGCCTTGCCGCTGCGATCGCCGAACGCGACGACACCGGTGTCTCGGCCCAGCTCCCGGTGCTCACCGCGCGCCCGCGCCCGGCGTTGATTCCGCTTTCGCCCGCGCAGCAACGAATATGGTTCCTCAACCGCTTCGATCCCTCGGCCCCCGGCTACAACATGCCGTTCGTCATCCGTATGCGTGGCACCGCCGATCTCCCCGCCCTGGTCGCCGCCTTGCACGCGGTTGTCGACCGCCACGAAGCCCTGCGCACCGTGTTCCCCGCGGTCGAAGCCCCTGGTGGTGAGGTTGCCCAGCAGGTCATCGGCGACGCGGGACTGGTCCGCATCGGCGATCCCACCGAAGTGCCTGCCGCCGACCTCGACGCCGAGCTGACGCGATTCGCGCGCGCCGGGTTCGATCTCGAACGCGAAGCGCCTTTCCGGGCGGGCATCTTCGTCGTTACCGAGACCGCCGACACGGCTGTGGATAACTCCGCACCACGCCGATCGGACGTCGTCGCTGCGCCCATCGGCAGCGACGGTGTGGCGTTTGTCGCGGACGCGCGGGAGTGCGTCCTCGCTGTCGTGCTGCATCACATCGCGGCAGACGGTGTTTCGCTGCAGGTGCTGGTGCGTGACGTGCTCACCGCCTACCGCGCCGCCACCGACGGCGTCGACCCCGGTTGGTCGCCGCTGAGTGTGCACTACGCCGACTATGCCCTCTGGCAGCGCGAACTCCTCGGCGCCGAAGCCGATCTGCAGTCGCTGGCCGCGCGCGAAATCGCGTTCTGGGAACGGACTCTCGCGGGTCTGCCCGACCAGCTCGAGCTGCCGTCGGCCCGTCAGCGGCCGATCGAGCCGAGCATGCGCGGCGCGCGCACCGCCTTCACCATCGATGCCGACCTGCACCGTCAGCTCGCCGACCTGGCGCAGCAGGCAGGCGCCTCGCTGTTCATGGTCCTGCACACCGCACTGGCCGTGCTCCTCGCGCGCCTGTCCGGGACCACCGACATCGCCATCGGTACCGGTGTCGCGGGCCGCGGCGACCGCGCCATCGACGAGCTGATCGGCATGTTCGTCAACACCCTGGTGCTGCGCACCGAGGTCGACCCGGCCGCGAGCTTCACCGCCGCGCTCGAGCACACCCGCGAGACCGACCTGGCCGCCTTCGCGCACGCCACCGTTCCCTTCGATCGCCTGGTCGACGTCGTCAACCCGGCTCGCTCGCAGTCTCGTCACCCGCTGTTCCAGGTGGCGCTCAACTTCCAGGCCGTGCTCGACACCACTGTCGAACTGGCGGGCGCGCCGGTCACGGTGCATGAGATCGAACTCGACATCACCAAGTTCGACCTACAGCTCACTCTCGCCGAACGACGCGGTGCCGCAGGTGAACCCGACGGCATCGACGCCGTCGTTCTGTATGCCACCGACCTGTTCGGCGAACTCGAGATGCACACTCTCGGTGCGCGCTTCGTACGACTACTGTCCGCGGCGGTCACCGCCCCGAACACCGCGGTCGGCGACCTATCGCTGCTGTCGGCGCCCGAATATTCCCAGCTCACCGGTATGCGCGGAGCACCGGTAACCGCCACCGGTCTGCTTCCCGATCTGCTGGCCACGGCCGTCGCGGCCGGCCCGGATCGCGATGCCGTGACCGACGGCGACCGCACCCTCACCTACCGCGAACTCGACCGGGCGTCCTCACGCCTGGCCAGGGTCCTCATCGACAGTGGCGTCGGTCCCGACGACGTGGTCGCCGTCGCCATCCCTCGCTCCATCGAATCGGTTCTCGCGGTATGGGCTGTCGCCAAATCCGGTGCCGCTTGGCTGCCGGTCGACCCGAGCTATCCGCTCGATCGGATCACCCATATGGTGACCGATTCCGGTGCGCGACTGGGTCTTACCGTGCACGAGTCGCAGCCCGCGCTGCCCGGTCCGATCGACTGGTTGGTCCTCGACGAACTGAAGCTGATGGCCGAATGCGCCTGGCGTTCCAGTGATCCCGTCACCGACGCCGACCGTGCCCGACCGCTGTGCACCCAGCACCTCGCCTACGTCATCTACACCTCCGGCTCCACCGGCCTGCCCAAGGGCGTGCTGGTCACCCAGGCGGGCATCGCCGGTTTCGCCGCCGAGGAAACCGCCCGCATGTTCGGCACCGCCGACGCTCGCGTGCTGCAGGTCGGTTCCCCGTCCTTCGACATCTCGGTGATGGAATTCCTGCTCGCCGTGAACTCCGCCGCGACGCTGGTGATCGCGCCCCTGGGTCGCCACGTGGGAGATGAACTGGCCCAGCTCCTTTCGGAGCAGCGCGTCACCCACGCCCTGATGACGCCGTCCGGTCTGGCCGTGCTCGACCCCACCCGGCTCGACGCCCTTCGGATGGTGATGGTCGGCGGCGAAGCCTGCCCGCCCGACCTGATCGCCCGCTGGACAACCGGACCTGTCCCGCGCGCGTTCGTGAATGCCTACGGACCCTCCGAGACCACCGTCGCCACCAACATCAGCGCCCCACTCACCGCTGATTCCCCGCTGACCCTCGGCACGCCACTGCGCGGCATCACCCAGTGGGTGCTCGACGCGCGCCTGCGACCGGTCCCCACCGGCGTCGCAGGCGAGCTGTACGTCGCGGGCGCCCAGGTCGCCCGTGGCTATCGCTCCCGCGCGGCCCTCACCGCGGCGCGCTTCGTCGCCTGCCCGTGGGCACCGTCCGAGCGCATGTACCGCACCGGCGACCTGGTTCGCTGGACCACCGAAGGCACCATCGAATACCTGGGCCGCAACGATGACCAGGTCAAAATCCGGGGTTTCCGGATCGAACTCGGCGAGATCGAAACCGCCCTGCTCGCGCTGCCGTCGATCCGCCAGGCCGTCGTGCTCGTCCGCGCCGACGCGCACCGAGGCGACCAGCTCATCGCCTACCTCGTGCCCGCTGCGGGCGGAGCAGCGCCTGCGGCGGAGACAGTCGGTACCGATGTCGACGCGATCACCGCTGCCCTGCGTGGCACCCTCGCCCCGCACATGGTGCCGTCCGCGTTCGTCGTGATCGACGCGCTGCCGCTCACCCCCAACGGCAAGCTCGACCGCAGGGCGCTGCCGGAGCCGGTGTTCACCGCGCATGCCTTCCGTGCACCCGCTGTGGGTACCGAGTCCGTGGTGGCTCAGGTGTTCGGCGAGGTGCTCGGGGTCGAGCGGGTCGGTGCCGACGATGACTTCTTCGCGCTCGGTGGTAACTCCCTCGTCGCTACCCAGGTGGTGTCCCGCCTCGGCACCGCGCTCGGCCGCGCGGTGTCGCTGAAGGTGCTGTTCGAGGCGCCGACCGTCACTGCTCTCGCCGCCCTGCTCGGCTCCGCGGATGTGGTCGCGCCCAGGCTCGCGCTGGTGGCAGGTGAACGGCCGCACCGGATTCCGCTGTCCTACGCCCAGCAGCGCATGTGGTTCCTCAATCAGTTCGACGCCGAATCGGTCGCCGACAATATCGCCGCCGCGATCCGTCTGACCGGCGCCATCGACTACGTCGCGATGAATGCGGCCGTTGCCGCGGTCTTCGCCAGGCACGAGGCCCTGCGGACCCGCTACCCCGCCGTCGACGGCGTCCCGTTCCAGCAGGTGCTCGACGCAGGCCGGCTGACCATCACCCTCGAACCGCACTCGATCGCCCCGGTCGACCTCGACAACCGGATCCGCGCACTGGCCGCCATCCCGTTCTCGGTCGACCAGGAACCCCCGGTCCGCCTGCACCTGCTGCACACCGCCACCGATGAGCACGTCCTCGTGCTCGTGCTGCACCACATCGCCGCCGACGGCTGGTCCGTCGCGCCGCTGACTCGCGACGTGATGGTCGCCTACGCCGCCCACCGGGCAGGCGCCGCACCCCAGTGGACACCACTGCCGGTGCAGTACGCCGACTTCGCGTGCTGGCAGCGCGATGCGCTCGGCGACGAGGACGACGCCGATTCCGTCATGTCGCGGCAGATCGATTTCTGGACAACGGAACTGGCCGACCTCCCAGACCTGCTTTCCCTGCCGAGCGACCGCCCCCGCCCGGCCGTGGCCTCGGGTCGCGGTGCGCGCCAGACCTTCACGGTCCCCGCCGCGATCACCGAACGACTGCGCGGCATCGGCGCGCGAGCCAACGCCTCGCTGTTCATGGTGTTGCACACCGCATTCGCCGTCACACTCGCCAAACTTTCCGGCCAGCAGGACATCTCGATCGGCACTCCGGTCGCCGGTCGCGGCGATCAGGCGCTCGACGACCTGGTCGGCATGTTCGTCAACACGCTCGTGCTGCGCACCCAGCTCCGGCCCGAAGCCACCTTCGCCGAACTCCTCGGCACGGTCCGCGACGGCGACCTGCGGGCCCTCGCCAACACCGACGTCACCTTCGACCGACTCGTCGAGGTGCTCAACCCCGAGCGTTCGACCGCCAGGCACCCGCTGTTCCAGGTGATGCTCGACTTCCAGAACAACTCCCGAACCGAACTCGAACTCGCGGGCCTGACCGCCTCGGAAATCGAGATCGACACCCACACCGCCAAATTCGATCTGCAACTGACCCTGCGCGAGACCACCGACCGCCTGCACGGCCGCTTCGAGTACGCCACCGATCTCTTCGACGCGCAGACCATCACAGATTTCGGCACCCGCTTGCTGCGGATGCTGGATACGGTGACCGCCGATCCCAACGTCGTGATCGGCGACATCGACCTGCTCGACACCGCGCAGCGCACCCAGCTGCTCGACACCTGGAACGCCACCGCGTACCCGGTCGACGAGCGGATGACACTGGCCTCGCTGTTCACCGCGCAGGCCCAGCGCACCCCGGATGCGATCGCGGTGACCTTCGAGGGCGAATCGCTCGGCTACGCCGAGTTCGCCGCTGAGGTGAATCGGCTTGCTCGTCTGTTGATCTCGATCGGCGTCCGCCCCGATCGCACCGTGGCTCTCGGCATGCGCCGCTCGACCGACCTGGTCGTCGCGATGTACGCGGTCCTCGCCGCGGGTGGCGCCTATGTGCCGCTCGACCCCGACCATCCGGCCGAGCGCATCGCCCAGGTGATCGCCGCCGCCGACCCGATCTGTGTCCTGACCCGCGCGATCGACGACATCGATCTCTCCGCGGTGAACTCCGAAGCCGCGCCCGCCGTTCGGCCCGCGATTCTCGATCTCGAGCAACTCGACACCACGGACTACCCGTCCGAACCGATCACCGACGCCGACCGCCTCGCCACCCTGACCCCAGCGAACGCCGCCTACCTGATCTTCACCTCCGGCTCCACCGGTCAGCCCAAGGGCGTCGTCGTTTCCCACGCCGCCATCGTCAACCGCCTGGTGTGGATGCAGGACGCCTACCGCCTCACCCCCGACGACGCCGTATTGCAGAAGACCCCCGCTACTTTCGACGTGTCGGTGTGGGAGTTCCTCTGGCCCTTGCAGATCGGGGCCCGCCTCGTCCTGGCCCGCTCCGACGGTCACCGCGACCCGGCCTACCTGGCCCAGTTGATCGACATCGAACAGATCACCGTCGCCCACTTCGTCCCGTCGATGCTCGCGGTCTTCGTCGCCGCGCTCGACCGAGCCGATGCCCGCGGCGACGCGGCGAGCGATGCGATCGTGCGGGCCGTGACCACCGAAACGTCCGCCGGGACCTGCGCATCGCTGCGCCTGGTATTCGCCTCGGGCGAGGCACTGCCGCCCGCGCCTGCCCAACTACTGCGTCAGCGCACCGGTGCGGCTGTGCACAACTTGTACGGCCCCACCGAGGCCGCCGTCGACGTCACCTTCCATGAGGTGATCGACGCCGACACGGTCACTGTCCCGATCGGCGCACCTGTGCACAACACCCAGGTGTTCGTCCTCGACGGTCGACTACACCCGGTCCCCGTCGGTGTTCCCGGCGAGCTGTATCTGGCAGGCACGCAACTCGCACGAGGCTATGCGGGTCGCGTCGATCTGACATCGGACCGTTTCGTCGCCAACCCCTTCACCCCTGGCGAACGCATGTACCGCACCGGCGACCTCGTCACATGGACGAAGGACGGTGAACTGGAGTACCTGGGCCGCACCGACTTCCAGGTGAAGCTGCGTGGTCTGCGGATCGAGCTCGGCGAGATCGAAGCCGTACTGTCCGGACTTCCCGAGGTCACCCAGGCAGCGGTTGTCGTCCGCGACGAGACCCTGGTCGGGTATCTCGTCGCGGCACAACACGTCGACGTGGACGCGGTGAAGTCCACGCTGATCCGCACCCTGCCCGCCTACATGGTTCCCGCGGCATTCGTCGTCCTCGACGAATTTCCGCTCAACACCTCCGGCAAGCTCGACCGGAAGTCGCTGCCCGCACCGAGTTTCGAGACCACGGTCTTCCGGGCGCCGTCCACCGAGGTCGCGCGCATCGTCGCAGCCACCTTCGCCACGGTGCTCGGCTTCCCCGCCGATCGCGAAGTCGGCCTCGACGACGACTTCTTCGCCCTCGGCGGCAACTCCCTCAATGCCACCCAGGTCGCGGCCCGCCTCGGCGCCGCGCTCGACACCCAGATCCCGGTCCGGCTGCTGTTCGACGCACCGACCGTGGCCGACCTGGCCCACCGGTGCACCGCCCTGCGCGGGACCGGCGGCCGCCTCGAACTCACCGCTCGCGAACGACCCCAGCGGATTCCGCTGTCGGCGGCGCAGCGCCGGATGTGGTTCCTCAACCGCTACCTCGCCGACGTCGACGGCATCGGCGACGCTGTCGACAACATCCCCGTCGCGCTCCGGCTCACCGGCGACCTCGATATCGCTGCCATCGAAGCCGCCCTCGCCGACCTGGTCGCCCGGCACGAATCCCTGCGAACCAGCTACCCCGACGGGCCTGCGGGCGCCGAACAGCTGATCTCGGACACCACCGAACTCGCCCTGCGGCCCGAGGCGATCACCGAGGCGGAACTACCCGAACGCCTGCTGGCCTGTGCCGCCGTTCGATTCGACCTCACCACCGAAATCCCGCTGCGCGCGGCCTTGTTCGCGGTGAACGGTGACCACGTGCTCGTCCTGGTGGTCCACCACATCGCCGCGGACGGCTTCTCGCTCGGCCCACTGGCCGCCGACCTGATGGCCGCCTACGCCGCCCGCCGCGATGGCGTCACCCCCACCTGGGCACCGCTGCCGATCCAGTACGCCGACTACGCGCTCTGGCAGCACGAGAACCTGGGTGACCCCACAGATCCCGGCTCACTCGCGCACACGCAATTGGCCTTCTGGCGTCGCGGCCTCGCCGGTGTTCCCGAACAGCTCGAGCTGCCGACCGACCGTCCCCGCCCCGTCGAATCCACCTACCGTGGCGCCGTGCACCGCTTCCAGATCGACTCCGATCTGCACAGCGAACTGCGCGAACTGGCCCGCAAGCACGAGGCCACCCTGTTCAGCACCGTGCACGCGGCACTCGCCGTTCTGCTGGCCCGCCTGTCCGGCGGCAGCGACATCGCCATCGGCACTCCGGTCGCGGGCCGTGGCGAGGCCGCCCTCGACGGCCTGATCGGCATGTTCGTCAACACCCTGGTCCTGCGCACCCAGATCGACCCGCGCGCCGAATTCGAAACCGCCCTCGACGCCGTCCGGGCCGGCGACCTCGACGCCCTCTCGCACGCCGACATCCCGTTCGAGCAGGTCGTGGATGCCGTCGATCCGGCGCGAGCCCGCAACCGCCACCCGCTGTTCCAGGTGGCGCTGGCCCTGCAGAACTTCACCGTCCCCGCGCTGGAGGCCGCGGGACTGCGCGTCGAGCCGGTCGATTTCGATGCCGCCGTGGCGAAGTTCGACCTGCAGTTCACTATCGGAGAATCCGACGACATCGACGGCCGCGCGAACGGCATGGCGATCGAAATCGCCTACGCCACCGACTTGTTCGATGCAGGCAGCGTCGCCGTGCTGGCCCGCCGCTTCACCCAGGTGCTGGCCGCCGTCGTCGCCGACCCGACTGTCGTTGTCGGTGACATCCAACTGCTCAGCGCCGAAGAACAACATCGCACCCTGCACGAGTGGTCGGCCACCGGCGCTTCGGTGGCCGCCACCGACACCATGGTGGACCGGTTCACCCGTGTCGCCGCCCTCGATCCGAACGCCATCGCCGTCAAGACGGGCGAGCTCGCCCTGACCTACGGTGAGCTCGACGCCTGGTCCAACCGGCTGGCCCGGCGTCTCGTCGCCGCGGGCGTCGGCCCGGAATCGCTGGTAGCGGTGGCACTTCCGCGCTCGGTGGAGCTGCCCGTCGCCCTGCTCGCCGTACTGAAGGCCGGCGGCGGCTACCTGCCGATCGACCCCAACTACCCCGCCGATCGCATCGAATACGTCCTCGACGACGCTCGCCCGCACTGCGCCATCACCAACGACGCCACCGGCCTGGCACGCGACTGGTTCGGTGGCCCGGTCATCGACCTCACCGCGGCCGACCTGTCCGACTTCGCCGCCGAACCCCTGACCGACGCGGACCGGCGTATGCCACTTGCCGCCGCCAACGCCGCCTACGTCATCTACACCTCCGGCTCGACCGGCCGCCCCAAGGGCGTCGTTGTGCCGCACTCGAATGTTGTCGCACTGCTGGATAACACCGCGCAGCGCTTCGAGTTCGGCCCCTCGGATGTGTGGACGATGTTCCACTCCTACGCCTTCGACTTCTCGGTGTGGGAGCTGTGGGGCGCCTTGCTCCACGGCGGCTCGGTCGTGCTGGTCGACTACTTCACCTCCCGCTCGCCCGAGCAGTTCCGCGAGCTGCTCCGCACCGAACGTGTCACGGTCCTCAATCAGACGCCGTCAGCGTTCTACCAGCTCATCGCCGCGGACCTGGCCACGCCGACACCCACCGAATACGCCTTGCGCACAGTGATCTTCGGCGGCGAGGCACTCGATCCCCAACGCCTGGCCGGCTGGTTCGCCCGCCACCCGGACTCGCCCCGCATGGTGAACATGTACGGCATCACCGAAACAACCGTCCACGCCTCCTACCGCGAGATCACCTCGAACACCGGCTCCGCCAGCGTGATCGGCGGCGCCATCGCGGGACTGGCAATGCGCGTGCTGGATTCGCGTTTGCGTCCTGTCCCGCTCGGCGTTCCCGGCGAGATCTATGTCTCTGGCCCACAACTGGCCCGTGGTTACCTCGGCCGCCCTGATCTGACCGCGAGCCGCTTCGTCGCCGACCCCTACGGTCCTCCTGGATCCGTCGCCTACCGTTCCGGTGACCTGGCCCGCTGGACGATCGTGCCCGACGACGCCATCGAAGTGCTCGCGTCGTCACGCCCCACGCGGATCGACCTCGAATACCTCGGCCGCGCGGACCAGCAGGTGAACCTGCGTGGCTTCCGCGTCGAACTCGGCGAGATCGAGGCGGCGCTGCTGGACAGTTCGGTAGCCCCGCGCGAAGTCGCGGTGCTGGTCCGTACCGACCTCGTCGACGAGCCACGAATCGTGGCCTACCTGGTCGCGGCGTCCGACCACCTCGACATCGCCGCGCTGCGCAAGGAGCTGGCCCGGACCCTGCCCGAGCACATGCTTCCGGCAGCCGTCGTGCCGGTCGACCGCATCCCGCTCACGGTCAACGGCAAGCTCGACCGTGCCGCACTCCCCGCGCCCGTCTTCGAGGCCACCGCCTACCGCAAGCCCGCCACGATCACCGAGCAGATCATCGCCGACGTCTACGCCGAGGTCCTCGGCCGTGCCGACGACCAGCCGGTCGGCGCCGACGACGACTTCTTCGCCCTCGGTGGCAGTTCGCTGCTGGCGGCCAAGGTCGTGGCCCGTGTCGGTGCGGGCCTGGACCGACGCGTGGGTGTGCGGACCCTGTTCGAGGCGCCGAGCGTCGCCGAGCTGGCTGCCGCGATCGACGCCCAGTCGAAGGTCGACCGACCCGCTCTGGTCGGCCGGGCTCGCCCCGATCTGCTCCCGCTCTCCCCGGCCCAGCAGCGGATGTGGTTCCTCAACCGCTTCGACCGCGCGTCGGTGGCCTACAACATCCCGTTCGCGCTGCGCCTGAGTGGTGCGCTCGACATCATCGCGCTGCAGACGGCGATGGCCGATGTGATCGTGCGCCACGAATCGCTGCGCACGGTGTACCCGGAGGTCGACGGCACACCCGTGCAGGTGATCATCGGCGCTGCCGAGGCGCTGTCGACGATCGCTCCGGTATCGAATGCCGAAGCAGCACTGCCTGAGACGATTCCGACGAGCGTTGCGGCGACTGCCGAAGCCGCGGTGTCGGAGGTAGGGTCGGCGCTCGTTCCGGTAGCGACCAGCGAAGCAGCACTTCCCGCGGCGATTCGCGCGCTGGCCGAGACCACCTTCGATGTCACCACTGAGATCCCGGTGCGCATGCGCCTGTTCCGGCTTGGCGATACCGAATTCGTGCTCGCCGCTGTCCTGCACCACATCGCGGCCGACGGTTCCTCCATCGCACCCTTCGTCGCCGACCTGATGCGGGCATACACCGCCCGGCTCGCCGATACCGCCCCCGGCTGGGCACCGCCGGCCGTGCAGTTCGCCGACTACGCGCTGTGGCAGCGCGACCTGCTCGGCGATGAAGCCGCCCCGGAATCCCTTGCCGCCCAGCAGGTCGGCTACTGGCACACCCAGCTCGCCGGACTGCCCGATCAGCTGGCCCTGCCGACCGACCGGCCGCGACCGGCCCGGCAAAGCCTGCGCGGCGACAAGGTGAGCTTCACCGTCGACGCCGATCTGCACGCCGCGCTGATCGCACTCGGCCGTGGCAACGGCGCCACGCTGTTCATGGTGGTCCACGCGGCCTTCGCGGCCCTGCTGGCCCGGGTCTCCGGCACCGCCGATATCGCTGTCGGCACCCCGAACGCGGGCCGCGGCGAAGCCGAACTCGACGAGGTCATCGGCATGTTCGTCAACACCATCGTGCTGCGTACCCCGGTCACGGGTGACGCCCCGTTCACCGACCTGCTCGCCGCGGCCCGCACCGCCGACATCGCCGCGTTCTCGCATGCCGATGTGCCGTTCGAGCGGTTGGTCGAGGTGCTCAACCCGGCCCGTTCCACCGCGCGGCACCCACTGTTCCAGGTCGGCTATTCGTTCCAGAACCACGAGCGCGGCCACCTGGAACTCCCCGGCCTCACCGTCTCCAGCATCGAATTCGACTCCGGCGTAGCGCAGTTCGACCTGCACCTGTTCGCCCTCGACAACTACACCGCCGAGGGCGCCCCAGCGGGCATCGAGATGGCTCTCGGCTACGCCACCGATCTGTTCGACGCCGGAACTGCCGAACGATTCGCCGATCAGCTGCGCCGCATTCTCGAATCCGTCACCACCACACCGGATGTCGTCGTCGGCGACCTCGACCTGCTCGGCGACGACCGCACCCTGCTCCTCGAGACGTGGAACAACACCGCTCATCCGGTCGAGCAGGCCACCCTCGCTGATTTGGTCGCCCGCCAGGCGAACCGCACCCCGGACGCGCTCGCGCTGGTAGACGACGAGACCGGCGAATCCCTGGACTACGCCACCTTCGATGCCCAGGTCACCCGTGTCGCTCGGCTCCTGATCGCCGAGGGTGTCGGCCCGGAGCGCACGGTCGTGCTGGCCATGCGGCGCGGCATCGACCTCGTGATCGCCATGCACGCCGTCGTCCGGGCGGGTGGCGCGTACGTGCCGATCGACCCCGACCACCCCGTCGACCGCATCGCCTACATCGTCACCACCGCGGCACCGCTGTGCGTACTCACCACCGCCGCCGACGGCTTGCCGGTCTCCGTGGACGTACCTGTCTTCGAACTGGATCACCGGGCTCTGCGAGATCTCTCGACGGACCCGGTGACCGATGCCGAGCGCATCGCCCCACTGCGCCCCGAGCACCCCGCCTACATCATCTTCACGTCCGGTTCCACCGGTCGTCCCAAGGGTGTCACTGTCCCGCACGCCGCGATCGTCAACCAGATCGCCTGGCTGCACGACCGCTTCACCATGACCACCGCCGACCGCGTTCTCCTGAAAACCCCCGCCACCTTCGACCTCTCGGTCTGGGAGTTCTGGTCCCCGCTCACCTCCGGTGGCGCTCTGATCGTCACTCGTCCCGGCGACGAACGCGATCCAGATCGTCTGCGCGCCACCATGACCCGACACGGCGTCACTGTCCTGCACGCGGTGCCGTCACTCGTCGGCATGCTGCTGGCGACCGAAACCGCACCGGCACTGCCTGATTCGCTACGCGCCGTTCTCGCCATCGGCGAAGCACTGCCCGCTGCCACGGCCGCCCAGTTCCGTGCGGGCGGTACGGAAGCTGTCTTGCACAACCTGTACGGCCCGACCGAGGCCGCGGTCTCGATCACCGAATACGAAGTGGCCCAAGACCCGACGCATGTGGTCCCGATCGGCACGCCTGCCTGGAACAGCGCTCTGTACGTCCTCGACGCTCGACTTCGCCCGGTCCCGATCGGCGTAGCAGGCGAGCTCTACCTGTCCGGTGACCAGCTGGCCCGCGGCTACCGGGGTCGCCGGTCGTTGACCGCCGACCACTTCGTCGCCAACCCCTTCACGACCCTTTCCGCCGGGGCAGGACACCGCGGCGTCGGATCGCGGATGTACCGCACCGGTGACATCGTGCGATGGCGAGCCGACGGCACCCTCGAGTACCTCGAACGCGCCGACTTCCAAGTCAAGATCGGTGGCTTCCGCATCGAACTCGGCGAGGTCGAAACAGCCCTGCTGCGCTGTGCCGAGGTGCGCGCCGCGGTCGCCGTGGCCAAGACCGACGAGCGTGCGGGCGCCCGCCTGATCGCCTATGCGGCGGTCGCCGACCTGACTCCGGGCGACGAACAAGCCATCGCGGCCCGACTGCGTGGCGAGCTCGCCGCGGACCTGCCCGCTTACATGGTGCCCGCCGCCCTGGTGGTGCTCGATGCGTTGCCCCTCAACGCCAATGGCAAGGTCGATCGCGCCAACCTGCCGGCACCTGAGTTCGCCGAGGTAGCCTTCCGTGCTCCGGTCAGCGCGGTCGAAATGCTTGTCGCCCAGACCTTTATCGACGTGATCGGCGCCCCGGCCGTCGGCCTGGACGACGACTTCTTCGCCCTCGGCGGCAACTCGCTCATGGCAACTCGTCTGGCCGCCCGCCTCGGCGCCGCACTCGGCGCCCAAGTCCCGGTAGCGGCGGTATTCGACGCCCCAACGGTCGCCGCACTGGCCGAACACCTCGCCGCCGCAGACCCCGCAACCGCCCGCCCTCCACTGACCACACGCACCAGCGAAGGCCCCGCGGTCCTCTCGCCCGCGCAGCAACGCATGTGGGTCCTGCACCAGCTGTCGCCCCAGTCCTCGGCCTATCACATCCCGGCCGCGATCCGCCTCACCGGCGACCTCGACCTACCCGCCCTGCAAGCGGCGATCGCCGACCTCCTGGCTCGGCACGACACCCTCCGCACCCGCTACCCGGATACCGCTTCGGGCCCGGTGCAGCAGGTGATGCCCGCCTGGTCCGCCGCCGTCGATCTCACCCCGATCCCGGTCGCGGCCGCGGATGTCGACACCCGGATCGCGGCCCTCGTCGCGCAGCCGTTCGACATCACCGCCGCACCCCCGGTCCGGGTCGCGCTCTACCGGCTGGGAGCCGACGATCACGTCCTCGTCGTCGTGGTGCATCACATCAGCGCCGACGGCTACTCGATCGACCCGCTCACCCGAGACCTGGTGCGCGCCTATGTGGATCGCAGCGAAGGGCGTGAGCCCGGCTGGAACCCGCTGGAAATCCAGTACGGTGACTTCAGTACCTGGCAACGCGACCTGCTCGGCTCCGACGCCGACCCGGACAGCGTGCTCACCCAGCAGCTCACCTACTGGACCCGCGAACTCGCCGGCGCGCCCGAACTGCTCACCCTGCCGACCGACCGTCCACGCTCATCCCGGCGTGAAATGCAGGGTGCGACCGTCGAATTCGAGATCGATGCCACGCTCACTTACCGCCTCGATCAGGTAGCTCGGACCAACGGAACGACCCTGTTCACGCTGGTCCACAGCGCCCTGGCGGTGCTGCTGGCCAAGCAATCCGGCAGTGCGGACATCATCATCGGCGCCCCGGTATCCGGTCGTGGCGCCCGCGAGCTCGACGACCTCGTCGGCATGTTCGTCAACACCGTGGCCCTGCGCACCGAGATCGACTCACGCGCACCGTTCACCGACCTTCTGGCCCAGGCCAAGCGCCGTGACCTGGCCGCCCTCTCGCACGCCGACGTCCCGTTCGAGCAGGTAGTCGATGCCATGGGCCGCACCCGCACCGGTGCCTACACCCCGCTGTTCCAGGTGATGTTGACCTTCCAGAACATGCCGCCGGGCGGTGTCGACCTACCGGGCCTACACGTTCGAACCCTTGACCCCGGCCTGACGGAAGCCAAGTTCGACCTGCACCTCACTGCCCTGCAGCGTTATGCGGACAACGGCACCCTGGACGGACTCGACGTCCACTTCGGTTACGCCACCGACCTTTTCGACGCGTCGACGGTCGAAGCGCTGGCCGAACGATTCCGCAAGGTCCTCACCGCCGTCGCCGCCGATCCCACTGTCGCGGTGCGCGCCATCGACATGCGCACCGACACCGAGAAGACCCCACTACCGAGCACCCACACCATCGCCGATCTGCCGGGCCTCGTCGGCTCGGCAGCTCGGCTCGCGCCGGCGACCGTGGCATTCGTCCACGGCGAGCACGCCATCTCCTACGGAGCACTCGACGCCAAACTCGCCGCGGTGAGCAGGGCGATGGGAGCGAAGATGAAACCTGAAGCGCTGGTGAACGTCGCGCTGGCCGGGCTGGTGCCCGGCGTGCTCGCCGCACTCGGCGCCGCAGGTCTGTCTTCCACTCTGCAAACACTGGTGACCGATGCTGCCGCGGTAATCGCCGGGGCAGGGTCGGTTGACGACTCGGAAGGACAACTCTGATGTCGCACACGGATTCGGTCACGACCGCCGCCACCCTCGCCGCGCTCCTGCGTGACCTGGACGGCGACCGACCACGTGACCCGGCGACCCTGCTCGCCGCCTTCTCCACCTATGCCGACCGCGAGCCCGATACCCTCGCGGTGCGCGACGGCGAAATAGCGCTCACCTACGGCGAATTGGCCGTGCGAGTCGATGCGCTGGCCGCGGCTCTCGTCGAGCACGGCATCGAACCCGAGACCACCGTCGCGGTCTCGCTGCCACGCTCGGCCGAACTCGTCGTCGCCGTGCACGCGGTGCTCGCCGCGGGTGGTGCCTTCGTCCTGCTCGACCCGGCTACCTCCGGCGACCTGCAGCGACGCGCCGTCGCACTGGCCGCGCCCGCCTTGATCCTCACCAGCGCCGGAACACCGCACCCCACCGGGTTCCCGGTTCTGTACACCGATGCCACCGTCGATATCACCCCCGATGAGCTACCGGGGCCGAGTGCGGACAACCCGGCCTACCTGGTGGTCGATGTTGTCGCGTCGACCGCCGTTGTCGTCGGACATCGTGCGGCACAGGCGAATTCGAATTGGCGCCAACGGCTCTGCGGTATCGGTGCGGGCGACTCCGTGCTCTGGCACGCACCGCTGACCGGACAGGCCGCAGTGGGGGAGATGCTGCTCGCGCTGCAGACCGGCGCCACGCTGGTGGTCTCGCCTTCGGAAGTGCTCGCCGACGCGATTGTCCGAACCGGCGTCACCACAGCATGTTTCGATCATTTCGAGCTTGCCGAACTGGCGGCGCTGCCCGATGCCGAGGAACGCCTCGACTCGCTGCGTGTGGTGCTCGGCTCTGGCGGGTCACTGCTCGCGAAAACCGCCGCCGCCCTGCGCGAGGTGAGCGGAGCGACCCTGTGGCACGTCTACGGCAGGCCCGAAACCGCGGGCGAGTTCGTCGCGCACGAGGTGACCGGCGCCGACCTCGAGGTGGTCCCGTTCGGATCGGCGGCCGACGATGTCGAACTGCTTGTCCTCGACGAGCACCTGTGCCCTGTCGCTGACGGCGAGATCGGCGAACTCTATGTCTCCGGTGTGCAGTTGGCGCGCGGTTACGTCGGCAGGCAGGCCACCGCCGCGACGTTCCTCGCCAACCCCATCGGCCCGGTGGACGACCGGATGTTCGCCACCGGCGACCTGGTGCGCCGCAGGCCGCCGGGCGACGCCTGGACCGCCGAAATCGAATTCGTCGGCCGCATCGACGACGGGCCCTATTCCCGTTCGGTCGGCCTCCCCGGTGAGCTCCTGCTCGACGAGTTCGAAGCGCAAGCCACCACAACCCCTTTCGACCCGGCCGTCGTCCACGCGCCCAGCGACGGCCCGACCTCGATCATCACCTACGGTGACCTCGACCGGCGCACCAACCAACTGGCCAGGTACCTGATCGCACTCGGAATCGGACCGGAATCGGTGGTGCTCGTGGATGTGCCACGTTCCATCGAGTTCGTGGTCGCCGCCTACGCGGTCCTCAAAGCCGGTGGCGCGGTGGTGCCGATAGACACCGCGAACCCGCTGCTCCCACCGGTTGTCAATCCGGCACTGACCCTGACCATCGCCGCCCGCGAACATCTCGGGACATACGACATCCCGACGGTCACGATCGATCGGGTCGCCCTGTCGGGCTACTCCAGCGAACCGATCGCCCGCAGCGAACATCGCGCCCCGATCCTGCCGCAGCACCCCGCCTTCGTGCTGTTTCCCCCCGGTAAAACGCACAGCGTCACCATCAGCCACGCCGCCGTCGTCCACCGGGTAACCGCCATGCAGTCGCGCCACAACCTCACCACCCGCGACACCTACCTGTACCAAGCCCACACCGGCGACGCCACCGCCTGGCACGGCTACCTGCTACCCCTGCGCGTCGGCGCGACCGTGGTTCTCGCCGAACCACCCGACCCGGCCCGGCTAGCCGCCCTCATCACCGCCTACGGCATTACCACCACCGACTTCACCCCCCACTTCACGCCAGCCCGCCGCACCCACGGCGACCGCCTGTTCCGCACCAGCGAGCTGGCCCTCCACGAAATCGAAGGCACCCCAGCAGCATTCACCCACCTCGGCACTCTCATCAGAAAGGCCACCCCATGACCAACCCGTTCGACGACGACAACGCCCAGTTCTACGTCCTGGTCAACACCGAAGGCGAACACTCCCTCTGGCCCACCTTCGCCGCCGTCCCCGGCGGCTGGACAGTAGCCTTCGGCGCCGCCCCCCGAACCTCCTGCCTGCACTACGTCGAATCCCACTGGCTCGACATGCGCCCCAACTCCCTCATCGCGGCCATGTCCAACAAACCCTGACTCCCATACCCGGTGATTACCAGGTCGAACAGCCTGACACCGCTCAGTCGAGTCTGGTCATCGGTGGCGGCTCCCATTTCCCGTCGAGGGCGTCCCCGCGTGGCGCGTAGAGGCGCATTGTGAGGGAGAAATCGCCGGTCGAAGGGATCGGGAGCCAGTTGCCTGCGGGGGTCGATGGGCGTGGGTCTTGCTGTTGGATGGCTAGTTCCACGGAGCCGTCTGGGGCGGGGACCACTGCGGGGAAGTGGCCTACCGAGTAGATCTCGTCGGGGTTGGGGACCAGGAAGCCTTGGGTGTCGTAGGCGGTGAGCGAGGCGAAGGCTTTGACGGGGGGCCATTGGCCTGGTTCGAAGCGGATTCGGTAGCGGAGGGGGTTGCCTCCGTCGTCGGTGGTGGGGGCGTCGCGGTTCGCGTAGATGACGTCGCGAATGGGGGCGAGGGAGGGGGAGCGCTTGGTGGTGGCCGCGCGGCGGAGGTAGTCGGTGCCGAAGGTGCCCAGGTCGATGGGGATCTCCCAGCCGTTGGGGTGGCGGGCGGTCGGGTCGGTCCAGTCGGCGATGCGGCGCTGGGCCTGGCGGACCGCTTCGTCGAGAACGTCGGTGGGTTGGTCGTCGACCACCCCACCGGGCTGTATGCCGATCGCGGCCAGTTGGTCCATCAGCGGCGCGTCGGCGGCGGCGGGCGGACCGCTGAGCATCAGTCGGCACAGGCGATTCAAGTAGGTGCGGCCGTCCATGGCGGCGATCCGTTTCACCGGCGGTTCCGGTCCACGGTCGATCGCGTGGACCCGGCTGATCGTGCTGTCGTACTCACCGCGGTTCCAGGCGCTCAAGGGGATGAGCTTCAGTTCGTGCTGCCAACGGTTGACATTCGGTGCGTCCGCGGCGCCGTTGATCTGGATTCGCGCGACGATCGAGCTCAGGGCGGACGGCATGTGGAGGCGGGTCATCTGCGCGGGCAGCTGACCCGTCCACTTGGGTCCGGTGATGACGTAGGTGTACGGCGGACCACCGGCGTCCACGGTAGTTCGTGGATCTTTGCTGGTGAGGTCGTGCACGGTATCGGCCCACGCGTCGACCAGCTGGAACAGCCAGAACCGGTCGGGTTCCATCCCCGGAATCTGCAGCACCAGCGGGTCGTCGTCGAGGTCGAGCCAGGCTTGCGAATACACCATGTCGTGGCTGAGCCGCGCCACTCCACGGTCAGTCGGATCGGGCAGGACGCTGTGGTCGAGGGTGTTGGTCGGCGCGCTGGCCGCGCGCATTATGTCCAGCATGATCATCGGATAGCCGAAGATGTAGGCGTCAGTCGCCAAGGCCAGCACGTCCGGGGGCCCGGTGGTGGTGTGTATCGGCCCGAACGTCGGTTCGTCACCGCACCCGGGCAACACCGCCCCCACCGCGACCGCGGCCCCGAGACCGAGCAATGAACGCCTGGTCAGCGCACTCGCGCGAGGATCCATGCACGCTCCGTTCGATGGCCTGACCGCCGAGCGTAGGCCGCGCCGAGAGCGGCCCGCCTCATCCACAACGGGTGAAGTGATCAGCCGAGCAGCACCCGGCGCATCAGGAATCCCACCCTGGCCCGGCTCGCGATCGGGTTGTCGCCGAACCGCTGGCCGAGGTCGATGACCATCGCGAACGCCGCGTGCACCAGGAACCGGGCCTCGGCCGCGGAGAGCTCCGGCCGCATATCGCGCACCAGCCGCGCCCATTCCTGCACGCTCAACCGCTGGATATTGCGCAGCACGGCGCGTTCCTCGGCGGCCACATGCCCGAACTCGGCGTAGTAGACGACGGCCAGCGCCCGCTCGTCGAACGTGTCGGCGACGAACTGCTCGACCAGCACCCCCAGCGCCGCGGCACTGTCGGGCGTGCTCGCGACCGCGGGTCCGATCGCCCCGGACACCCGATCCGCCGCCCGCCGGAACGCGGCGGCGAGGATATCGCTCTTGCCGCGATAGAACCGGTACACCGCCGACGCCGCCGACAACCCCGCAGCCGAGGCGATGTCCTCCACGCTCACATTCGGATAGCCGCGTTTGTGGAACAGCTCCACCGCTTTGCGCAGCAGTAGTTCATGTTTGAACGATTCTGGGATCTCGGCACGGGCGCCCTGCTCCGAAACAGTCGCGGCAGGAGGCAATTCGGTGTCGGTCAGCGCCATACACGACGAACCGAGCAACTTGTTCAGCGTGCGAACGGGCAGTGCGGCGTGGTGATCGGCGATGCTGGTGACCACCCCGAGAATCGCTGTGGAGACCATTCGCAGCTCAGCCGTGGTCAATTCGGGGCGCAAGATGGCCAACTGCTCGTCGAGTGCGACCAGCACCGAACTCTGCTGCTCGTCGAGCACCACCCGATCCGCCGGTTCGAGGTAGCGGCCCTCCCAGCGCACCAGCCGCACCGTCGCGCGATTCTCCACGGTCGCGCCGATCAGCCCGGTCAGCATGTGCCGCAACCGTTGTGCCGCGGGCAGCGCGTCTTCGGCCGACACCACGATCGACGCGGTGAACGACTGCCCGACTCGAAGTAACTCCTCCCGGAATAACGCGTACTTGCTGGGGTAGTGCCGATACAGCGCGGCCGAGCTGATTCCCAGCCCGGACGCGATGTCCTCCATGCTCACGCCGTGATACCCGGCCGCCCCGAACGCCACCGCCGACGACGCCGCGATCTGCGCCCGACGATTCTTCGGCCTACGCCGGATTTCAGTCCCAGCTACCCCACGCGCCCCACGAGTCTCGCCGACATTCATGCCGGAAGTGTATTATCCCTTGTCGGGCGGGGTGATCTGGGCATACCAGTCGAGCAGTGCGGGGTCGTCGACGGCGCTGCGTTCGACCACCCGGGCGGGGTCGGCGCCCTGGAAGAGCTTCTTGATGGGGACTTCCAGCTTCTTGCCGGTGCGGGTGTGGGGGATGCCGGGGGCTACGCGGATCTCGTCGGGGACGTGGCGGGGGGAGACCTCGGTGCGGATCGCCGTGGCGAGGCGGGTTTTCAGGTCTTCGGTGAGTTCCGCGCCGGGGGCGAGCACGACGAACAGTGGCATCCAGTAGCCGCCGTCGGGTTGTTCGGCGCCGATCACCAGCGCCTCGGCGATCTCGGGAAACTGTTCGACGACCTGGTAGATGTCGGCGCTGCCCATGCGGATGCCGTGGCGGTTGAGGGTGGAATCGGAGCGGCCGTGCACGACGATGCTGCCGTGTTCGGTCCGGGTGATCCAGTCGCCGTGGCGCCACACGCCGGGGTAGGTGTCGAAATAGGCCGCGTGGTAGCGCTTTCCGTCGTCATCGCGCCAGAAGCTGACCGGCATCGACGGCATGGGTGCGGTGACCACCAGCTCACCGACCTCGCCACGCACGGGCTCGCCCTGCTCGTCGAAGGCGGCTAGGGCGACGCCGAGATACGGCGCCGACAGCTCACCCGGCCATACCGGCACGGTCGGTACGCCACCGACGAACGCCGACACCACGTCGGTACCGCCGCTGATCGAATTCACCTGAACATGCTCGCCCGCATTCTCGTTCAACCACTGTGCGCTCGACACCGGCAGCGACGAACCGGTGATGCCGACCGAGCGCAGGGCTGACAGGTCGTGATCGGCGCGTGGCACGGAACCGGCTTTGATGCAGCCGAGAACGTAGCCGGGGCTGGTCCCGAAAACGCTGGCACCTACCTGAGCGGCGATGCGCCACAGGGCATCCGGTCCGCCCGCGGTCGGGCTGCCGTCGTAGGTGACGATGGTGGCGCCGGTCAGCAGCCCCGCCACCTGGAAGTTCCACATCATCCAGCTCGGGCTGGTGTACCAGAAGAACGTATCGTCGGGGCCCATGTTCGATTGCAGCGCTACGGCTTTCAAATGCTCGAGCAGCACACCGCCGTGGCCGTGGACGATGCCCTTGGGCAGTCCGGTAGTGCCGGAGGAGAACACGATCCACAACGGGTGATCGAAATCGACAGGGGCGGTTTCGATCACGCCGAGTCCGGCATCGGCGACCGCGTCCGTCCACGGCAGCGCGTCGGCCACGTCGAGTCCGAGCTGCGAGACAACGACGGTGGCGCGCAAGCCGGGCAGCCCATCCCGCAATGCCGCGATGTCGGCTCGCTTGTCGTGTTCCTTGCCGCCGAATCGGTAGCCGTCGGCGGTGACCAGCACCGTCGGGTCGAGCTGGCCGAGCCGGTCCAGCGCGGCCTTGGCGGAATAGTCCTGACCGCAGGCACTCCACACCGCACCGATACTGGCGGTGGCGAGGAACGCGACGATCGCCTCCGGGATATTGGGCAGGTAGCCGATCACCCGGTCGCCCGCTTCGACACCCTGCTCACGCAAGGTGCGCGCGAAAACCGTGACCTGCTCGATCAATTCGCCCCAGGAAACCTCCTGGGGCTCGGCGTCCTCGTGCAGTGCGATGACCGCCGGGCGTCCGAACTGAGCCATCCGGATGATCTGGTCGACATAGTTCAGCCGGGTACCGGCAAACCACTGCGCGCCCGGCATCTCGCGCGAGCCGAGTACCTCACCGGCGGTCTCACCGAGTTCGAAGTAGTCCCACACGGCCTGCCAGAAGCCGGCGATGTCATCCACCGACCATTGCCACAGTGCCTGGTAGTCGGGGTATACATCGCCTGTTCGTGCGGTGACGAAGGCAGCGAAGTCGGTGATTCGGGCCGACGCGATGTCGTGTGCGGTCGGCACCCATTGCGGTTGCACTTCGATGTCCTCCTCGAACTGGACTACTTCGGATATCGGGAGATGATTACCCGATGTTCAGCCGGGCACGCCCGCGCGCCGGACGATCTGTTCGGCGTGCCGGAGCACCGGAGCGTCGACCATCCGGCCCTCGAACGCGAAGACGCCGCGATGGTTGGGCACCTCCGCCAGCACCCGGTGCGCCCAGTCGAGCTCGGCGGGGTCGGGCGCGTAGCCGGCGCGGATCACCGCGACCTGGCTCGGGTGGATGGCGACCTTGACGTCGAAGCCGACGGCGACCGCATCGCTGGTCTCCGCGGCGAGGCCATCGAGATCCTTGATGTCCAAGTACACCGAGTCCAGGGCGAAGCGCCCGAATGCCTTGGCCGCCAGCAAGCTCGACGAGCGCACATGGCGGGCGACCTCACGGTAGCCGCCGTCGGCATGCCTGCTCGAGTTACCGCCGAGCCCGGCGACCAGATCCTCGGCACCCCACATCACGCCGATGGCATTGTCGGCCTGCACCGAATCGGTGACCCGCACCGCGCCGAGCGGCGATTCGACCAGCACGATCACCTCATAGCCGGCGAGGCTCCGAACCTGTTCGGCCGACTCGCATTTGGGCAGCATGACCCGGCGATAGGAAGTCCGCGCCAGCGTCGCGAGGTCGGCCGGGTAGTCGGCGGTATCTGCCGCGTTGACCCGAATTACGGTGTGCTGCGGGTCGAGCGGTGTGTCGATCAATGCCTGCCGGGCCGCCGCCTTATCGGCCGCCGCCACCCCGTCCTCGAGATCGAGAATCACTACATCGGCCACCGCGGCGGCCTTGGCGAAACGCTCGGGGCGATCCGCCGGGCAGAACAGCCACGCGGGACCACTCGGCTGCCAGGTATTCATGCTGACTCCATTCGGCGGGTTGCGCTGGTGGCCTCGTCCCCGTGCTGCCGGACGTGGCCGCCCACGCCGCCCGCAGCTTGGGTGGGGCGCCGGTCGCTCACGCGGCGGGTGCCTTTCGGACGAGCGTCTGACGAACGGCGGTCGCCACCACCACTCCATGCTGGTTCCGTGCGGTGTGGGCCAAGCTGACGATGCCCTCACCCGGACGGCTCTTGGATTCCCGCTTGTCGGTGACCAGGGTTTCCGCGTACATGGTGTCACCGTGGAACAACGGCGCGGGCACGGTCATCTCGGAGAAGCCGAGGTTGGCCACCAGCGTCCCCTGGGTGAGCTGGGCGACCGAAAGCCCGACCAGCGTCGACAGCGTGAACATCGAGTTCACCAGGCGCTGGTTGAACGGCGGCTGCGCGTCGGCGAACGCCGCGTCCAGGTGCAGGGCCTGGGTGTTCATGGTCAGCGTGGTGAACAGGACATTGTCGGCCTCGGTGATGGTGCGGCCGGGCCGGTGCTCGTAGATCGTGCCGATCTCGAACTCCTCGAACCACAGCCCACGCTGCACGATCCGGCGGGTATCGCTCACAGACCGAGCTCCCTTGCGATCAGCATCAGCTGTACCTCCGTGGTGCCCTCGCCGATTTCCAGGATCTTGCTGTCACGGTAGTGCCTGGACACCGGGTATTCGTTCATGAAGCCGTTGCCGCCGAAGATCTGGGTGGCGTCACGGGCATTGTCCATCGCGGCCTCGCTGGCGACCATCTTCGCGATCGACGCGGCCTTCTTGAACGGCTTGCCCGCCAGCATCAACGCGGCGGCGTCGTAGTAGGCGGTGCGCGCGACGTGGGCCCGCGCCTCCATCCGGGCGATCTTGAAGGCGATGGCCTGATTACGGCCGATGGCCTGCCCGAATGCCTGGCGTTCGCCCGCGTACCGCACGCTCTCGTCGACACAGCCCTGAGCGGCGCCGACCGCCAGCGCGGCGATGGCGATGCGGCCTTCGTCGAGGATGCGCAGGAAGTTGGCGTAGCCGCGACCGCGCTCGCCGAGCAGGTTCTCCTGCGGTACCCGCACATCGGTGAAGCTCAACGGATGGGTGTCGGAGGCGTTCCATCCGACCTTGTTATAGGCGGGCTCGGCCACGAAACCCGGCGTGGAGGTCGGCACCAGGATGGTGGAGATCTCCTTCTTGCCACCGGTCTGCCCGGTGACCGCGGTGACGGTGACCAGCCGGGTGATGTCGGTGCCGGAGTTGGTGATGAACTGTTTGCTGCCGTTGATCACCCAGCTCTCGCCGTCCTGCACGGCGGTGGTCCTGGTACCGCCCGCGTCGCTGCCCGCGTCGGGCTCGGTGAGCCCGAAGCCCGCCAGTGTCTGTCCGCTGGTGAGCTGGGGCAGCCATTCGTCGCGCTGCTTGTCGTTGCCGAAGCGGTAGATCGGCATGGCGCCGAGCGACACACCCGCCTCGAGGGTGATCGCCACGCTCTGGTCGACCTTGCCGAGTTCCTCGAGCGCCAGGCACAGGGCGAAGTAGTCGCCGCCCATGCCGCCGAACTCCTCGGGGAACGGCAGGCCGAACAGTCCCATCTCGCCCATGCCTGCCACGACTTCGTACGGAAAGCTGTGTTCGGCATCGTGTTTCGCCGATACCGGGGCAACGACCTGTTGTGCGAAGTCGCGGACGGTCAGCGCTAGCTGGCGATACTCGTCGGGCAGCGAACCGGTGGACAGGTAGTCGGTCATGCGAGGGTTCCTTCGCGCTCGGGTTTTGCCGCGGCGGTAGCGGCGATGGCGGGGTCAGCTTCTGCTGCGGTGGGTTCTGCGGGGTGGGCGACGACGCGGGCCAGCACCTGGTCCAGCTTCACCTGGGCGCCCGGGACGACGAGCACCTCCACCGTGCCTGCCACCGGCGCGGTGAGCGCGTGCTCCATCTTCATGGCCTCGATGACGATCACCGGATCGCCGACGGCAACGGTCGTGCCGTTCGCGACCGGGGTCGCGATCACCGAACCGGGCATGGGGCTGCGGATCTCGGCGTCACCGACGTGGGCGACATCGCCACGCACGCTCGCCTCGGCGACCTCGCGCAGCACGGCGAGGGCGCCGCCGTGGCTCACCCACAGCTGACCGTCGGCCTCGGCGATGCGGTAGGTGCGGCGCAGTCCGTCGAGCGTCGATGCGAGACCGTCGGCCGTGATGGTGGCGGTGAGCGTGTGTGGCTCGAGCTCACTCGATGCCGAAACATCGGCGGCAGGCTCGTCGAGCCACACCGTCGCCGAATCCGGTGTGCCAGTGATGAAAACGTGGCGCACCTGGTCGCCCGCGGACAGCCTGATCGGGGTCGCGGCCGGTGCGCCGAGGCGCCATCCGGAGGGGGTCGACCATGGGTCGCCACCGGTGGCAGGCCAGCGTCGCAACCAGTGATGTGTTGCGGCGGCCATGAATTCGGCGTCGGTGACCTCGGCGGACACGAAGTCGGTGACGCGCCGATCCAGCAGTGCGGTGTCGAGGCGGCCCGCCTGCACGTCGTCGTCGGCGAGCAGGAACCGCAGGAATTCGATATTGCTCGTCACGCCGAGCAGCACCGTCTGTTCCAGTGCGCGATCCAGCGCGGCGAGTGCCTCGGCACGGGTAGTGCCCCGCGCGATCACCTTCGACAGCATCGGGTCGTAGTCGCTACCGACCACGGTGCCCACCGAGATCCCCGAATCCACGCGCACCCCTGCGCCTTCCGGCTCTGCCAGGGCGAGCACCGTGCCGCCGGTCGGCAGGAACCCGCGGCTCGGGTCTTCCGCGTAGACGCGCGCCTCGATGGCGTGCCCGACGAGGTGGATCTCGTCCTGGGTGCGTGCCAGTTTCTGACCAGCGGCAACACGCACCTGGCATTCCACCAGGTCGACACCGGTGACCATCTCGGTCACCGGATGCTCCACCTGCAGACGGGTGTTCATCTCCATGAAGAAGAATTCGTCCGGCTGGTCGGCCGAGACGATGAACTCCACGGTGCCCGCGCCGACGTAGTCCACGCTGCGGGCGGTATTACAGGCGGCGGTGCCGATCCGGGCCCGAGTCTGCGGGTCGAGCAGCGGTGAGGGAGCCTCCTCGATCACCTTCTGGTGCCTGCGCTGCAAGCTGCATTCGCGCTCGCCGAGATGCACCACATTGCCGAATTTGTCGGCCAGGATCTGCACCTCGATGTGGCGGGGCCGGTTGACGAACCGTTCCAGAAACAGCGTGTCGTCGCCGAACGACGCACCGGCTTCGCGCCGGGCGCTCACCAGCGCGGCAGGCAGATCGGCGGGGTCGGCGACCCGGCGCATGCCCTTGCCGCCACCACCGGCGGAGGGCTTCACGAGTACCGGGTAGCCGACTTCTGCTGCGGCGGCGATCAATTGGTCATCGGTCAGGCCCGGTTCGGCGATGCCGGGCACCACCGGAACCCCGAACGCCGTCACCGTCTTCTTCGCGGTGATCTTGTCGCCCATCACCTCGATGGCCTTCGCCGGCGGCCCGAGGAACACGATGCCCGCATCGGCGAGTGCCGCCGCGAAGGCCGAATTCTCCGACAGGAAGCCATAACCCGGATGCACCGCCTGTGCGCCGGAACGAACAGCGGCGTCGACGACCTTCTCGATCGACAGGTAGCTCTCGCGCGCGGGCGCGGGCCCGAGCCGCACCGCGATATCGGCCTCACGCACATGGCGTGCGCCGGCGTCGGCGTCGCTGTACACCGCGACCGAGCGAATACCCATGGCGCGCAGGGTCTTGATCACACGCACCGCGATCTCGCCGCGGTTGGCGACCAGGACGGTGTCGAATTCGACGGGGTGGTTCTTGTTCAGCATGTCTCTCACATCCGGAAGACGCCGTAGGAAACGGGTTCGAGCGGCGCTTGCGCGCACACCGAAAGGGCAAGGCCGAGCGCGGTTCTGGTGTCGGTCGGCGCGATGACGCCGTCGTCCCAGATCCGCGCCGTCGAATAGTAGGGGTTGCCCTGGGTCTCGTACTGGTCCCGGATCGGCGCCTTGAAGGCCTCCTGATCCGCCTCCGACCACGGCTTGCCCGCGCTGTCGAGCTGTTCGCCACGCACCGTCGACAGCACCGAGGCGGCCTGCTCGCCACCCATCACCGAGATGCGCGCGTTCGGCCACATCCACAGGAAGCGCGGCGAATACGCGCGCCCGCACATGGAATAGTTGCCCGCGCCGTAGGAGCCGCCGATCACCACGGTGAGCTTCGGCACCCGCGCGCACGCCACCGCGGTGACCATCTTCGCGCCGTGCTTGGCGATGCCGCCCGCCTCGTAGTCGCGCCCGACCATGAAGCCGGTGATGTTCTGCAGGAACAGCAGCGGGATCTTGCGCTTGTCGCACAGTTCGATGAAATGCGCGCCCTTCATGGCGGACTCGGCGAACAGCACGCCATTGTTGGCGACGATGCCGACCGGATGGCCGTGGACGCGGGCGAACCCGGTGACCAGGGTCTTGCCGTATTCGGCCTTGAACTCGTGGAATCCGGCCTCGCCGTCGACGATCCGGTCGATCACCTCGCGCACGTCATACGGCGTGCGCGGGTCCACCGGAACCACGTCGTAGAGCTCGTCCTCGTCTTTGGCGGGCGGGGTGCTCGCCAGCACCTCCCACGGGGCCTCGGGCTTCGGGCCGAGCGTCCCGACGATCTTGCGGACGATGCGCAGCGCGTCGCGATCGTCGTCGGCCAGGTGGTCGGTGACGCCGGAGGTCCGCGAATGCAGCAGGCCGCCGCCGAGCTCCTCGGCGGTGACGACCTCGCCGGTTGCGGCCTTCACCAGCGGCGGGCCGCCGAGGAAGATGGTGCCCTGATCGCGCACGATGACGGCCTCGTCGGCCATGGCGGGCACATACGCGCCGCCCGCGGTGCACGAACCCATCACCGCCGCGATCTGGGCGATGCCCTTGGCGCTCATGTTCGCCTGGTTGTAGAAGATGCGGCCGAAGTGCTCGCGGTCGGGGAACACCTCGTCCTGACGCGGCAGGAAGGCGCCGCCGGAGTCCACCAGATACACGCACGGCAGGTTGTTCTGCGCGGCCACTTCTTGCGCGCGCAGGTGCTTCTTCACCGAGATCGGGTAGTACGTGCCGCCCTTGACCGTCGCGTCGTTGGCCAGGACCAGGCACTCGCGGCCCGAGATGCGGCCGATGCCCGCGATCATGCCCGCGCCGGGGCACTCGTCGTCGTACATGCCGTTGCCCGCCAGCGGCGCCAGCTCGAGGAACGGGCTGCCCGGGTCGAGCAACTGCTCGACCCGCTCGCGGGGGAGCAGCTTGCCCCTGGCGACATGCCGTTCGCGGGACTTCTGCGGACCACCGAGGGCGGCCGTGGCCAGCCGCTGCCGCAGATCAGCCACCAGGGCACCGTGTGCGTCCCGGTTGCTCGTCGCGGCCAGGGTGCCGTCTTCGGTCTCGTGCGTAACCGTCATCGCGCCATTCTCTCACTCGGTTAATCGCCAATAACTGAAATTCAGGTTAATCTTGACTAACCAAGTTGTCCAGAGGGGCCCCAGATGTCGACTACCGAGCATGTTCAGGTGACCCGCCGCGAGCAGCTCAAAGCCCAGCGTCGCGAGCAATTGCTGGCCGCTGGCGCCCGCCTGATCGCCGACCGCGGCTTCTTCGGCGTGCGTCTCGACGACCTCGGCGCGGCGGTCGGCATCAGCGGCCCCGCCGTCTACCGCCACTTCGCGAACAAAGAGGCGCTGCTGGTCGAACTCCTGGTCGGCATCAGCGAGCGCCTGCTCTCGGGCGGTCGCGCCGTCGTCGACGAATCGCCGTCGGCCGCGAGGGCACTGCCCGCCCTGGTCGACTTCCACCTCGACTTCGCCTTCGGCAACCCCGAACTCATCCGCATCCAGGACCGCGACCTCGACAACGTCCCCGCCAACGACCGCCGCATCCTGCGCCGCACCCAGCGTCAATACGTCGAAATCTGGGTAGGCGTCCTTCGCGAACTGAACCCCGCCCTCCCCGAGGAGGCCGCTCGCATCCAGGCGCACGGCGCCTTCGGCCTGATCAACTCCACCCCCCACAGCGCGTCGGCGGCGAGCGCTTCGAGGGCGCGGCCCGTGTTGAGACAGATGGCCTTGGCCGCCCTGTTGGCGGGCAGTTCCTAGTCGAGCTGGCGCCAGAGCCAGCCCGGCCCGACAGTTTCGGCGCCGTGGGCTTCGACGCGGGCGCGGAGTTCGCGGTCGGCGGTGACGACGGTGATTTGTTCGCGGTCGGTCTCGGCGACCACATCGACGATCTTGTCGTCACCCGATCGTTCGGCGAGGGCCACCTGCATGCGCGGTACGGAAGGTTCGGCGCCGTCGACGGCAGCTTTGGCCGCGCCTTCGAGGACGACGGTGATCTCGGTGGATTCGGGCAGGTGGGTGGTCAGATTCGCCACGTCGGAGAGGAGTCTGCGAGCAGCGCCCGCCCGGTCCTTCCACCATCCGTTGGCGCGCGAGCCGATCACATTGGCCGCATCCACCACGATGAGATGCCTCAGATCGCTCATCTGTCCAGTCTGCCCGGCATCCCGAGCCGAACAGGCGCTGGTCTCGTCGCCCGGCGGTCGACGTTGCCCGAGACAATTCGACTCACCGGGGTGGGACGTCAGGCAGGCGTGGGGACGCCGATGCTGGTGAGGTGGCCGTCGGTCATGCGGTAGACGGCGTCCATGCGGTGGAGGTGGGTGGGGGCGTGGGTGACGAGGATGGTGGCCGCCTGGTGGGTGCGGGCGATGGTGGTGATGAGGTCGATGATGGCGGCGCCGCGTTCGGAGTCGAGGGCGCTGGTCGGTTCGTCGACGACGAGTAGGGCTGGGTTGTTCATCAGGGCTCGGGCGATGTTGACGCGTTGGCGCTGGCCACCGGAGAGTTGGGCCGGCCGTTTGTGGGCGTGTTCGGTCAGGCCCACAGCTGCGATGAGTTCCTGTGCGCGAGTGCTGGTTTCGCTCCGTGATGCCCGTTTCGGGCCGCCGAGGTGGGCGGTGACTTCCAGTTGCTCGATGGCGGTGAGGGAGGGGATGAGATTCGCCTGTTGGAAGACGATGCCCATCGAGGTCCGGCGAGCAGTCGCGGCCGCCCGTCGGCTCAGGGTGGCGAGATCTGTGGTGCCCGAATCGGTTTCGAGCACGACCGTGCCCGAATCGGGTCGGATCAGGGTCGCGGCGACGGCGAGCAGACTCGATTTGCCAGAGCCGGACGGGCCGGTAACGGCGGCGATAGTGCCGCCGGGGACGTGTAGATTCACCTGGTCGAGGGCGGTGAGACGGCCCGCGCCGTCGGGGTAGGTGAGGGTCACATCGGTGAGGGTGAGGGCCATGGGGAAGTCCTTCAGCGAGTCGCGCCGAGCGCGGTCAGCGGGTCGGTGGTGAACAGGAAGCGCAGGGCGACAGCGGCGCCGGCAAGGCCGAGCACGATCAGAGCCAGTGCGGGCACCAGCGTGGTCGAGAGGCTGAGCACGAAAGGCATTGCCTCGCCGAGGAACAGCGAGGTCACGGCCGTGATCGACAGACCTGCGGCGACGCCTGCGATCAGGACGATCGCGGCCTGGGCGAGCGCATCGCGGACCAGTGATCCGGTGGTCGCGCCGAGGGCCTTCAAGGTGGCGATGTCGGGTTGGCGCTGCACGGTCCAGACGGTGAAGAAGGCGCCGATCACCAGGGCGGAGATGGCGAACAGCAACAAGGTCATCAGGGTGAGTGAGCTGTTCTCGGCCTGGTAGGAACCGATCGCCTGCACGGCGTCCTTCGCCGGTAGCTGTCGCGTTCCCGCCTCGGCGTCGAGACTGCCGTTGTCGGCGCTGCCGGTGACCGCGAGCACTGTCGCGGCTCCCGCGCGAGGGCTGGCGGCTTGCCAGTCCTGCATGCTCGTCCAGATCACGGGCGTGTGGCTGTACCACTCGTCACCGGCGACGTCGGCGACGGTGAACTCATGTCCCGCCAGCAACACGATGTCGCCGGTGCCCGCGGACAGTTCACGCGCCGCCGCCGCACTCAGCACCACCGCGCCGGGCGCGGTAGCAGGGCGATTGCTGAACGCCGACGGGTCGCCGCCGAACAACGCGACCTGCGTCGGGCTCGCACCCGCGTGCTCGGCCCGAGTCCGCGAGATGCCGATCGGCGTGGCATCGATCTCGCCCGCCGACTGCCACTGCGCGACCTGCTGCTCGGTGAGCACCGAGGAATCGAAGGACGGATCGGCACCGGTCTCGGCGAAAACCACCTGGTCGGCGTCGATACTCTGGACCGCGGAGATGTTCTGGTGCGCCAGCCCGGCGGTGAGACCGCTGAGGAAACTCACCAGCACCGCGACCAGTAGTACGACGGTGGTGATGAGCAGGAAGCGGCCGCGAGCGGCCCGCAGATCTCGGAGTGCGACGAACATGACTCCACTCTGTCCGCACCGGCCGTCGACGCCATCGCACCGGCGCACGAAACGCCGTCCATCCAAGGTCTGTCGGCGTTTACACCTTTCGATGGATGCCCGGCTGGTTGCCGCACATAAGCTGGTCGGCGTGCACTCGTCCCCTTTGACCCCGGTGGTCACCACGCTGCGGCTAGGCCTGCATGTGCTGGTGACGGCACTGGCGGCAGTGGTCGCGGTGCGTGCGTTACTGCCAGACGGTGGCGGCCACGGTGTCACGGTGGTCGCGCTGACGGTGGTGTGGTTGCTCGTCTACTTCGCCGGGGCCGAGCTTCCTCGCCGCCGGGCTGAGCGCGCGGAATCCGGTGGTGCCGGAGCAGGGCGGGGCGATGGCCCGGTTGCCGGTGGTGTGTCGGCGAAGCCGGGTGATGACGCGGCCGCTGGTGGCGCTTCAGTCGTGCCGGGTGATCGTGCAGTGGCTCGCGGTATCGGAGCGGCGTCGGTTGATCGTGCCGAGCCCAGTGCCCCTCGATGGTCGGGTGCGATGTGGGTCTGGATGGCTGCGCTCACCGTGCTGTGGCTGACCTTGCTCGCGCTCACGCCCGATGCCGTCTATCTCGCGTTCGGATTGTTCTTCGTCTATCTGCATCTGCTGCCTCGACCGTGGAATCTGATCGCGGTGGTGCTCGCGACCGGGGTCGGGGTGCTGGGTTTCGCGGCGCATCGCGGCTGGTCGGCCGGTGCGGTGGTCGGGCCGGTGCTCGGTGCGTTGGTAGCGATCGGGATCGGGCTCGGATATCAGGCGCTGCGTCGCGAGGCGGTCGAACGGGAGCGGCTGATCGACGAATTGATCGGCACCAGAGCGACTCTCGCGGAACAGGAACGCACAGCGGGCAAGCTCGCCGAGCGTGAACGCCTGGCCAAGGAAATCCACGACACCGTCGCCCAGGGATTGAGCAGTATCCAGTTACTCCTGCATGCCGCCGAGCAGGCGGCACCGGATCACCCTGCGCTGGACCGTATTCGGCTCGCTCGCGAGACCGCCGCCGAGGATCTGGCCGAAACCCGAAGGCTCATAGACGAGTTGTCGCCCGCCGCGCTGGACGGGCAGTCGCTCGCCGAAGCGCTGGAACGTATTTGCCTTCGCGCGCAGTCGCCGGCACTGACCACGCAGCTGCTCGTCGAGGGTGAACCGGAGCGGCTGCCGATGCCGGTCGAGGCGGCGCTGGTGCGGATCGCGCAGAGCGCGGTGGCCAATGTGGTTCAGCACGCGCGGGCCGCGCGCATGCGAGTCACCCTCACCTACGACGACACCGACGCGCACCTCGATATCGTCGACGACGGCATCGGCATCGACCCAGATGTATTGCGCCACCCACGTTCCGGCGCGTTCGGGCTTGCCGCCATGCGCAGCCGCGTCGAACAACAGGGTGGCGTGATGACCGTCGAATCCGAACCCGGCCACACAGCCGTGACAGTGTCCTTCCCACTCGGCACAGCTTTCCCGCAAGGAACAGCCTCATGATCCGCCTACTTCTCGCCGACGACCACGCCATCGTCCGCGCCGGCCTCCGTGCGCTCCTCGACGCGGCCGACGACATCACAGTGGTCGGCGACGTAGCGGATGCCGATGCGGCAGTAGCCTTTTGCGCCGCCACCCCCGTCGACCTGGTCCTGATGGACCTGCGCTTCGGCGACGGCCGCTCCGGCGCCTCCGCCACCGCGGGCCTACGCGCCCTCCCCACCCCACCGAACGTCCTCGTCGTCACCAACTACGACACCGACGCCGACATCCTCGGCGCCATCGAAGCGGGCGCCGTCGGCTACCTCCTCAAGGACACCCCACCCACCGAACTCCTCGCCGCCGTCCGCGCCGCCGCCGCAGGCGAAAGCGTCCTCTCCCCAACTGTCGCCTCCCGCCTGATGACCCGAGTCCGCCGAGCCGACACCACCCTGAGCCCCCGCGAAGTAGAAGTCCTCCGCCTGGTCGCCGCAGGCCTATCCAACCGCGACATCGCCAAACAACTGTTCCTCAGCGAGACAACAGTCAAGTCCCACCTCGTCCACATCTACGCCAAACTGGGCGTGAAATCCCGAACCTCCGCCGTCGCGACGGCCCGCACCCAGGGTGCGATCTGACCGGGAAGCGTCCGGTGTAGATGGCAAAGCGATCCGCGAGGGCCGGTGCCGCACGTTCCCGGAGGGCCGAACCTGCGCCGCATTGAACTCTGGGTCGTCTATCACTGCGATAGCAGTGTTTAGGGAGCTGAGGGGCGGTTTTCGGCGCCATGTGATGGTCTAACGTTGTCATGGCAGTGACAGGGGTGCTGGTGATAGGGCGAAACCAGGGGTTCGTGCTCGTCCGGTGTTGCAATGGGAAGGGAGAGCGCTGATGGCGGACGAGACGTTCGACAGCGTGTGGGATGCGATCGAGGACACCCCACAGGAAGCAGAGAATATGCGGTTGCGGTCGCGGCTGATGATCGCGCTGACCGAGCACATCGAGAGTTCCGGCTGGACGCAGGTGTCGGCTGCCGAGCGGCTCGGCGTGACACAGCCTCGGGTGTCGGATCTGATGCGGGGAAAGATCAGCCTGTTCAGCTTGGACGCGCTGGTGAATATGGTTGCCGCGGCCGGAATGCGCGTGGAAATGAGTGTTCGTGCGGCGTAAGTAACCGACACTCAGCTTTGGTATTTAGGGTGCTTGCTCGGTCGCCTCGGTAGCCGTGATTGCCGTGTTGGGGGTGTTTCCCGGGCGTGGCGCCGCGCCCTGACACCGTTTCTGGATCCGGTGGTCGGGTCTTGGCCCGGCCGTGTGGGTTTCGTGCGCTGGCCGGAAGACCGATGATCGGGCCGATGTTGCGAAACCCAGCCGGGCCGAGCCAACGGCAGCCGACCGGGTTGCTGGGCGCGTTCCCCGGATCATCGGATGTCTTCGACGAGAAAGACCGTCACGGATTTGGGACCGCCCACTACCGTACAGTCGGACCATCTCCACGTATACGCCAAACACGGCGTCAAGTCCCGAACCTCGGTCGTCGCCACGGCCGCCGGCGGACTCGCGGCATCAGATTCTCGCGTGAGTATCATTGTTATAGCCGTGTTTGGCGAGCGGGAGTAGCGTTTTCGGCGTCGCGCGATGGCCTAACGTTGCCATCGCAGTGATTGCCCACCGGTTGACCGGCTGCGCCGGTCAGTGGGCTACTGAACTGTGTGGCGCGCCGTGCACATCAACAAGGTTTTCGCGCGGGCTCCAGAGGGATCGCCAGCGTGGGGGACGCAATCGAGGACGTTCCACAGGAACAGAGAACCTGCGGCCAGTGTCGCGACTTGATGATCGCGTTGACCGAACACGCTCGGCGTCGCTAGTGTGTGGGAGCCACGGCAAGGTCGCGTTGACAGCGAGTTGTACGCTGCCCCAACCGACTAGGCTGGTGAGAAATTTTCAGTCCGTTCCTGATAGGGGAAATCCAGTGACCCGTACCGCGTCCGCTGTCTACGGACTAGCCATAGTGGTGTCGGTTGCGGGTCTGTCTGCTGGCTGTAGCTCTGACGAATCCGACGGTGGTCCACAGGTATCGACTCCGACCGCCACTGTCGAAGGCGAGCCTGTGTCTGCTATTCCAGCCGCGTTCGAGGGCTTGGACCCGTGCACGCTGTTGACCAGCGAGGAAGCGCGTAATGCCACCGGCGCACCGAGCATCGGATCTCCCAGACGGATAGTGGCGCCTGGACAAGCGGGTTCGATGGCCGCCTGCTCATGGAGACCTCCCAAAGATTTGGGAGTGCAACTCTCGTTCACCACACCACCTACGTTGCCTTCTACCAACCAGGAGAAGGCATGGACGGACGAGATCGGACATCCGGCCAAGGTAAGCACGATTTCTGGTGCGTGCCACGCGTACGCCTGGTACAGCAGCGATCGCATGGTTGATTTGAAGATCTACCCGCCCGAGCAGCAACGGTCGTCATCCCTGGAGGACGACGTGTGTGCTCGGTCGAGGGCTTTTATCAAACAGGTATTCAGTAAAATTCCATGGAAATAGCATAAACGTTGGACGTTAGGTCCAATCCTGTGGAGGGGAAGAGCAGTGGGGACACCGTTCAAGGTCGAGGCTGGCGAAGTTGCTGGACTCGGCAAGCTGATTGACGAGATTGGCGCTAATGCCGACCTTCTCACGCGAACGTCCGGGGTCATGGGCAGCCCTGCTAGCGATGGCTATACCGGTATTATGCAGTTGCTCGTCACGCCGCTGAATTCGCTTCGAGATGCGACGAGCGATCGCCAGCGAAAGATGACGACCGTTCTCCAGAATACTGGCGTGGAGCTTAACAAGGCCGCGTGGATGTACGTCGATCAGGATGCTAAAAACTATGCCGCGCTGAATGCTCATACGAATGGGATCGAGACCGGTGATTCCAACGTTGAGGAGCAGGGGGCCACTGAAGCCTTTGTGAATGCCGTGCCGTACAGCGGTCCGGAGTTTCTCTCGGTCCCGCCCTGCACAATATCGGTGCCTCCAAATCTGAATGAAATCCTGGCGCAAGGCAATGAATGGGTACAGGATATCCTGGACTACTTCTCCGAGATTGGTTATAACCCACTCACTGATGTCCTTGAGAAGATTGCCGGGAACTGGAACGATCTGAGGCGTGTCGGCGGAGTTCACCAGGATGTCGGCGAGACTTTCGAAAAGGGCGGACTGAATCTGGAATGGGGGAGAACCACAGTCGACTCGCATTGGGACGGGCAAGCGGCCACCAGCTTCCAGGACTTTGCCGGTCGACTGTCCGCCGGAATGCAATGGGAAGGGCCGATTGGCAGATTGATCTGCACTGCACTCGAACGAGTTGCCGACGAGATTGAAAGGGCTGTCACCGAAGCCGTCAATAAGATAATTGACGTACTGAAAAGTCAGGTCGAGGTCAAAGGTGTCAAGTCTGCACTCAAGTTCGCCTTGAAGAAGGTGCCGGTTGCTGGATGGGCATACCAGCTCGCCGACATCGCACTGCAGCTCAAAGCAGTAATGGACCATGTCTTGACGTTGGTTGAATCCATTCAAAACACAGTCAATTCGGTGAAGGATTTTATCGAGTTTGTCAAGGACCCGGTCGGCAATGTCGAAGAGGGGCTTGAAGCCAAGCTGAAGCCGATCACCGACAAGATCGAAGACGCTCAGCAGAAGGCGGAGATGGCCCAGGATATTGTCGCAGCGGGGAATATTGAAACGATTAGGAACAAGCCAGATTCGGCCTATGAGGTCGGCAGCGGGACACAACCATGGGGTTCCTGATGAACAATTCGGTAGGCGATTCAGATCCGCAACATTTACGAGCATTCCATCGCTTGATGGGAGCGGTAGACGCTCTGGCGACCCTGCGAATCCGCAGCGAAAATACCACCATAGATGAGCTGTGCGCTGTTCCGGTCACCGATGAGTTCATGAATCGTTTGGCGGCAGCTCCCGCGGCGTCCGCGGCGTTGCAGATCTATGCCCAGCGAGTGGTGCGTGGCGAAGCACGCTGGAACGACATCGAGCTATGGGCCAACCCGGTGCCGCCGGAGGTCGCGGAACTGAAGGCGTCACCGCGCCACGAGTGGCTGTACTGTCCCGTTGCTAAGCCAACGCCGCCCAATGAACCTGGTCGAGCTTTGACCTATGGCTCAGTCTTCCGCCGCGGCGAAATCGTGGGACCGAGCGACGGTGACGATGACGACACACCTCAATCTTGGCTCGTATAGGGTGGCTGTTCGGCTGTCCAGCAGAGGGTTTGAGGGGTCTGCCAGTTTGATCGGTGGGTGTGATAGGGCCGGATGGCGTCCGATGCGCCGACCTATGGGGCGCTCGCTGCGGGGGGTGCTCGCGGGTAGGCTGATTGGATCGCAGAGTCGGAGCGGCAGATTCGTCGAACTCGGTGAAGCCCCCGGGCTCGGACCGGCCGTGGGATAAGTACCGATGCGATCCGGGCGCGCGAGCACTCCGTTTATTGTCCTGCCGATGATTGCTGTCGTTGCGACTCTTGTCGCAAGTTGTGGTGACGATGCAGCGGAGCCGTTGGATTGGCACGCCATCGACCCGTGTGCGCTGGTGGAACCGAACGAGGTTGCCCAGGTCGATAACTGCAGATCGATCGATGCGGTGACGCAGCCGAAGCGGTCGAACAACGATTCCAGTAGCGAGTGCAAATGGCAGGGGTTTCTGTCGGTCGTGCTGTCGGGGCCTACGCCCCGGACGCGCGCATACGTTATCCGTGATCTCGACTTCGGCGGGCGGCAAGCTGCCGTCGTCGACGAGAAGGGCGGCGATTGCAGAGTCTGGGTTGTTTATCGAGATGCGGAGGCTGTGATCAGTATCAATCCAGCCAGGGACAAAACAAACGTCGATCTCGATGATCGGTCTACGGTCAGTTGCGACGTACAGCGGCCGCTCCTTACTTCGATTCTCGATCGTGTGGACTTGCCCTGATTCTCATCTGCGGGCCGCATGCCGAGCGACGAGTAGCCGCGATGCGAGGTGGGGTGCCGAATACGGCACCCCACCAACGGCTTGCACCGCGACGGTGGCGGGTTCGGTCTCGGCGGTGATCCGTTGCGGATTCGGTCGACCTGATCGAACAGTGGCCGAATCAAGTGAATCCCACCCCGCCCACGCCCATACAAAGCGGGCGTGAAATCCCGCACCTCCGCCGTCGCCAGGGCACGCGCTCAGGGCGATCTGATCGGGTAGCGCAGTCGCGTTACGATCGTTCCGGTCCAACGCCCGTAAATTCCCGCTCGGGGCGCTCGATAGGCGCTGAGATTCTCCTAGTTGCTGTCGAGCGATCCTGCGACGATATTTGCTACATCGTGAACCTGGTCGCAAGGCTCGGGCGCGTCGACTGAGGCAGTCCGTGGAGTCGTCAATGACAGCAGCAAGGTTCCGTCCGGTGATTCAATGGCAGCGTCGCATGTGGGGATCCCCAATGGCGGGCGGTAGATTACCGCTGGTCGGCCGTCGATGGGGTCCGTGCTGACAACCTCATTACGCGGGTTTTGTCTGATCTCTGCAACTTTTTCGCTGTTGGTGAGGATGGAGAGGAAGCCAGTCAGGGACTCCTCGCCATTCACCAGCTCGGATCTGCGGAAACTGCAGCCGATCTTCGTCCACAACGACGAGGTCACCTCGGATGCGTATCGCTGTCGACTGTTCGGATCAAACCCGGTCTGGGAGATGAGGGAATCCACGACTCGGAAGCAGGGATCAAACGCCACGACACGAGGGACGACTTGATCTGGAGCAGGAGGGAGAGGCACTTTGATGCCCGGCGCAGTGCTACCTTCCGCCGCCTTGCTCGTGCTAGCAGCAGCAGTGCTGGAGCTAGCAGCATTAGTTGTGCTCGGCAGGGCACCGCTACCTTCATCGGAGGCGCACGCGGCGAGGGTCCAGACTGCCGCCAGAGCGCATGCTCTACCCCCGACAATCCATCGCGATCGGCGTTTTGAAGTCCCGTCCAATTCTTGAATCCCGTTTCGTCTGAGCGTGGCCCGCCGGGCGGCCGACGCGTCGAAGGTTGATGGCGTGTGTGTTGCCACCTGCGATGTGTCGGTCGCAGTGTATCTGAGGCGTGGCTTCCGTTCAGATCCGGTTCCTGCAGTGGAACCGCCTGTCTCCTACAGCATTAGGCTCGATCCTTCGCACGGTCAGTGGGTTGGCCGTTGGTTGCCCGTCACAAGGGCACGCTGAAATCACAGCTCACAGTCAATTTTCCCGACTCCGCTGACACCCTGCCTGTGGGTGGTGAAGCGGAACTCGCTGCGACACAGCGACATACGCCTCGGCTATCGGTTTGCCAGCTGTGACGTTCGGGCTTACGATCATGCAAAGTTCGAAAACTGCACTCTGGGGGCCGTGAGTTTGTTCGATTGTGCACAACAGGAATCGAATTCGCGGGAGGCCAGGATCGTCTGAGCCGGTGATCTCGCGCTGGCGGGGCATGGCCACGAGTTCCGCGGACTCGCCACTGATGCTTTCAAGGAGGGGGAGATCTCGATGTCGAAGGTTCGGCCCAAAATCGCTTCTGCAATTGATATATAGAATCAACGTCGGGTAGAGAGTGAAGTTAATTGAGTCAACAGTTTGCTGCTAATCCTTCCGAAATAGCTGGGATGGGCGAGCTTCTGAGCGAGATAGGTCGTGATGCCTGGAATGCTGCCGAGTTTATCGGACAGCACGGAGTTGGGGCCGAATGGGTAAGTGGGCCGATCATCGACGACATAGTTTCGTATGTGGATTCGTGTGCCACGATGTGGAAGAGTCGCATGGCCGGCATCGGGACGACAACTGCCGATTCCGGTCTGGAGTTGAGGGAAGCGGCTTGGCTCTATCACGATCAAGATCAGCAGAACTACGAGGCCCTCAACAAGCACAAGTCAAATATCATGGTCACCGGGGATCAGTCGGTGCCTGTCTATGCTGACAGGGCGGCGGTCGGTGCCGTGCAGGCCTACGAAGGCGCCGCGAAGTATTCCAAGCCGGCGGAGGTGAAACTAGACATACCAACTGCCAACAAAGAAGAACTGGTGGAGCTTATCGGATCGGCGTTTGAACCGATCGGGGCCGTCAATGACACCGTCAAGCGAATCACGAAAGATGTTGGTAGAGAGTTCGACCCGCTCGGTGAAGTGTTGAAGCAAGTGCCGGGGAACTGGAGCGAAATTCGCCGAATCGGCGAGTCCTACAAAGTTGCCGGACAGGCAATGGAGGCTTGTGGGAAGAACCTCGAATCTGGGCTGAAGCGCTTGGCGGGATCTGCGGCAGGTGGTACGCCGAACTGGGATGGAAAGGCGGCGATCGCCTTCGAGGACTGGGCAAATCGCCAGATTGCCGCCATGAAATGGGAGGGCCCTACCGGGAGGTTGATCGCCGAGGCGCTGGGGGAGGTTACCAATCAACTTCGCGACGCGATTCACAAGGCTCTTCAGTGGCTTTGGGACCTACTCGAGATCCCGCTCAAGGTCACGGCTGACAGCGTCGCGGAGGCATTCAAGGTGTGCTTCCGAAAGATCCCAGTCGTCGGATGGGCTGCCACCGTCACTGAAATGGCAATCAAGGTGGTTAATATTGTCAATGATGTGATCCAGCTCATCGACAAAATTCGAGCCCTGGTCGATAAGGTCAAGCAATTCCTTGAAATAGTAAAAGACCCTGTCAAGTCAGTTCAGGAGGGTGCGACTCAGAGGTTCGAAGAACTCGTCCAGCCGTTCGCGAAGGGCGTTAAAGCCGGTGATATTTTGGAGGACGCAGCTAAATCTGCGCAGCTAAATGACACAATTAACAGGCCAGATGAAAGGTTCGACTCGGGCGACGGTCAGAACCCTTGGGCGAACGCGTGAGGCCGCAGTGGGGCTCCGCGCGTGAGCCTGACGCCGATCCTGTAATCGAGGCGGCCGTCAGAGATTTGATGGGTGCCGTCGACGATCTCCGCACGGCTTGTATTCGCATTGACAACTTCGACATGGAAGCGTATTTCGCCGAACCGACCGAGGTTACGGACGACTTCATGTGGATATTGGCGGAGCGACCCGGGGCATCAGCGGAGCTGGTCTCCTATGCGCTTCTCGTACGAGACCGCGGGTACCGATGGTCCGATGTCGAGAAATTCGCTTGGCCTTTGCCGCCGGAAATTGCAGAACTGAAATCCTCGGACAGATTCCTTTGGATGTGGAGTTCGGAATATGCGGCGTCGCAATCCGATCCATCGCAGGAAGTGCGGCGAGACAGCAATGCCGTCGGTCCGTCCGACTGGGATGACGAGTTTGATCAGTCCCCTGATTCCTGGTTGGAGTAATGGCCCGTCGCTGGTTTCCGCTCTCTCAGGCGAAACCGGTGACCTACCAGATATCCACCCAGCCGGGCCGTTCCGGGATATCGAAGGCTCCGGAACGGCCTCGCACCAACATTGGCATAGTGGCCCCCTCTGGGAAACGGGCATGCAATGCCCCGGCCCTTCGTCGGCGGAACGGAGTGAACATATACTCCTTCTGCAGTCGATGATCCATCCCAGTGTCCGGATGCACGAAATCTACCTCGATTCTCACCCGATGCTCATCGAGACCTGTCGCTCTGCTTACTCTGCGATAGCGTGACTCCACAACGGACCCGGCGACTATCCTCGCCCTCCGCTGCAGATACGCCCGGCGGCCGCGCCAAACCAGACCCAGGACCTGCGCCCATAGCGCGATCCCGAACACGATGCTCAGCGGAAACGATAACGCCGTCACGGCTCTATTCCCTGACCACTGCCCCAGTCCCAGGCCGACTTTCAAGACTCCTGCAGTAAAGGGGATGATGCCTGCTCCCGAGATCAGCATCCACAACAAAGTCGTTGGGTTGACTAACTTGCGTCTGCGACCCACTTAGAACTCCTTAACCTGGCCTCGCCCCGTTCACGCTAGTCGGGGTCAGGGGTCTTGCGTCGGGATCCGAGTAGTCACCACGGATTGCCGTATGTGTCATCCATATCAGGTTGGTTGAGGCGGACGGCGGCGTCGATCCATTGGCCGAGCTGGCTTGCCTGGCCTTGCGGCGTGGCGGGTTTGACGTTCAAGTCGTTGTGGAGGCGGGTGATGGTGTATCGGCCGTCGTCGGTGAAGTCGTGCCATTCGGTGCTGTGATGCGGTTCCGGGCGCTCGAGGACGGTGCCGAGATAGAGAGCAGCGCGGCCGCGGCCGTCGGTGGGACGGTTGAAGAATCGGCGGGCACGTTCCGACGGCGAGTTGTGGGCGACATCCTCGAAGTAGGTGTCGCGTCGGGGCGACAGGTCGCTGGTGTGGAACGTCGTAGCTGGGTGGGTGCCAGGCGAGGCTTTGGGAAGACAGTTGATCAGCTCGTGGGGGAGGTCGTCGGGGCGACCGAGGTGGACGGTGATTGGGCCGTCAGTACCGTCCCGGTTTATCTGGCTGATTACGACGGCCTGGAAGTCGTTGCGGGTGGCGTGGACTCGGTAGGCGGCTGTCGTATTGTCTCGGGTTTTGGTTGTGCTGCCTGATATTTGGATGCGGAAGGTAGCGCTGGTGGCGGTGTCGATCGCGCGGCGGATCATGATGAGTTCGTCGCGTGGGTAGCTGTCGAGGAGTTTCGCGCGGTGGTTGTCGAACTCTTCTTGGTAAGGGAAACGGGAGGTGTAGTGCAGGGGGCGGGGGAAGCGGTCGACCGCGTCGCTGTACCAGTGGATCGCGAAGTCGTCGGGGTCGAAGGTCCAGTCAGTCACTTCGACTCGCCTTCCTGGTCGGCGGGGAGGGTTTGTGCTGAGAGGAATCGTGCGCCGATCGCTTGGGGTGTGGCCTTGGCGATCTCGCCGATCAGTTCTCGGGTGTTCTCTTCGTTGATCAAGTAGTCGGGGGTCTCGTGGGTGTTTTCGTCGTCTTTTCCGCCACCACGGCCCGCGCCGGCGCCCATCATGCCGGGGGCGCCCGTCGTCCCGCGTCCTGCGCCACCTGCTGCGGATGCGGCCGCGGCCGTGCCGGTGACAGCGGCCGCGGGGATGCCGGGTATCGCACGGCCTGGTGTCGGTACGGCGGCGCCGGGGACTCCTGCTGATGGGGAACCACCTGACGGGCTGCTTGGGCTGCCCGATGAGCCCGGTGCGTTCGGTGTCGTAGTTCCCGGTGTGGTCGCCGGTGATTCCGTGGATGCGGCGGCGGTGTCGTCGTCGGAAGTTGTGTCGTCCTCGGTGTCGTCTTCGGCCGTGTCGTCGCCGGTGGTGTCGTCCTCGGTGTCGTCACCGGTGTTGTCGTCGTCTCCCGTGTTTTCGTCCCCGGTGTCCGGGTCGTCGCCGGTGCCGTTGTCCTCGTCTTCATCGTCGCTGCCGCCGCCATCATCGCCACCGCCATCGCCGTTGCCATCATCGCCGTCGCCACCGGGGACGAAGGAATCGGTAACAAGGCTGGTGGGGTGATCGAGCACGGGCAGGCCTGCGTCGACGACTCCGAAGGCCTCGACGTATTTGGCCTTCATGATGGCGCGGGCGTCTTCCTCGTCATCGTTGCGGCCGTCTTCGAACTCGTCGTTGTTGATCCAGCGGTCGTTGATATCCCAGATGTCGGGGTCTTCCTTGCGCGCAGGGAGCGAGGATTTGGTGTCGGAGGAGGAAAGGGCGGACGAGGAGATCAGTCTGGCGACTGTCTCGAAGGTGGGCGTGAGTTCTTCGGCCTTGGTGGTGTAGGACGAGATCGCGTTCTTCGAGGCCTCGGCGGCGTTGCCTTCCCAGGCTTCGGCGATCGCCGCGTGCATCCGCTGCCGGAATGTCGCCAGTCCGACTTCCCAATCTGTCTTTGCTTGCCAGAAGACGGCGACGGCACCGAATGACGGATCGACGCCGACGGGGTCGAAGCTGTCGATGATCTTGGCGTGGGACAGCTCCTGCGGGCGCTCGGTGCGGGGTGGGATCTTCGGGTTTTCGGTACCGGCCATCAACGCCCGCCGGGGATCTGGTCCAGGCGCTCGGTCTCAGCGTTGAAGCGAGCGGCGAACGCTTCGTCCTCGGCTACGAAACGATCGCGGACGGCGACGTGGAGCAGGCGAATGTCTTCCACGGCGTCCCAATGTTCCTTCAGCACGGTGTGGTAGTCGTTACCGCCGTCGCTGCCACTGGCGATCTTGCGGAACCGGTCAGCCATCGTCTGAGCTGAGGTCAGAATCGAACCACCGTGGTCACCGAACCCCCAGGTCTGGATCTTGGCGACGTCGTCGATATTGGTTTGAATCGCCAGAATCGTCGCCTGGAATGATGCGCACTCGTATTCGATCTTGGCGAACTCTTCCGGTTCCATCCGGACTGTCAGATTGCCGTTCTTGGCTTCGGTGATCAGCGGGGCCAGCGGTGTCGTGCCGGTCATCAGGGTTCCTCCCCAGGTCCATTCAGTTGTGTGCTCAAGCCCCGGCCGGGATGCTCGGAGCGATCTTCTCCGCGAGCGTCCGAGCGATCGTGCACGCCGGAATATGCCCGGTGTCGGGGACATATTCCGGGTTGCTGATGAAGATGTCGAGGCTGCCGTCCTGCATCTCGACATTCGCGGTGCAGACACGGTCCGGGCCGGGCGCGTCAGCGTCCTGCTGACGCGAGACGATCACTTGCCGTCCGCTCACGACGAACTCCTCCGCATCGGTGAAGTTCCGTGCCCGGATCATCTCCAGTGTCAGATTCGTGGTTCTGATCTTGGTCCCGTACCCTCGCCCCCTTTTATTTCCCCAACCGCACCCGCGCCACTTCACCCCGTTCGGCGCATCGAGATTGGACTCGGGGTTGCGGTCCGGGCGCAGATTCTCGGACTCGAACACCTCGGCGGGTACCTGGGTGCAGGGATCGAACCCGGTCGGCACCTCAGCGGCGAATGTGGGGGCCGTATTGGCGGGCTGTTCAGACGGTGAATCCGGTCCGCAGGCGCTGATTGCGAGCACAGCACCCACAACAGCGATTGCCCCACGCCAGCGCTTGCCCTGTACCCCCGCCATCGTCCCCGCCGATCCCCTCGACCGTGTGCCGCCGCAGCCGGTCCACCAAGTTGATATCGGGCGAAGGCTATCAATTCGGTGTCGGCCGGGCAACCGCGCAGGCGACCGCCGACCCACGCGCAGTCAAGCCTCGTCAAGTTGACGGCACAGGACGACCGGATACGCTGACCGCGTTGTTCGATCGTTGAATGAGGGGGATCACGGGTGGCGTTCGCGAATTCGTGGCAGATGTTCAAAACTTCGGCCGCCGTGCTGAAATCGCGCAAGGAGCTGGCGGTCTTTCCCGTGATCTCCGGTGTGGCAAGTGTAGCGGTGACCGCCACGTTCATCGTGCCGATCGTGGCGACGGACCTGTGGGACACATCCTCGGCAGCAACCTACGTGTTGTTCGGATTGATGTATCTGGCATCGGCTTTCGTCACAGTGTTCTTCAATGCCGCGCTCATCTCGCAGGCTGATGTCGCGTTGCGGGGAGGCGATCCCAGCGTGGCAGGTGGGATCAGCATCGCGGCAGGAAAGTGGCCGCGCATCTTGGTGTGGGCGGCGATCTCGGCGACGGTGTCGCAGTTGCTGCGGGTTCTGCAGGACCGGGTCGGATTCCTCGGAACGATCCTGGCCGCGATCGCAGGAACCGCCTGGCAGGTCATCTCGTATCTCGTGCTGCCCAAGATGGTGCTCGCCGACCGTGGAGTCGTTGACGCCGTGAAGGATTCGGCCGCGGCGATGAAGCGGACCTGGGGTGAGAACGTCGTCGGCAACGCCGGACTCGGCATTTTCGGCTTCCTTCTCGCTGTCCCGGGCGTACTTCTGATCATCGCGAGCGTCTCGATACTCGGATCCAATGTCGTTGCAGCACTGATGGTTCTACTCGTTGGCATCGCTTGGCTGATCGTGGCTGCCGTCGCAGTGTCAGCGCTGTCTGGGATCTACCAGACCGCGCTGTACCGGTTCAGTGTCGACGGAATCGTGCCCGGTGCTTTTGCTGAGGCACGCCTGGCCGAGGCGTTCCGGCAGCGCTGACCCGCGCCTCTTGCGATCGAGGGTAGCGCCGAGCCCATCGCGCCCACAGAGTAGTGCGCGCGAACGCTGATCGTCGATCATGGGCGGAGCGCTGCCGCACCAAGACCTATCTGGGAGCGGTCCGTGGGCAAACTGGTTCGATGGTTGCCTGCTCATGGAAATAGCCTGGTGCTGGCCGGTCGGTACCGCGAGGTGGCGTCTTGTTGGCCTAACCTGGGCCCATGACTTCCCTGTCTGATCCCAAGGTGCGCGAATTTCTCTCCCACGGCACGCGAACAGGCAAGGTCGCGGTCACGGCCGCGGATGGGCGTCCGCTGGTAGCGCCCGTTTGGACGCTGGTCAATATGGTCGTCGCGGCAGGGATGCGACCAATACTCACCGCCGAGAGGATCGACTCGGTTCGGTCTTCGGCAGGGCCGGAGCGGTAGCGGTAGGCGAACCACGCGGCGATCGCCACGCGCAGGACAACGGCGAGGACAACGAGCAGGGGAAACGCTGTCGTTTTTGGGGCCGTCAGTCAGGGGTTGGGTGGCATTGATCGCGGTAACCATGCGCTCAGGATCGAGGAAGGGTTCTCCACCTACGTTCGAGGCGATGGTTGATTGGCCGTTGTGGGCGGCGCGGACGACTTCATGCGGCGATACCGTGCCGTCGCCGTGGCGAGGGGGATCTCGGGCGGCGGAGGTACCGCCGTCCCTGAATTTGGCGCAATAATTGCGGCCGGGTCGACATAATCGACAGTAACGTATATTTTCGTGGCATGAGAGCGGATAGTCGTGCTGCTGAAGTGGTGGCGCTGGCTGCTGAGCAGAACGGTGTGGTCACCAGCCGGCAAGCCCACGCAGTAGCTGGTGCCACCTCGCACCAGCTCAAACGCATGGCCGATTCGGGGCAGCTCGAGCGCCTGCATCATGGCATTTATCGGGTCGCTCATTTCCAGTCCGACCTGCATCAACCCCAGCGCGTCGCGTGGCTGGCTATCGATCCCGGGCTACCGGCGTGGGAGCGCCTGGATCAGGACGTGCCCGGTGGTGTGCTTTCCCACGCCACGGCCGCGCGGATGCACGATCTCGGCGACATGGATGCCGATACCGTCGAGCTGACTGCGCCGCGCCGGATTCGGCTCTCGCTGCCCGATGTCATCGTTCACCGTGGTGAACTCACCCGCGACGATTGGGAGATCGTCGACGGTGTTCCCGTGACGACGGTCGCGCGCACGATCGGCGACCTGGCCGCGGTGACCGTCGACGCGGGTCACCTGGGCTCGGTGGTGCGTGACGCGGTCGCCGGTGACCGGATCTCCGCGGCACAGGCCGCCGACGCCCTGGCTCCCCACGCGTTCAGCTACGGGCACCAGCCGTTCGACGGCGCGGGGTTCCGCGATGCGCTCATCGATGAGGCCGGGATTCCCGCCAGCGCGCTCGCGCTGGCCCGCATCGCCTCACAGTCGGAGCTCGTGCAGCAGCGGGACAAAGTTCTCGATCAGCTGCTAGAGGCGAACGATGGCAGATCCAGCATCATCGACGTGCTCGAAACGATCGGACGCGCCACCGACCCGCATGTGCGACGCCTCACCCGCCTGCTCGCCGCCGACTCCTCCTCGAACGACGATCCGGCCGGTGCGGGCAAGCGGCGAGCGCTGCTCGAGTCGATCGTTGCTGATATGCAGTCCGTGGCCGAGATCGAGCGTTTCGGTGATCAGCTCGCCGCGATCGCTGCGGCCGCCGACCGTCTGGACCCTGAACGCAGGAGCCCGCGCGTCACCGAGGCCGTTTCACTCGCGGCCGAGCACGTGCAGCGGGAGCGGCGGTGAGCGCGGCGGCGCGTTCACCGCGCGAGACCCGAACCAGCGTCACCCACCATCTGCAACGCCACGCCGCCGAGGGGCCGCAGAACTTCGGCGAGCTGCAGCGGCGGTTCGTGATGTCGCGGTTCCTGGCCAGAGTTTTCAGCGCTGATCCACAAGGCTGGATCCTCAAGGGCGGTGTCGCGATGATGGTGCGCCTGCCTCGGGCCCGTCATAGCACCGACATTGACCTGCAAGCACGTGACGGGGATGATCCGATCGCCGAGCTCGAACGGATCGTGCGCGACAACAATATTGACGCATTCCGGTTCCAGGTGAAAAAGCGCTCCGCACTCGCGGGCGGCAAGGGCGTGCGTATCACCGTGGAGGCACGGCTTGGGCCCACGGTGTTCGACACGTTCAAGATCGATGTCGTGCGGCCGCGTCGGGAACTGGTCGGCGCGGTCGAGCTCAAACGTCTTCCACGCCTGGTTGATACCGCCGACTTCCCGGAAGATCCCGAGGTGCAGCTCTATCCGGTCGCTGACCAGATCGCCGACAAAATTTGTGGCATCTACGAGACCCACCCTTCAGGCGCTTCCGGCCGATTCCGTGACCTTGTCGATCTGCTGCTGATCGCCGAGTATCTGCCGATCGACCTGGGCACGGCGGTCGACGCCCTCGAACAGGAGCGAGTGCTGCGCGCCATCACCGACCTACCCGCCACGATCACGGCGCCGAGCACCGATTGGATCGCGGGGTGGAGCCGCCAGGTAGCGACGAGCCCACTCGGAAATCATCACCACAACCTCGACGCGGCGCTGGTCGCGGCCGGGTGCTGCTACAACCGGGTGCTGATCTCGTTGCCAGTCGTCGACCGTACGGCCAGGTGGAACCCGGAAACGGCCACCTGGCAAGAAACGTGACCGCTGTCGGTGTGTCAGCGCTGTCTGGGATCTACCAGGCCTCGTAGTACCGGTTCAGTGTCGACGGAATCGTGCCCGTTGTTTTTGCTGAGGCACGCCTGGCCGAGGCATTCCGGCAGCGCTGACCCGCGCCTCTTGCGACCGAGGGTAACGCCGAGCCCATCGCGCCCACAGAGTCGAGCGCGCGAACGCCGATCAGGAGAAGGCATGGACGGATGAGATCGGACATCCGGCCCGGGCACTCCCGATGTCGGGCGCGTGCCACGGTACTCCTGATCATCGCGAGCTAACTGCCGCACCGAGAACTCCTCCAAGAAGTAGCCGAAAGGATGTACGTGGACGACGACGAACGCGAGGTATGGGAGTTCGCGGTGGGACTCGGGCTCCCGGACGAGACTGGGCCGGGCGCACTCGACGGGGAGGGGATCCACCCGATTGCCCTGGCGCTCGAAGAGAGTGTTCATCGGATCGAGGGGGTGAACCGAATCCCGTGCTACACAAGCTTCGGTCCGGTCACCGCATTCGATGAGTTCGCGCAGCGCGCATGGGGCGACGCGCACGACGCGGCACGCGTTCCAGCGGAATGCTGCCTCGCTGTCTACGTCACCGATGACGAACTGGACGTGTTGGTGACTGCGGTTGTCGAGGACCTCGGTATCGCCGCGGGCGGGTACTCGACGGCAGCAGACCGGAATGTCACTGTAGGCCTGCGAGCCATCTCGATGGATTCGCCGGAGAACGGTTTCTATCAGCATCTCGTCGACCAGTATCGCGATCAAACCAGTGCAACGAGTTGAGTTCGTCCCGATTGTGCCCGTTCAGGAAGCCGCCGGGTTGCTGACTGCCCCGCCTCGATACAGAGGCGGGGCAGATCGGCTCTGATGCGGGGAAAGATCAGCCTGTTCAGCTTGGACGCGCTGGTGAATATGGTTGTCGCGGCCGGGATGCATGTAGAGATGAGTGTTCGTGCGGCGTGAGTGACTGGCCGGGCGCGCGCTCACGCGAGGTGTCACCTTGTTGGTCTACCCTGCGCTCATGGCTTCCCTGTCGGATCCTCAGGTGCGCGAATTTCTTTCACACGGCACACGAACGGGCAAGGTGGCGTTCGCTGGTGCGGATGGGCGTCCGTTGGTGACGCCGGTGTGGTTCATCGTCGAAGGTGATGAGCTGGTTTTCAATACGGGCAAGGGCACCGCCAAGGGGCGGGCTTTCGCGCGTGATCCTCGCGTCGCATTGAGTGTTGATCTCGAGGAGCCGCCGTATGCGCTGGTCGCGGTGCAGGGGACGGTCGCGCTGTCCGAGGACCTCGATGAGCTTGTGCGTACCGCTACCGCTATCGGTGCCCGATACATGGGTCCGGACAGGGCGGCGGAGTTCGGTAAGCGCAACGGCGTCCCCGGTGAACTCGTGGTGCGGCTGCGGCCGACGAAGGTCATCGCGCACTTCGATATGACGGGCTAGCGGGCGCCGTCCATCGGTACCGCGTCAGGGCCGGCCGGGGTCGGGTCGTAGGGCGGGGGATCGTTGCGGTCGAAGAGGGGAGACGAGCAGGTCGCTCCGACTTCTGGTGTGGTGTATGGGTTTTCGCGGAGGGCGACGATGAACTGGTCGATGCGTTCGTCGGTGGCGGAGTCGAGGGTGAGTTGGTGGCCCCATGACTGCAGAGAGATCGGGTGCTCCATGTCGGGGATGGGTGACATCAGGGTGTACTGCCGGTCGGTCACCTTCGCGCTCAGCGTCGCCTGATCCTGCGGGCTCACCTTCGCGGGGTTGTAGGCGATCCATACCGCGCCGTGTTCGAGCGAGTGCACCGCGTTCTCGGAGCGCAGGGCCTTCGAATAGACGACGCCGGTGCAGGCTGCCCATTGGGAATCGTGCGGTCCGCCGACCGGGGGAATCGACGGGTAGGCGACTCGCTGGGTCGGCAGCACGTGCGGCTGTCCAGGCTTGATCTCGGTGACGACGACGCCGGAAATCTGGAGCGAGGGGTCGTGATTGTCCGCTGATGGGGCGAAGCTGTCCGCGGCGACGGTTGCCTGGCCGACGATCGTGTCGGTCGAGCATCCTGCCGCCAAGGTCGCGGCCACGACCACAACCGCGCGAGCACCTGCGCCGCGCACTCCACCGGTCCTACTCGAAACCCGCATCGCGGACCCCCGTTTCATCGTCGCCGACGCCTGCCGTCCGATACAGAACCTACTTGTCTCCGTCTCTCGGCCCACAACCAGCGGGGACGGCTGACGGCTGCTGTCGGCGCGGCATCTGTCGAGGATCGACATAAGTGGCTACAATGAGGGAAATATTTATGGCCACAATAAGGAGCGTCATGGAGATCGGTGTGCGCGAGCTGCGGGACCATCTCAGCAGCCATTTGGCCGACGTGCGCGCGGGCCGGGCTGTGACAGTGACCGACCACGGTAAGCCGATCGCCCGCATCGTCCCCGTTGATCGGCTGACCGCCTTGGAGCAGTTGCGGGCCGAAGGCCGAGTTCAGCCGGCCCGAAAGCGCAAGCAGCCTGCGGCAGAGCCGGTTCAGGGCAGCGGAATCGTTTCTGACCTGATCGATGATCAGCGCCGGTGATCGGCTATCTCGATACCTCGGCGTTCATCCCGCTGTTGGTCGCCGAGCCGAGCAGTGCCGCGTGTAAACGATTCTGGGACCTCGCCGATGATGTCGTCTCGTGTCGGCTGCTCTATGTCGAATCAGCGGCGGCGCTGGCTCAGGCACACCGGATGGGCCGACTCGACGAATCTCAGTTCCGTGCGGCCTCGCGCCTGCGGGACGATTTCTGGCAACAGATCAACGTGACTGAGGTGGACGAGAAACTGGCAGAGTCGGCGGCTGCCCTCGCGGAGCGGTATGCGCTGCGCGGCTACGATGCCGTCCATTGTGCAGCTGCCGCACAACTCGAGGACCCTGATCTGGTTGCCGCGTCGGGTGACGGGAAGTTGCTCACCGCTTGGAAGGCGCTCGGGATCGCCGCGTTCGATTCGAACGCACCGGGGCTGTGACGGGCTGGAAGCGGTCCTTACACTCCTGTGCATGACCGTGCACTTCATCGGGGCAGGCCCCGGCGCCGCCGACCTGCTCACGGTGCGAGCGGTCAACCTCTTGCGCGATAGCCCGGTCTGCCTCTATGCGGGTACCTATCTCGATCCCGAGGTCCTCGCGCACTGCGCGCCCGGTACCGAACTGATCGACACCCAGCACCTGGACCTGGACCAGATCATCGACCACCTCGTGCGTGCCGACCGAGCGGGGCGGGATGTGGCACGGCTGTGCTCGGGCGATCCCTCGATCTATTCGGCCCTTACCGAGCAGACTCGCAGGCTCGACGCCAAAAACGTCGCATGGGACATCACTCCGGGCGTCCCCGCCTACGCGGCTGCAGCAGCCGCTCTTGGCACTGAGCTGACCGTCCCTGAGGTCGTCCAGTCGGTAGTCCTCACCCGAACCCAGGCCCGCTCCACGGCGATGCCCGAAGGTGAGGCCCTGGCGAACTTCGCCGCGACCGGCGCGACCCTCGTCCTCCATCTGGCGATCACACGGATCAGCGTGCTGGCCGAGGAGTTGGTCGCCGAGTACGGCGCGGACTGCCCGGTCGCCGTCGTCTATCGCGCCAGCCAACCCGAACAACTCGTCCTGCGCGGCACCCTGGCCGACATCGCCGATCACGTGGAGGCGGCGGGCCTGCGTCAAGCCGCGGTGATCCTGGTCGGTCGCGCCCTGTCCACGTCCATCGACTGCGCCCAGTCGCACCTCTACGACCCCGCCAGGGCCCGGTAAAACCCACTGCCACAACAGCAGACCGGTCGGTGTGATCCATCACTCAGTTGTCGAGGTGCACAGGGCATCCGGCAGGGATGTGAGAAGGCGGACAAGCGTCAGCAAACGCGGGTCGCGGGCTTCACCTGGGACGATGCTCGCCAGCTATGGAGGTGGTTGGTTGCGGGGCGGGCACACCGGTAGATTGGTGCGATGGTTTGCGACGAGTAGACCGGCGCTGGCGGCCGGGCGGTCAGGTGCATGGTCTCGGCTGTGTAACGAGACCCGCCCGGGTGACAGATAGTGCCAATGGACATTTTTGCCTGATTGATTCGAGAACTGAACCCGAGACGCGGGCGCCCCGCTGGAGATTAGGTGGGCGCTCGCGTTCCGGTGTCGTCGGGGAGCGCCTACCCAGGTGTTCCGGAAGCGAGGTTTGGGTTGGACCGGCTGGATTTCGGCGGAAACGGCGAAACTGGTGACGGACGTGGAGGCTCTTCGGAGTACTTCCCGCTCTCGCCCGCACAGCTGGGTATCTGGTACGCGCAGCACGTCGACCCACAGGTGCCGATCAATATCGCCCAGTACGTCGACCTGCGTGGACGCCTCGATGTCGCCGTGCTCGAGCGCGCGAGCGCCGACGCGGCCACCGACCTCGAATCGGGCTGGCTGCGCATCGTCGAGATCGACGGTGAGCCGATGCAGACCATCGATCCCACCCAGGACGCGACGCTGATCCATGTCGATGTGCGTGGCGAGGCCGACCCCGAAGCGGCCGCCGCCGCGTGGATGCGCGCCGAGTACAGCCGCCCGCTCGACATCGTTCGCGACCGCCTCGTCCAGGCCGCCGCGATCCAGCTCAGCGATGACCGCTGGTACTGGTACGCCCGCGTCCACCACATCATGCTCGACGGTTTCGGCGCCAATAACTTCGTCAACCGCACGGCGGAGTACTACACCGCGGCGGTGACCGGCACCCCGGTCTCGCCGAACAAGGCCACCGACCTGCGCGCGCTCTACGAGTCCGAGCTCGTCTACCGCGACAGCACCCGCTTCCAGTCCGACAAAGAACACTGGGCCCAGCGCGTGGCGGGTCTGGAGGAGGGCAGCAGCCTCACCGGCCGCTCGGCCCCGCCCTCGCCGGTCAACGACGTCACCAGCGCGGCGCTGAGCCCCGCCCAGGACGAGCGGCTCACCGCCGCGATCGCCCGCCACGACAGCACCGCGGCCCCGCTGCTGATCGCCGGCTTCGCCGCCTACCTGGCCCAGATCACCGGCACCGAAGACGTCATCCTCAGTCTCCCGGTCACCGCCCGCACCACCGCGGTGATGCGTCGCTCCGGCGGCGTGACCTCCAACATCGTCCCGCTGCGCCTGCGCGTAGGCCACGACACCACCGTCGCGCAGCTGCTGCGTTCGGTGACCACCGAGGTCTCCGGCGCCCTGCGCCACCAGCGCTACCGCCACGAGGACATCCGCCGTGATTCGGCGGGCGATGGCATGGTCTCCACGGAGTTCTTCGGCCCGTGGGTCAACATCATGCTGTTCGACAACCACCTGAGCTTCGGTGACATGGAGGGCACGCTCAACGTGCTGTCCACGGGCAGCATCGAGGACCTGGGCGTCAACTTCTATCAGTCGCACGGTGGCACCCGCTCCCACATCGACTTCGAGACCAACCCGAACCTGTACTCGGCGGCCGACGCGCACACCCATCACGGCCGGTTCCTCGAGTTCTTCGACCGGTTCCTGGCCGCCGATGCCGAGCTACCGGTGTGGAATCTGCCGGTTACCGGCACCGCGGAACTGGAACGCTCGCTGACCGAGTGGAACGACGCGGCACACGAGGTCCCCGCGACCACCCTGCCCGCGCTGCTCGACGCGCAGATCCCGCTCACCCCGGACAACATCGCGCTCGACTTCGAGGGCGAAACCCTCACCTACGCCGAATTCGGCGCGAAGGTGAACCGTCTTGCCCGCTTCCTGATCGCCGACGGCGTCGGCCCGGAATCGCTCGTCGCGCTCGGCATGCGCCGCTCGCTCGACCTGGTCATCGGCATGCACGCTGTGCTCAGGGCCGGTGGCGCGTATGTGCCGATCGACCCGGATCATCCGGCCGACCGCACCGCCTACATCCTCGAGTCCGCGGCACCGGTCTGCGTGCTGACGACCTCCGGCGACGACCTCGACCTGCCCGATACCGTCGCCCGCGTCGAGATCGATCGACTCGACACGACCGGTTTCGACGCCACAGCTCTCACCGATGCCGATCGCCTGTCTCCGCTGCGCCCGGACAACACGGCTTACGTCATCTACACCTCGGGTTCCACCGGTCGCCCCAAGGGCGTCGCGGTCACCCACCACGCGATCGTCAACCAAGAGCTGTGGATGCTCGACGAGTACCGGTTGACCGCCGATGACGTGTACTTGCAGAAGACCGCCACCACCTTCGACGTGTCGCTGTGGGGCTACTTCCTGCCGCTGATGGTCGGCGCGAAACTGGTTATCGCCAGCCCCGACGGCCACCGCGACCCGCTGTATGTCGCGGACATGATCGCCCGCCACGGCGTCACCGTGACGGACTTCGTCCCGTCCATGCTGACCGTGTTCGTCTCCCACGCGACGCAGGCCCAATGCGCAACGCTGCGTGCGGTTTTCGTCATCGGTGAAGCACTGCCCCCCGAGACCGCCGCGGGTCTGCGCGCGATCTCCGACGCCGGCCTGCACAACCTCTACGGCCCCACCGAGGCGGCGGTCTCGGTCACCTACTGGGAGGCCACCGAAGCCGACACCACCCAGGTGCCGATCGGTATCCCCGAGTGGAATGTCGAAGTCTACGTACTGGATTCGCGGCTGCGCCCGGCCGCGATCGGCGCACCGGGTGAGCTGTATCTGGCCGGTCGTCAGCTGGCCCGCTGCTACCGCGGCCGCCCCGACCTGACCTCGGACCGCTTCGTCGCCAACCCCGTCGGTGCCCCCGGCGAGCGCATGTACCGCACCGGCGACCTCGTGCGCTGGAACGCCGACGGCGTTCTGGAATACATCGGCCGCACCGACTTCCAGGTGAAGTTCCGCGGTCAGCGCATCGAGCTCGGCGAGATCGAGACCGACCTGCTCGCGCACCCGAGTGTCAGTCAGGCCGCGGTCCTCGTGGTCGATACCGCGACCGGCCAGCAGCTGGTGGCCTACATCGTGCCCGCACCCGGTCAGTCCGCCGACCCGGCGACGCTGACCCGCTTCGTGTCCGAGAAGCTGCCCGCCTACATGGTGCCCGCGTCGATCATGGTGCTCGACGCGTTCCCGCTCAATACCTCGGGCAAGCTGGACCGCAAGGCGCTGCCCGAGCCCGTCTTCACCGCTGCCGCAGGTGATTTCCGCGCACCGCGCACCCCGGCCGAGCAGATCGTGGCCGGCATCTTCGCCGACGTGCTGAGCCAGGTTCGGGTCGGCGCCGACGACAACTTCTTCGAACTCGGTGGCAACTCCCTGGTCGCCACCCAGGTCGTCGCCCGCATCGGTGCCGCCTTCGGCATCCAGCTGGGTGTGCGCGCGCTGTTCGAGACCCCGACCGTGGCCGGACTCGCCTCGCGCGCCGAATCCGCTACGCCCGCGGATATTTCAGCAGCCGTTCGCCCGCCGCTGGCCGCGCAGGCGCATCCCGAACAGGTGCCGCTGTCGCTGGCCCAGCAGCGGATGTGGTTCATCAACCAGTTCGACCCGACCGCGCCCACCTACAACCTGCCCTTCGTAGTGCAGATGAAGGGTCGCGTCGATGTCGACGCCCTGATCGCCGCGCTCAATGATGTTGTGGTGCGCCAGGAATCGCTGCGCACGATCTTCCCCGACGCCGACGGCGGCTTCCAGCATGTGCTCGGCGCCGACGAATTCGATCTCGGCATCGCGGTGACGCCGATCGACCAGTCGCGGCTGCGCGACGAGCTGATCGACTTCGCCTCCACCGGCTTCGACGTGACCCTCGAACTGCCGATCCGGGTGCAGATCTTCAAGGTCGTCGGCGGAACCACCAACGGCACACCGGAATACGCGGTCGCCTTCGTGGTCCACCACATCGCGGCCGACGGTTTCTCCTTCGGTCCGCTGGCGCGCGACGTTGCCACCGCCTACCTGGCCCGTGCCGCGGGCCAGGCCCCGGCCTGGATGCCGCTGCCGGTCCAGTACCGCGACTACACCCTGTGGCAGCACGAACTGCTCGGCGCCGAATCCGACCCGACCTCGATGGCCGCGCGGCAGCTCGACTACTGGCAGCGGGCCCTCGATGGCCTGCCCGACCAGCTCGACCTGCCCAGCGACCGCCCGCGCCCGCAGCAGCAGAGCTTCCGTGGCGCGCGCGTCGGTTTCGAGATCGACGCCGACACCCACGAACAGCTCGCCGCGGTGGCCCGCGCCAACGGGGTCACCCTGTTCATGGTGGTGCACGCCTCCCTCGCGGTCCTGCTCGCGCGTCTGTCGGGCACCACCGACATCGCCGTCGGCACGCCCATCGCGGGCCGCGGTGAGCAGGCGCTCGATGACCTGATCGGCATGTTCGTCAACACCCTGGTGTTGCGTTCCGACGTCGACCCGACGCAGCCGTTCACCGAATTCCTCACCCGCACACGCGAAACCGACCTGAGCGCGTTCGCCAACGCGGATGTGCCGTTCGAGCGGCTCGTCGACGTGCTCAACCCGGCGCGCTCGCAGGCACGCCACCCGCTGTTCCAGGTGGTGCTCTCGTTCCAGGAGATGTCGCACGGCACCCTGGAGCTGCCCGGTCTCACGGTCACGGCCGACGAGGTCGAGGTCGACATGGCCAAGTTCGACCTGCAGTGGACGCTCACCGAGGAACGCACCGGCACCGGCTCGCTGTCGGGCATGACCGGCGTGCTCACCTACGCCATCGACCTGTTCGATCAGTCGACCGTCGAAGAGCTGCTGCTGCGCTGGCGCCGCGTGCTCGACGCGATCCTGGCCGACCCGGCCGTCACCGTCGGCGCGATCGACGTGCTCGACGATGCCGAACGTGCCGACCTGGTCACCCGTTTCGGCGCCCCCGCCGCGGTGGCCCGCACGCTGCCGCAGCTGATCGCCCAGGCCGCCCGCGACACCGAGTCGACCGCCGTGGTGTTCGAGGGGACCGCGGTGTCCTATGGCGAACTCGATCGTCGCTCGAACCAGTTGGCGCGCTTGCTGATCCAGCAGGGTCTCGGCGCCGAGGACTTCGTCGCCGTCGCCGTACCGCGTTCGCTGGAGTCGGTGCTCGCGGTGTGGTCGGTCGCCAAGACCGGTGCCGCGTTCGTGCCCGTGGACCCGAACTACCCGGCCGACCGCATCGCCCACATGATCACCGATGCCGGTGTGTCCGTAGGTATCACGGTCACCGGTGAAGCCGGCGAGCTGCCCGATTCGGTGAGCTGGGTGGTGGTCGACGACCTCGACCTCGACCACATCTCCGACGCGCCGCTGGCCCCGCGCGAACTGGTTCGCCAGACCGATCCCGCGCAGCCCGCGTACCTGATCTACACCTCCGGTTCCACCGGTGTGCCCAAGGGCGTCGTGGTCACCCACGCCAGCGTCGCCAACTTCTGCGCCGAGCAGATCGACCTCTACTCGCTCGATTCCACCACGCGCGCACTGCATTTCGCCTCGCCCTCGTTCGACGCGTCGGTGCTGGAAATGCTGCTCGCCATCGGTCGCGGCGGCACGCTCGTCGTCGTCCCGCCGGGCGTCTACGGCGGTGAGGAACTGCGCGACATCCTCATCACCGAAGAGGTCACCCACGCGTTCGTGACCCCCGCCGCGCTGGCCACCTTCGACGCCCGCGGCCTCGATCACCTGCGGGTGCTCGCCGCCGGTGGTGAAGCGGTCCCGCCGGAACTGGTCGCCAAGTGGGCTGTGCGCCTGCCCAACGGTTCGCGGCGCATGCTGGGCAATGTCTACGGCCCCACCGAAACCACCATCGCGTCCAACCTCAGCGAAGGGCTGATCCCGGGGGAGCGGGTCGTCATCGGTGGCCCCATCCGCGGCGTCCACACCCTGATCCTCGACGACCGCCTGCGCCCCGTGCCGGTCGGTGTCGCGGGTGAGCTCTACATCGGCGGCGTCGGTATGGCGCGTGGCTACCACGCGCGCGCCTCGCTGACCGCCGACCGATTCGTCGCCAACCCGTACACCCCCGGCGAGCGGATGTATCGCACCGGTGACGTGGTGCGCTGGACCGCCGATCGCAATGTGGAATACGTCGGCCGCTCCGACTTCCAGGTGAAGGTCCGCGGTTTCCGGATCGAACTGGGCGAGATCGACTCCGCGCTCGCGTCGCACGAGACCGTCGACTTCGCGGTGAGCATCGGCCACAAGAACAAGGGCGGCAGCACCTCGCTGGTGTCCTATGTCGTCGCGGTGCCCGGTAGTTCGATCGATATCGCCGAACTGACCGACCACGTCGCGCAGCGTCTGCCCGCGTACATGGTGCCCTCGTCGATCATGGTGCTCGCCGCGGTCCCGCTGACCGTCAACGGCAAGCTCGACCGTCGCGCGCTGCCCGCGCCGGTGTTCGAGGTGCGCGAGTTCCGCGCGCCCACCACCCCGATCGAGCAGATCGTCGCGCAGATCTTCGCCGACGTGCTCGAGCTGTCGCGCGTCGGTGTCGAGGACGACTTCTTCGAACTGGGCGGCAACTCGCTGATCGCCACCCAGGTCGCCTCCCGCATCGGTATCGCCCTCGATACCCGTGTCCCGGTCCGCATGCTGTTCGAGGCGCCCACGGTGGCGGCGCTGGCCGCCCGCGTGGAGTCCCAGGCCGGTGACGGCGCGCGTAAGGCTCTGGTCGCCCGCGAACGGCCCGACCTGGTGCCGCTGTCGCTGGCGCAGCAGCGCATGTGGTTCCTCAACCGGTTCGACACCGCCTCGGCGGTCAACAACATCCCGGTCGCGATCCGGCTCTCCGGTGATCTCGATGTGGCCGCGCTGCAGGTCGCGGTCATCGATGTCATCGACCGGCACGAGTCGCTGCGCACTGTGTTCCCCGACTCCGGCACCGGCCCCGTGCAGGTGGTCCTCGATGCCGCGCAGATCGTCCCCGACCTCACCCCGTACCGGGTCACCGAGGACAACCTCATCGATCATCTGATCGATCTGGCGTCGATGGCGTTCGATGTGACCAGCGAAGTGCCGCTGCACGCACGGCTTTTCGAGGTTTCCGAGTCCGAGTACGTGCTCGGCATGGTGGTGCACCACATCTCCGCCGACGGCTGGTCGATGGCACCGCTCTCGCGCGATGTGATCATGGCCTACGCGGCCCGCACCTCGTGGGAAGCGCCGACCTGGGCCGAATTGCCGGTCCAGTACGCCGATTACTCGCTCTGGCAGCGTGAGGTCCTCGGCTCCGAGGACGATCCGCAGTCGTTGATCTCCTCCGAGATCGCCTACTGGGCGAAAGAACTCGCCGACCTGCCCGACGAGCTGGTACTCCCGGCCGATCACCCCCGCCCGCCTGCCGCGTCCTACCGGGGCGGTACGTACAGCTTCGTCATCGCGAGCGAAACCCAGCGCGCCCTGGTCGAATTGGGCCGCCGCTACAACGCGTCGCTGTTCATGGTCATGCACAGCGCGCTCGCGGTGCTGCTGGCCCGGGCCAGCGGCACCAGCGATATCGCGATCGGTACCCCGGTCGCGGGCCGCGGTGATCAGGCGCTCGACGACCTGGTCGGCATGTTCGTCAACACCCTGGTGCTGCGCTCGCAGGTCGACGGCGCGACTCCGTTCGCTACCCTGCTCGCCCAGGCCCGCGAGACCGACCTGCAGGCCTTCGCGCACGCCGACGTGCCGTTCGAGCGCCTGGTCGAGGTGCTCAACCCGGCCCGTTCGCAGGCCCGCCACCCGCTGTTCCAGGTGATGCTGTCGTTCCAGAACAACAAGCAGGCCTCGCTCCAGCTGCCCGGCCTCGCGGTGAGCGGTATCGACTACGACCCCCAACTGGCCAAGTTCGACCTGCAGCTCACCCTCACCGAGGTGCAGGACACCGACGGTGAAGCCGGCGGCATGGCGGCCGAGTTCTCCTACGCGCTCGACCTTTTCGAGGAATCGACGGTCGCCGCGTTCGCTCGCAGGCTCGACAACATCTTCGCCGCGGTCGTCGCCGATCCCGAGGTGTTCGTCGGCGATATCGATCTGCTCGCGCCCGAGGAGCACGCGCAGGTTCTCGTCGACTGGAACGACACCGCGCACGCCGTCGCGTACGGCACGCTGGTGTCGCTGTTCGACGCCCAGGTCGAGCGGACCCCGGACGCCGTCGCCCTGGTCTTCGAGCAGGAAGAACTGTCCTACCTCGAGCTCCAGGAGCGGGCCAACCGCATCGCCCGCCGCTTGATCGCCGACGGCATCGGCCCCGGTGACCATGTGGCACTGGCGATCCGGCGCTCCACGGAGCTGGTCGTCGCGATGTACGCGGTGCTGCAGACGGGTGCGGCTTACGTGCCGCTCGATCCGGATCAGCCCGCCGACCGCATCGGCCACATCATCGAGACCGCGCAGCCGCGCCTGGTGCTCACCAGCCGACGCGACTCGTTCGAAGCCGACGGTGTCACCGTGGCTGCGGTCGAGAACATCTTCTCGCCCGCCGACTTCAGCGGTGCCCCGATCACCGATGCCGAACGCGTGCGACCGCTGCGGGCCACCAACACCGCCTACGTGATCTTCACGTCCGGCTCGACCGGCCGCCCCAAGGGTGTGGCGGTCGACCACGCCGCGATCGTCAACCGGCTGCTGTGGATGCAGCACGAGTACCCGATCGACGCCGCCGACGCCGTCCTGCAGAAGACCCCGGCCACCTTCGACGTGTCGGTGTGGGAGTTCTTCTGGCCCTTGCAGACCGGCGCCCGCCTGGTCGTGGCCAAGCCCGACGGCCACCGCGACCCGGTGTACCTGGCCCAGATCATCGCCGAACGCCAGATCACCACCGCGCACTTCGTGCCCTCGATGCTGTCGGTGTTCGTCTCGACGCTGGGTACCAACGGGAACGGGCATGCGGTGCGCCTGCGTCAGGTGTTCGCCTCCGGTGAGGCGCTGCCCGCGCCCACCGCGCAGCGTCTGCGTGAGCTCACCGGCGCGCGCCTGCACAACCTGTACGGCCCCACCGAGGCCGCGGTCGACGTCACCTATCACGAGGTCGTCGACGCCGATGTGGAGTCCGTGCCGATCGGCCGCCCGGTGTGGAACACCAGGGTGTTCGTGCTGGATTCCCGGCTGCACCCCGTGGCCCCCGGTGTCGCGGGAGAGCTCTATCTGGCGGGCGATCAGCTGGCCGTCGGCTATCTCAACCGGGCCGATCTGACCGCCGACCGTTTCGTCGCCAACCCGTACGGCGCGGCCGGTTCGCGGATGTACCGCACCGGCGACCTCGTCACCTGGACCGCGGTCTCCGATGGTGACCTGACGTTCGGCGAGCTGAACTACCTGGGCCGCACCGACTTCCAGGTAAAGCTGCGCGGTCTGCGCATCGAACTCGGCGAGATCGAGGCGACCCTGCTGGCCCAGCCCGGCGTCGCGCAGTCGGTCGTCGTCGTGCGCTCCGACGCGCACGCCGGTGACCAGCTCGTCGGTTACGTTGTGCCAGAGGCGGAGACGACCGTCGACGTGGCCGCCGTGAAGGCGGGCATCACCGACGAGCTGCCCACCTACATGGTGCCATCGGCGCTGGTCGTGCTGGATGCCTTCCCGCTCAACGCTTCCGGCAAGCTCGACCGTAAAGCGTTGCCCGCGCCCGTGTTCGAGGCGAAGGTGTTCCGTGCGCCCTCGACCCCGATCGAGGAGATCGTCGCCGAGATCTTCGCCGACCTGCTCGGCGCCGAGCGTGTCGGCGTGGACGACGACTTCTTCGCCCTCGGCGGCAACTCCCTGGTCGCCACCCAGGTCGCGGCCCGCCTGAGCAAGGCGCTCGACGCCGAGGTCGGCGTGCGCACCCTGTTCGAGGCGCCCACCGTCGGTGCGTTGGCCGCCCGGGTGGAATCGCACGCGGGCACCGGTCTGCGTGCCGAGCTCACGGCCCGTCAGCGTCCCGAACATCCGCCGCTGTCGCTCGCGCAGCAGCGCATGTGGTTCCTGAACCGCTTCGACATCGCCGATACCGGCACCTACAACATCCCGGTCGCGGTCCGCCTGCAGGGCCTGCTCGACCTGCCCGCCCTGCGCGGTGCGGTCGCCGACGTGGTCGCCCGCCACGAAACCCTGCGCACGGTCTACCCGGTGTACGTGGCCCCCGAGTCGGGCCGCGCCACCATGGCGGACGGCACCGCCTATCAGAAGGTCCTCGCCGCCGCGGGCTCGATCCCGGACGTCGAGCTGATCGAGGCCGACGAGACCGATATGGCGATCTCGCTCTACGAGTTCGCCCGCCGCGGTTTCGATGTCACCGCGAACGCGCCTGTGCGCCTTCGGGTCTACGAGCTCAGCGAACGCGAGCACGTGCTGGTGATGGTGGTCCACCACATCGCCGCCGACGGTTTCTCGCTGCGCCCGCTGGTGCGCGACCTGATGACGGCCTACGTCGCCCGCACCGCGAGCACCGAACCTGGCTGGCCGCCGCTGGCCGTGCAGTACGTCGACTACGCGCTCTGGCAGCGCGAAATCCTCGGCGACGAAACCGATCCCACCTCGCTGATCTCCGAGCAGCTCGAGCACTGGCGCGGCGCGCTGGCCGACCTGCCCGACGAACTGCGCCTGGGCCACAAATCGCGGCCCGCGCAGGCCAGCTACCAGGCGGGCACGCACCGATTCGAAGTGCCGGGCGAGCTCGTCGAGGCATTGAACCGGGTCGCCCATGAGCACAGCACCACCCTGTTCATGGTGGTGCACAGCGCTTTCGCCGTGTTGCTGTCGCGCCTGTCGGGCACCTCCGACATCGCCATCGGCACCCCGGTCGCGGGCCGTGGTCAGCAGGCACTCGACGATCTGGTCGGCATGTTCGTCAACACCCTGGTGTTGCGCGCCCAGGTCGACCCCGGCGCGACCTTCACCGAGCTGCTCGGTCAGGTCCGCGAACACGACCTGGCCGCCTTCGCGCACGCCGACGTGCCGTTCGAGCGCCTCGTCGAGGTGCTCAACCCGGCGCGTTCGCAGTCGCGGCACCCGCTGTTCCAGGTGATGCTCTCGTTCCAGAACCTGGGCCGCACCACCCTGGAACTGCCCGGCCTCACGGTCTCCGAGCTGGGCATCGACCAGCACATGGCCAAGTTCGATCTGCAGCTCGCGCTCAGCGAGGTCCCGGCCGACGACGACAGCCATATGGATGCCGAACTCGTCTACGCGACAGACCTTTTCGACGCGGGATTCGCCGCGACCTTCGGCGCCCGCCTGTTGCGCGTGCTCACCGCCGTCGTGGTCGACCCCTCGGCCCCCGTCGGTGACATCGAACTGCTCGACTCCGCCGAGCGTGCCTTGGTGCTCGATCGCTGGAACGACACCGAATTCGCCGTCGACGCCGCGCTGAGCACGCCGAGCGACGACGATCCGGCCACCCTCCACGCCCTGTTCGAGGCCCAGGTCGCGCGGACCCCCGACGCGACCGCGCTCACGTTCGAGGGGACGAGTCTGGCCCACCCGTCGCCCGACCACCACCCCTCATCGAGTCACTCCGTGACGCTCACCTATTCCGAGTTCGCGGGCCGGGTCCGACAGCTGGCACGTTGGCTCAAGGACGCCGGTGTGGGCCCGGAATCGTATGTGGCCCTTGGTATGCGGCGTTCGATCGACCTGCTGGTCGGCATGTACGCCGTATCCGCCGCCGGTGGCGCGTACGTGCCCCTCGACCCCGATCACCCGGCCGAGCGCATCGAGCACATCCTCGAGACCGCGCAACCGGTCTGCGTGCTGACCTCCGGCGAGAGCCTGCCCGCCGCCGCCGGTCGCGAGGTCCGCATCGACCAGCTCGATCTGTCCGGCCACTCCACCGCGCCGGTCACCGATGCCGATCGGCATCGCCCGCTGCGCTCGGACAACACCGCCTACGTCATCTTCACCTCCGGCTCGACCGGGCGCCCCAAGGGTGTCGCGGTCAGCCACGCGGCGATCGTCAACCGCCTGGTGTGGATGCACGCCGCCTACGGCCTCGCCGCCGACGATGTGGTGCTGCAGAAGACCCCCGCCACCTTCGACGTGTCGGTGTGGGAGTTCTTCTGGCCCTTGCAGGTCGGCGCGCGCCTGGTCGTCGCCAAGCCGGACGGGCATCGCGACCCGGCCTACCTGGCCCGCCTGATCGTGGCCGAGCAGGTCACCACCGTGCACTTCGTGCCGTCGATGATGGCCGTGTTCGTCACCGAACCGCTTGCCGCCGAATGTGTCTCGCTGCGCAATGTGTTCGCCTCCGGTGAGGGCCTGCCCGCGCCGACCGCGCAGCGTCTGCGCGAATTGACCGGCGCCGCACTGCACAACCTCTACGGACCCACCGAAGCCGCGGTCGACGTGACCTATCACGAGGTCACCGACGCCGACACCGAGACGGTGCCGATCGGCGCGCCGGTGTTCAATACCCGCCTGTACGTGCTCGATTCGCGGCTGCGCCCCGTTCCGGTTGGTGTCGCGGGTGAGCTCTACCTCGCGGGCGTGCAGCTGGCCCACGGTTACGTCGGTCGCGCCGACCTGACGATGGACCGCTTCGTCGCCGACCCGTTCGCGCCCGGCGAGCGCATGTACCGCACCGGTGACCTCGTCACCTGGACGGCGGACGGCGAGCTGGAATACCTGGGCCGCACCGACTTCCAGGTGAAGCTGCGTGGTCTGCGCATCGAACTCGGCGAGATCGAGTCGGCGCTCACCGCACTGCCGGAGATCGCCCAGTCGGTGGTCGTGGTTCGCGCCGATGAGCACACCGGCGATCAGCTGGTCGCCTACGTCATTCCGCAAGCCGGCGTCACCATCGACACCGACGCGGTCAAGGACGCGCTCGGCACCGCGCTGCCCGTCTACATGGTCCCTGCCGCGTATGTGGTGCTGAACGCGTTCCCGCTCAACGCCTCCGGCAAGCTCGACCGCAAGGCGCTGCCCGCACCGGTCTTCGCCGCGCGCACCTTCCAGGCTCCGGTCACCCCGGTGCAGCAGATCGTCGCCGCGACCTTCGCCGAGGTACTCGGTGCCGGTCAGGTCGGCCTCGACGACGACTTCTTCGAACTCGGTGGCAACTCGCTGGTCGCCACCAGGGTCGCGGCGCGGCTGTCCGAGGCGCTCGACACCCAGGTGCCGCTGCGCGCGCTGTTCGAGGCCTCGACCGTGGCCGCGCTGGCGGCTCGCGTGGAAACGCACACCGGTCGTGGTGGACGCATCCCGCTCGCCCCGCGCCCGCGCCCCGAACTGGTGCCGCTGTCGCAGGCCCAGCAGCGGATGTGGTTCCTCAACCGCTTCGACAACCGCACCGCGGTCAACAACATCCCCGTCGCGATCCGCCTCACCGGTGACCTCGATGTCGCCGCGCTCGAAGCGGCCATCGCCGATGTGGTGGCCCGGCACGAGTCGCTGCGCACCTTCTACCCGGCATCCGGCATCGCCGCCGGCGCGGTGGACGAAGGCGCCGGCTACCAGCAGGTCCTGCCCGCCGACGAGGTCCGCTTCGCGCTGCCAGCCCAGCCGGTCGCCGCGAGCGACGTGGTCGCGCGCGTGATCGAGCTGGCGAGCGTGCACTTCGACGTCACCCGCGAAGTCCCGTTCCGCGCGAGCCTGCTGCGCGTCGACGACCGTAGCCACGTGGCCGTGCTGGTCATGCACCACATCAGCGGTGACGGCTTCTCGCTGCGTCCGCTGCTGCGCGATGTCGTCATCGCCTACACCGAACGCACCCGCGGTGAGATCCCCGCCTGGGCGCCGCTGGAAGTCCAGTACGCCGACTACACCCTGTGGCAGCGTGAGGTCCTCGGCGAGGAGTCCGATCCCGAGTCGGTCGCCGCGAGCCAGCTCACCTACTGGACCGAGCAACTGCGCGACCTGCCGGATCAGCTCGAACTGCCCGCCGACCGGCCGCGCCCCGAGGTTGCCACCAATGCCGGTGACCTGCACCGTTTCTCGGTCGACGCGCACCTGCACCACGCGCTGACCGAGATCGCCCGCGCCCGTGGCGTCACCCTGTTCATGGTGATGCACGCGGCACTGGCCACCTGGGCCGCGCGCCTGTCCAACAGCACCGACATCGCCATCGGCACCCCCATCGCCGGTCGTGGCGAGCGCACGCTCGACGACCTGGTCGGCATGTTCGTCAACACCCTGGTGCTGCGCAGCGAGGTCGACTCCAGCGCGAGCTTCAGCGACCTCCTGGATCAGATCCGCAAGGTCGACCTGTCCGCGTTCGCCAACGCCGATGTGCCCTTCGAGCGCCTCGTCGACGTGCTCAGCCCCACCCGTTCGCAGGCGCACCACCCGCTGTTCCAGGTGGCGCTCACCTTCGAAGCGGCCACCGCCGCCGACACCGGCACCATCGCACTGCCCGGCCTCGACCTGTCCGTCGTCGACTTCGACCCGGGCACAGCGAAATTCGATGTGCAGCTGACCGTGGGCGAAGCAGCCGACGGCTCCCTGGCGCTGTCGTGGAACTATTCCACCGATCTGTTCGACATCGAGACGGTCGCCGCATTCGGTGACCGCCTGGTACGCATCCTGCGCAGCGTCGCCGAGAACCCCGACGTGATCGTCGGCGATATCGACCTGCTCGGCGAGGCCGAACAGCGCGATGTCGCCCAGCGCTGGGTGTCCTCCGGTGTCGACGCCATCGGTCTGCCGGTCATCCACGACGCCAGCACCCCCGCCGGCTACCGGCGCGGCCTGTTCGGCAACAAGCACACGACCCTGGTCGACCTGTTCGACGCCGCGGCCGCCGCCTATCCGGACCGCATCGCCGCCAAGTTCGGTGTCGAGTCGCTGACCTACGCCGAACTCGATCGCCGCGCGAATGTGCTGGCGCGCAGGTTGATCGACGACGGCGCGGGCCCGGAATCGCTGGTCGCGGTGATCCTGCCGCGCTCGCTGGATCTCGTCGTCGCGCTGCTCGCCGTGGTCAAGACCGGTGCGGGCTACGTGCCGGTCGACCCGACGTACCCGGCCGAGCGCATCGCCTACGTGCTCGAGGACTCGCGCCCCACCAGCGTCGTCCTCGATTCCACCGTCCAGGTGAGCGTGCCCGAGCACCTGCCCTCGGTGGTGCTCGACGGATTCGCCGTGGAAACCGGCAATATCGAAGACGCCGACGACGCGCCGATCACCGACGCCGACCGGATCGCCCCGCTCTCGCCGGACAATGTCGCCTACGTCATCTACACCTCCGGCTCGACCGGCCGCCCCAAGGGTGTCGCGGTCGCGCACCGCAATGTGGTGCGCCTGTTCGCCAACACCGACCGCGACTTCGGCTTCGGCCCGCGCGATGTGTGGACGCTGTTCCACTCCTACGCGTTCGACTTCTCGGTGTGGGAACTGTGGGGCCCGCTGCTGTTCGGTGGCTCGCTGATCGTCGTCGACTACTACACCTCCCGTTCGCCCGAACAGTTCCTGGAACTGCTGCGCGTCGAACAGGTGACAGTGCTCAACCAGACGCCGTCGGCCTTCTACCAACTGGCCGAGGCCGACCGCAACGCCGGACCCGGTCTGGAACCACTCGCGCTGCGCTACGTCGTGTTCGGTGGCGAGGCGCTCGAGCTACGTCGTCTCTCGGATTGGGTCGCGCGCCACGGTGACAGCTCGCCGACGCTGGTGAACATGTACGGCATCACCGAGACCACGGTGCACGTGTCGTTCCGTGCGCTGGACGCGAAAACCATTGCCGCCGCTGCCGGTTCGGTGGTCGGCCGGGCCATCGCGGGTCTGGGCGTGTACGTCCTGGACAACCGGTTGCGTCCGGTGCCGGTGGGTGTCGCGGGCGAAATGTATGTCGCCGGACCGCAGTTGGCGCGCGGCTACCTCGGCCGCCCCGACCTCACCGCCACCCGTTTCGTCGCCAACCCGCTCGCGGGCCCGAACCAGGGCGGCTCGCGCCTGTACCGCTCCGGCGACCTCGCGCGCTGGAACCGCTTCGGTGAGCTCGAATACCTGGGCCGTGCCGACGATCAGGTGAAGGTTCGTGGCTTCCGTATCGAACTCGGTGAGATCGAAGCCGCCGTGCTCGCGCAGCCGGGTATCGCCCAGGCCGCGGTCATCGTGCGTGAGGATCAGCCGGGTGACCAGCGGATCGTCGCCTACGTGGTCGCCGAGGGCGACCACGAACCCGATCTGGAGACCATCCGCAGCGGTGCGGCCGAACAGTTGCCCGCCTACATGGTTCCCGCGGCGCTCGTGCGCCTCGAGTGGATCCCGCTGACCGTCAACGGCAAGCTGGATCGCCGCGCGCTGCCCGCACCCGCGGTGCAGGCACGGGCCTTCCGCGCACCCGTCACACCGGTGCAGGAAACCGTGGCCGCGGTCTTCGCCGATGTGCTCGGCCTCGACCGGGTCGGTGTCGACGACGACTTCTTCGACCTCGGCGGCAACTCGCTCATCGCCACCCGCGTCGTGGCCCGCATCGGTGCGGCGCTCGGCGCCACGGTGCCGGTGCGCGCGCTGTTCGAAGCCTCCACCGTGGAAGCCCTCGCGGCACGGGTGGAATCGCACACCGGCGGCACCGCCCGCGCGGCGCTGGTCGCCCGTGAGCGCGCCGACGGTGAACTGGTTCCGCTGTCGTTCGCACAGCAGCGCATGTGGTTCCTCAACAAGTACGACACCACTTCGGCCGCCTACAACCTGCCCGTCGCGATCCGCCTCACCGGTGAACTCGACACCGAGGCACTGTCTTTGGCGCTGGCCGACCTGGTCCGCAGGCATGAGTCGCTGCGCACTCGGTACCCCGAGCACGGCGGCACCCCGGTGCAGCAGATTGTTGCGGCGGAACGTATTTCGCTGGATCTGCGCCCGGTCGCCATCGATCGGGACGAGCTGTTCGAGACCGTCACCGAGTTCGTCTCCACCGGTTTCGATGTGGCCGAACAGGTTCCGATGCGCGCGCGTCTGTTCCGCGTCGCCGCCATCGACGACCGCACCGGCGTGACCCGCTCAGTCGGTGAGTCCGAGCCTGCCGGTAGCGCCGCTGCCACCGAGCACACCGCTGCCTCGGAGTCTGCCGGTCGTGCTGCGGCCGCCGAGCACGTCTTGGTCGTGGTCGTGCACCACATCGCCGCCGACGGCTTTTCCATTGCACCGCTGACCCGCGATGTGATGCGCGCCTACACGGCCCGCGCCCAGGGCACCGCGCCAGGCTGGGCACCACTGCCCGTGCAGTACGCCGATTTCGCGATCTGGCAGCGCGCCGTGCTCGGCACCGAGGACGACACCGAGTCGCTGATGTCGCGCCAGGTCGGCTACTGGCAGTCCCAGCTCGCCGGCGTCCCCGACGAGCTGACCCTGCCGTTCGACCGGCCGCGTCCGGCGATCGCCTCGCTGCGCGGCGCCTCCGTGCACCGCGAGCTCTCGCCCGAACTCGTCGCCAAGCTCGACGAGGTGGCCCGTCGCCAGGGTGCGTCGCTGTTCATGGTCATGCACACCGCGCTGGCGGTGCTGCTGGCTCGCCTTTCCGGCTCCGACGACGTCGCGATCGGCACCCCGATCGCGGGCCGTGGTGAGCAGGCGCTCGACGACCTGGTCGGCATGTTCGTCAACACCCTCGTGCTGCGCACCGGCGTGCGTCCCGCCGAGTCGTTCACCGATCTGCTCGAGCAGGCCCGCAAGACCGACCTCGACGCCTACGGCAACGCGGATGTGCCGTTCGAACGCCTGGTGGAACTCCTGGCGCCCGAGCGCTCGCAGTCGCGCAACCCGCTGTTCCAGGTGATGCTGGCCTTCCAGAACCTGGATCGCACCACCCTCGAACTGCCCGGCCTGGCTGTCTCCGCGCTCGACCTCGACGAGAGCGTCGCCCGCTTCGACCTGCAGTTCACCCTCTCCGAGCTGGGCGAACCCGGCCACGGCGGGATGGCGCTGGCACTGAACTACGCCACCGAACTGTTCGATGAGGACACCGTCGCCACTATCGCGACCCGCTGGGAACGAGTGCTCGAAGCTGTGGCCGCCGATGCGTCGGTGACCGTGAGCGCGATCGATGTGCTCGATGGCGCCGAGCGGGCCGACCTGGTGTTCCGGGTCGGTGAACCGCCGGTGCCCGCGCGCACCCTGCGCACCCTCCTGGCCGAGGCTGTCGCCCAGAACCCGACCGGCCCGGCCGTGGTGTTCCAGGGCGCGAGCGTTTCGTATGCCGAGCTCGATGAACGCTCGAACCGACTGGCGCGCTTGCTGATCGCCGAGGGTATCGGCGCCGAAGACCTCGTCGCGATCGGCGTCCCCCGCTCGGCCGACTCGGTGCTGGCCGCGTGGGCAGTTGCCAAGACCGGTGCCGCCTTCGTCCCGGTCGACCCGACTTACCCTGCCGACCGCATCGCCCACATGGTCACCGACTCCGGTTCGCCGCTGGGCATCACCGTCGCATCAGTACTGGGCGGACTGCCCGACATCGCGCCGCGTGCTGCGGCCGGTGTCGAATCCACGCCGCACGCGTCGGCTGGGGTGGGGGAGTCCGAGACGGGGCTCGACAGCTCGTCCGCGGATGCTCCCGCGGCCGGTTGGCTCGTGCTCGATGAGCTGGACCTCGCCCGCTTCGACGGCGGACCGATCGCCGACTCGGAACTGGTCCGCGAGACCAGCCCCGAGCAGCCCGCCTACGTCATCTACACCTCCGGCTCCACCGGCGTGCCCAAGGGCGTAGTCGTCACCCACGCCGGTCTGGCGAACTTCGGCGAGGAGCAGGCCAAGCGCTACGCCCTCGACACCGACACGCGCGCACTGCATTTCGCCTCACCCTCGTTCGATGCCTCGATCCTCGAACTGCTGCTGGCCCTGGCCCGTGGTGGCGCGCTGGTCGTGGTCCCGCCGGGTGTCTACGGCGGCGACGAGCTGTCCGAGCTGATCCGCACCGAGCGGGTCACCCACGCCTTCATCACCCCCGCCGCCCTGGCGACCTTCGACCCCAGCGGGCTCGACTCGCTGCGCGTGCTGGTCGCCGGTGGTGAAGCGGTGCCCGCCGACCTGGTGAGCAAGTGGGCAGTTCCGTTGGCATCCGGCACAACTCGTGCCTTCCACAACGGGTACGGCCCCACCGAGACCACGATCATGACCAACATCAGCGCCGCGCTGGTGCCGGGCGAGCTGGTCACCATCGGTGGCCCGACCCGCGGCATGCGTTCGCTGATCCTGGACGCCCAGCTCCAGCCCGTTCCGGTGGGTGTCGCGGGTGAGCTGTACCTGTCGGGCATTCAGCTGGCTCGCGGCTACCACGCCCGCGCCGGGCTCACCGCCGACCGGTTCGTCGCCGACCCGTTCGTCCCAGGGGAGCGGATGTACCGCACCGGTGACGTCGTGCGCTGGACCGCTGATCGCACGGTCGAGTACGTCGGTCGTTCCGACTTCCAGGTCAAGATCCGTGGCTTCCGTATCGAACTGGGCGAGATCGACTCCGCGCTCGCCTCGCACGAGACCGTCGACTTCGCGACTACCGTCGGCCACAAGAGCACCGCGGGCGCTGTCTCGCTGGTCGCGTATGTGGTTGCCGTACCGGGTCATTCGATCGATGTCGCCGCGCTGACCGCGCACGTCGAGGAGCGCCTGCCCGCCTACATGGTGCCGTCGTCGATCATGGTGATCGACCACGTGCCGCTGACCCCGGTCGGCAAGCTCGACCGAAAAGCGTTGCCGGAGCCGGTCTTCGCCACCGAGGTCACCTTCCGGGCCGCGCGCAACCCGATCGAGCAGACCATCGCCGAGGTCTTCGCCGAGGTCCTCGGTGTGGAGCGCGTCGGCGTGGACGATTCGTTCTTCGCCCTCGGCGGCGACTCGATCGTCTCCATCCAGCTCGTCTCCCGCGCCAAGGCTCGCGGCGTGCTGTTCTCGCCGCGCAATGTCTTCGAACAGCGGACCGTCGCCGGGTTGGCCTCGGTCGCCGAAACCGCCGATGTGGCAGCGGCTTCCGCGATCACCCTGGCCGAGCTGCCGGGCGGTGGCGTCGGCGAGATGCCGCTGACCCCGGTCGTGCGGTTCATGGCGGAGCGGCCCGGTTCGTTCCACCGGTTCAACCAGACCATGGCGCTCGAGCTGCCGGTCGGCATCGACCGCGCGGGCATCGCCGCCACCGTCGGCGCGGTCATCGACCGCCACGACATGCTGCGCTCGCGTCTGCACCAGGTCGACGGCCGCTGGATCGTCACCACAGCCCCCACGGGCACCGTCGAGGCCACCGCGCTCATCGACCACACCAGCTTCGACCCCGCCGTCTCCGACGCCGAGCTCGTCGACATCGCTTCGGCCGCACTGGATGCGAGCCTGGATCGACTCGACCCGGCTAACGGTGTCGTCGTGCGTTTCGTCTGGCTGGAGCCGGACGCGAACGCCGCCGTCGGCGGCACTGCCAAGGCGGGCACAGCTGAGGCGGGCACAGCTGAGGCGGGCAACGGTGTAGGTGCCGACGCCGCCACCGGCGATGCCATCGTGGCGGGCACCGCTGTCGCCGCCGGTGCGTCGAACGCGCCTCGCGCAGGCCGCCTGATCGTCGTCGCCCACCACCTGGTCGTCGACGGTGTCTCGTGGCGCATCCTCGTCCCCGATTTCGTGGCCGCGTGGGGTCAGCTCTCCGCGGGTCAGCAGCCCGAACTCGTCGCTCCCGCCACCTCCATGCGGGCCTGGGCGCACGCGTTGGCCGACGAGGCGCGCACCACCGAACGCGCCGCCGAGCTCGACTTCTGGCGTGCGGTCGTCGCCACCCCGGACCCGCTGCTCACCACGCGGGCGATGGACCCCGCGGTCGACGTTTCCGGCGTGATCGAGAAGCTGCCGGTCGAGGTGTCCGCCGAGGTCACCAAGGCCCTGCTCACCACGGTCCCCGCCCTGTTCCACGGTGGCGTCAACGACGGCTTGCTCACCGCGCTGGCGCTGGCCGCCGCCAAGTGGCGCTCCACCCGCACCGGCCCCGGCGCACTCGGCAACGGCCGCCGCGCCGACTCGGACAACGACGCACTGCTCGTGCGGCTCGAAGGCCACGGTCGCGAGGAAGAGGTCGCGCCCGGCGCCGACCTGTCCCGCACCGTCGGCTGGTTCACCGCGATCTTCCCGGTCCGCCTCGACCTGGCAGGCATCGACATCGACGCCGCGCTCGCCGGTGGTCCGGCGCTGGGCCAGGCCGTGAAGGCGGTCAAGGAACAGCTGCTCTCGGTGCCCGACAAGGGCATCGGCTACGGCCTGCTGCGGTACATGAACGCCGAGACCGCCGCCGAACTGCCCACGCAGCTGCCCGGCCAGATCAGCTTCAACTACCTCGGCCGCGTCGCCGACAGCGATGTCCCCGACGCCCTGCGCGGCTTCGGCTGGATCCCCGCACCCGAGCTGGCCGCCCTCGGCGGCGCCTACGACGCCGACATGCCCGCGATGGCGCCCCTGGACGTCAACGCGATCGTCGTCGGCGACAAGCTCAGCGCCAATATCGGCTACCCGAGCACGCTGCTCGCCGAGGCCGAGGTGCGCGAATTCGCGGACCTGTGGATCACCGCACTGGAAGCCGTTGCCCGGCACGCCAATTCGGCCGACGCGGGCGGCCACACGCCGTCCGACTTCGCCCTCGTGCGCTCCACCCAGCGCGATATCGACACCTGGGAGAAGCGCTACCCCGAGCTGACCCAGGTGTGGCCGCTGGCCGCGCTGCAGGCAGGCCTGTTCTTCCATGCCCGCCTCGCCGCCACCTCGGTCGACGTCTACACCGCCCAGGCCGTCCTCACGCTCACCGGCCGCGTCGACGCCACCCGTCTGCGCGCCGCCGCCCAGGCGTTGCTCGACCGCCACGAGACCCTGCGCACCGCGTTCGTCACCGACCACGACGGCAATGCCGTGCAGGTCGTCCTCGACACCACCCGTGTGGCATGGACCGAACACGACCGCATCGAGACCGGCGAATACGCCGACCTCGTCGAGGCCGACCGCACCGCCCGCTTCGACCTGGCCAACCCGCCGCTGATCCGCTTCACGCTGATCCAGATCGCCGAACACGAATGGCGCTTCGTGGTGTCCAACCACCACATCCTCCTGGATGGCTGGTCGACGCCGCTGGTCATGCGTGACCTGCTCGCCCTCTACGCCCTGCACGGCGACGCGAGCGCGCTGCCCGCCGTCCGCTCCTACCGCCACTTCCTGGAATGGGTTGCCCGCCAGGATCACTCGGTCTCGGTCGAGGCCTGGGCCGATGCGCTGCGCGGCGTCACCGAGCCGACCATGCTGGCCCGCCCCGACGCGAGCCGCGAGATCGCCGCGCTGTCCGAGGAGTACCTGTTCGACCTCGACGAGCCAACCACGGCGCGGCTCGTGGCGCTGGCCGCCGACCTCGGCGTCACCCCGAACACTGTCCTGCAGGTGGCCTGGTCGATCGTGCTCGGCCGGATGACCGGCCGCGACGACGTGCTCTTCGGCACCACCGTCTCGGGCCGTCCCGCGCAGCTCTCCGGCGTGGAATCCATGGTCGGCCTGTTCATCAACACCGTCCCGGTGCGCGTGCGGTTCGGCGCCGCCGAATCGCTGCGCGACGTGCTCACCCGCACCCAGGGCGAGCAGGCCGACCTGCTCGACCACCACTACATCGGCCTCGCCGAGATCCAGTCCGCGGCAGGCATCGGTGGCCTGTTCGACTCCCTCGTGGTCTTCGAGTCCTACCCGGTCGACGCCGAGGGCATCAAGGCACAGGCCGCCGATATCGACGGGATGGCTGTCACCGGCCTCGACGCCGCCGATGCCACGCACTACCCGCTCTCGCTGATCGCCCAGCTCGACACCCAGCTGCGCATCCGCGCCGGCTACCTGAGCGCGTTGTTCGACGCGGCCACCGTGCACCGCATCGCCGAGCGCCTGATCCGGGTGCTCACCGCGATCACCACGGAACCGACTGTGGCAGTGGGCGATATCGAACTGCTCGATACCGCCGAACGTGAACTCGTCGTCCGTGAGTGGAACGCCACCGCGCACGAGGTCGACGAGCGCGCCACCCTCGTCTCGATGTTCGAGGCCCAGCTGGCACGGACCCCGCAGGCCACGGCGCTGTCCTTCGAGGGCACGAGTCTTTCGTATGCCGAGTTCGCCCAGCGGGTCTACCGCCTGTCGCGCTGGCTGATCGACCGTGGCGTCGGCCCGGAAACCTATGTGGCACTTGGCATGCGCCGCTCGATCGACCTGGTCGTCGGCATGTACGCGGTGAGCGTGGCCGGTGGCGCCTATGTGCCCCTCGACCCCGATCATCCGGCCGAGCGCACGGAATACATTCTGGCGACGGCGGATCCGGTCTGTGTGCTCACCTCGGGCACCGATCTGGAGATCGACACCGCCCAGGTCCGCATCGACCTGCTCGACCTGGACGGCTACGCCGACACCCGCGTCACCGATGCCCAGCGGATCGTCGGGCTGCGTCCGGAGAACACCGCGTATGTGATCTTCACGTCGGGTTCGACGGGCCGTCCGAAGGGTGTGGCGGTCAGCCACGGTGCGATCGTCAACCGCCTCGTGTGGATGCGGGCCGCGTACGGCCTGACCGAAGCCGACGTAGTGCTACAGAAGACGCCCGCCACGTTCGACGTGTCGGTATGGGAGTTCTTCTGGCCCTTGCAGATCGGCGCGAAGCTGGTTGTCGCCAAGCCCGACGGCCATCGCGATCCGGCCTACCTCGCGGAGATCATTCGCCTCGAGGGTGTCACCGTCACGCACTTCGTGCCGTCGATGCTCGCGGTGTTCGTCGCCGATGCCGCGGCCGCGCGCTGCGAATCGCTGCGGATGGTGTTCGCCTCCGGTGAAGCGCTGCCGCCCAAGCCCGCGCACCGTTTGCGTGAGCTGACCGGCGCCGCGCTGCACAACCTGTACGGCCCCACCGAGGCCGCGGTCGACGTCACCTTCCACGAGGTCGTCGACACCGATGTGGACACGGTCCCGATCGGCGCCCCGGTCTTCAACACCCAGGTCTACGTCCTCGACGCGCGCCTGCGCCCCGTCCCGGTCGGCGTCGCGGGTGAGCTCTATCTCGCGGGTACCCAGCTGGCACGCGGCTACGTCGCCCGCCCCGACCTGACCGCCGACCGCTTCGTCGCCGACCCGTTCGGTGACGGCGGCGAGCGCATGTACCGCACCGGTGACCTCGTCGCCTGGACCGAACAGGGCGAGCTGGAATACCTGGGCCGCACCGACTTCCAGGTGAAGCTGCGCGGTCTGCGCATCGAGCTCGGCGAGATCGAGTCCGCGCTGACCGGCCTCGACGAGGTGGCCCAGTCCGTGGTCGTCGTTCGCGGCGATCAGCACACCGGCGACCAGTTGGTTGCCTACGTCATCCCGGCGACCGGCCGCACCGTCGACATCGAGGACACCCGCGAGGAACTGGGCAACAACCTGCCCGCCTACATGGTGCCCGCGGTGATCATCGTCCTCGACGAGTTCCCGCTCAACGCCTCCGGCAAGCTCGACCGTAAGGCGCTGCCCGCGCCGGTGTTCGAGGCCGCGGTGTTCCGCGCCCCGACCACGCCGGTCGAGGAGATCATCGCCGCGACCTTCGCCGGTGTGCTCGGCCTGGACCGGGTCGGCCTCGACGACGACTTCTTCGCCCTCGGTGGCAACTCGCTGACCGCCACCCAGGTCGCCGCCCGCCTGTCGGCCGCGCTGGACACCGATATCGGTGTGCGCGAGCTGTTCGAGGCCTCCACCGTCGCCGGGCTGGCCGCCCGCGCCGAGACGCACTCCGGTGCCGAACGCCGCGCGCCGCTGGTGCCGCAGCAGCGCCCCGAGCGGGTGCCGCTGTCGCTGGCCCAGCAGCGCATGTGGTTCCTCAACCGCTTCGACCCCGAGTCCGCGGTGGACAACATCCCCGCCGCCGTCCGGCTGTCGGGCCTGCTCGACCGCCAGGCGTTGCAGGTGGCCGTGGCCGACGTGCTCGCCCGCCACGAATCCCTGCGCAGCTACTACCCAGAGGTGGCCGGCGCCGGTTACCAGGTGATCGTCCCGACCGGCAAGGTCATCCCCGACCTGGCGCCGATCGAGGCCACCGCCGCCGAACTGCCGCAACGGCTTTCGGAGCTGGTGCGCACCGCGTTCGATGTCACCGCCGAGGTGCCGTTCAGCGCCGCGCTGTTCGAGGTGAGCCCCACCGAACATGTGCTCGCCCTTGTCGTGCACCACATCTCGGCCGACGGCTTCTCGATGGGCCCGCTCACCCGCGACGTGATGACCGCCTACAGCGCCCGCGTGGAAGGTGCCGAACCGGCCTGGCGTCCGCTGGAAGTCCAGTACGCCGACTTCGCGCTGTGGCAGCGCGGCGTGCTCGGTGACGAGGACGACGCGAAATCGGTGATCGCCCAGCAGATCTCGTTCTGGGGTGCGAACCTGCGCGGCCTGCCCGAGCAGCTCGACCTGCCCGCCGACCGGCCGCGCCCCGCGGTCGCCAGCGGACGCGGCGCCACCCACACCTTCGAGATCGACGCGAAAACCCATGCGGCCCTGGCCGATCTGGCCCGTACCCGTGGCGCGACGCTGTTCATGGTCGCGCACGCGTCGCTCGCGCTGCTGCTCTCGCGCCTGTCCGGCGAGCACGACATCGCCATCGGCACCCCCATCGCGGGCCGTGGTGAGCGTGCCCTCGACGACCTGATCGGCATGTTCGTCAACACCCTGGTGCTGCGCACCGAGGTCGACAGCGACGCGAGCTTCACCGACCTGCTCGGTAAGGTCCGCGCGAGCGATATCGCCGCCTTCGGCCACGCCGACCTGCCGTTCGAACGCCTCGTCGAAATCATCAACCCCACCCGCTCACAGGCGCGTCACCCGCTGTTCCAGGTCATGCTGGCCTTCCAGAACACCGGCCAGACCAGCCTGGAACTGCCCGGCCTCACCGTCAGCGGCGTCGACCTGCCGATCGACGTGGCCAAGTTCGACCTGCAGGTGGTGCTGACCGAGAAGCCGGGCGATGTATCCGGCATCGTCGCCGAACTGATCTACGCCACCGACCTGTTCGACGCGGCCACCATGGACCGCTTCGGTGCCCGCTTCGCCCGCCTGCTGGCCGAGATCGCGGCGGCCCCGAACCGCGCTGTCGGCGATATCGCCCTGCTCGATGCCGCCGAAACCGCACTGGCCGTGCGTGGCTGGAACGACACCGCCCATGAGCTGCCCGGCGCGGGCACCCTGGTGGACGAGTTCGCCCGCCAGGCGCTGGCCACCCCGGACACGGTCGCGATAGTCGACCCCGCCACCGGCGAGACCCTGACCTACGCCGAATTCGCCGCTCGCGTGCACCGTTTGGCGCATCGCCTGATCGAAGCAGGCGTCGGCCCGGAATCCCTCGTCGCGCTCGGCCTGCGCCGCAGCATCGACCTGGTCGTCGCCGCCTACGCGGTGCAGGAAGCGGGCGGTGGCTACGTGCCGCTGGACCTGGACCAGCCCGCCGACCGCATCGCGTACGTGCTGGAGACGGCCGCCCCGGTCGCCGTCCTCACCACTACCCGCGACGGGTTCGGACTCGATGACGGCGCGGCCGATGCTGCCGCGACCGGCTCGGCTGTCCGCGGCGAGGTGGCCGGTGACCCGATTACGCTGGTTATCGACGCGATCGACCTCTCGGCGTACCCGCAGACTCCGGTCAGCGATGCCGAGCGGATAGTTCCGTTGCTCCCGCAGCACCCGGCGTATGTCATCTTCACCTCCGGCTCGACCGGCCGCCCGAAGGGTGTGGCCGTGCCGCACTCGGCCGTGGTGAACCAGATCCGCTGGATCACCGGCGAATACGGCATCGACGCCGAGGACGTGGTGCTGTTCAAGACACCCGCCACCTTCGACGTGTCGGTCTGGGAACTGTTCGGCCCGCTGAGCACCGGCGGCCGGATCGTCGTGGCGAGCCCCGACGGGCACCGCGATCCGCAGTACCTCGCGGATGTTATTGCCGCGCAACGAGTCACGATGACCTCGTTCGTGCCATCGATGCTCACCGTTTTCGCGGGCAGCATCGATGCCGCCGCCGTTGCGGGCGGAGCTCTGTCCTCACTGCGCGCCCTGCTGATCGCCGGTGAGGCGTTCACCGCCGACGCGGTAGTCGCACTCCGCACGGTGAGCGACGCGGCCCTGTTCAACCTGTACGGCCCCACCGAGTTCACCGTCCACGCGACGCACGGACCGGTCGCCGACCAGGTCGACGGTGCCGTCCCGATCGGTTCGCCGGTCTGGAACTCGCAGGCCTACGTGCTGGATTCGCGACTGCACCCGGTCGCCGCCGGTGTCGCCGGTGAGCTGTACCTGGCCGGTGCCCAGCTGGCCCGCGGCTACTTCGGCCGCCCGGACCTCACCGCCGACCGCTTCGTCGCCGACCCGTTCGGGGCTGTATCCGATGGCGGGGCCGCCGAGGGCCCTGCGTGGTCACGCTCCGCTACCGCCTCCGGGCCCGCCGGCAGCCCCGCAGGCGGCGAGCGCATGTACCGCACCGGCGACCTCGTCCGCCGCGACGAGAACGGCGTCATCACCTATCTCGGCCGCACCGACTTCCAGGTCAAGCTGCGTGGTCTGCGCATCGAGCTCGGCGAGATCGAAGCCGCGCTCACCGCGCAGAACACCGTCACGCAGGCCGTTGTGGTCGTGCGTTCGGATGCGCGCACCGGCGACCAGCTCGTCGGCTATGTCGTCCCCGCCGCGGGCGAGACTGTCGAAATCGATTCGCTGCGTGCGCATCTGGCCGCGCAGCTGCCGTCCTACATGGTTCCGGCCGCGTTCGTCGTGATCGACGAGATGCCGCTGAGCGCCAACGGCAAGCTCGACCGCAGGGCCCTGCCCGAGCCGGTGTTCGAGGCGCGCGAGTTCCGCGCGCCGCGCACGCCGATCGAGGAGATCGTCGCCGCCACCTTCGCCGAGGTGCTCGGCTTGTCCGGCGACCGCGCGGTCGGCCTCGACGACGACTTCTTCGACCTGGGCGGCAACTCGCTCATCGCCACCCAGGTGGTTGCCCGCCTCGGGGCCGCCCTCGACACCCGCGTCCCCGTGCGCGCGCTGTTCGAGGCGCCGTCGGTGGCCGCGCTGGCCGCCAAGGTCGAGGTCCACGCGGGCAGCGGCAGCCGTCGCGAGCTCGTGGCCGGTGCGCGCCCGGAGCAGATCCCGCTCTCGCTGGCCCAGCAGCGCATGTGGTTCCTGAACCGCTTCGACAGCGCGACCGGCGTCAACAACATCCCCCTCGCGGTCCGCCTCACCGGTGACCTCGACATCGACGCACTGCGCCAGGCCGTCGCCGACGTGGTCGACCGGCACGAGGTGCTGCGCACCGTCTACCCGGAGACCGCCGACGGCCAGGGCGTGCAGGTCGTGCTGCCCGCGGGGCAGATGCCGATCTCGCTGAACCCGGTCAGCGTCGGCGAGGACGAGGTCCGCGATCGCATCAGCGAACTCGTGCTCGCTGGGTTCGACGTGACCGCCGAGGTCCCGGTGCGCGCCGAACTGCTGCGCATCGCGGGCTCCATGGACGGCTCACACCCCGACACCCACGTGCTGGTCTTCGTCGTGCACCACATCTCCGGCGACGGCTGGTCGGTGCGCCCGCTGGCCCGCGACGTGATGATCGCCTACGCCGCCCGCTCGCGCGGCGAAGCGCCCGGCTGGGCGCCGCTGCCCGTGCAGTACGCCGACTTCGCCCTGTGGCAGCGCGAAACGCTCGGCGCCGAAACCGATTCGGCGTCGATGATCGCCCAGCAGGTGGCCTACTGGTCGCAGCACCTGGCCGGGCTGCCCGACCAGCTCGACCTGCCCGCCGATCGCGCCCGTCCCGCCGTCGCGTCCAATCGCGGTGGCGTGCACGAGTTCTCGATCGATCCCGCCCTGTCGGCCGGACTCAACGCGCTGGCCCGCGAACACGGCGCCAGCCTGTTCATGGTCGTGCACGCCGCGTTCGCCGCGCTGCTGGCCCGCCTGTCGGGCAGCGACGACATCGCCATCGGCACCGCCGTCGCCGGTCGTGGCGAAGCGGTGCTCGACGACGCCATCGGCATGTTCGTCAACACCCTGGTCCTGCGCAGCACCGTCGACCCGGCCCAGCCGTTCACCGAGCTGCTCGACCGGACCAGGGAGAACGACCTCGCCGCCTTCGGCCACGCCGACCTCCCATTCGAACGCCTCGTCGAGATCCTCAACCCGGCCCGTTCGCAGGCCCGCCACCCGCTGTTCCAGGTGATGCTGTCCTTCCAGAACACCGGTGAGGCCTCCTTCGAACTTCCCGGCCTCGAGGTCGCCGGCGTGCCACTGGACGTGGTCACCGCCAAGTTCGATCTGCACCTGAACCTGGCCGACCGCCACCGTGCCGACGGTTCCGCCGACGGCATGACGGCCGAATTCGCCTACGCCACCGATATGTTCGACGCCGACACCGTCGCCGCCCTCGCGCAGCGCCTGGTGCGGATGCTGACCGCGGTCGTGGCCAAGCCCGCCCGCGCGATCGGCGAGGTCGACCTGCTGGCCCCGGCCGAATACCGCCAGGTGGTCGCCGACTGGAACGCCACCGAGCACCCGGTCGACCAGGCCGCCACGCTGGTGTCGATGTTCTCTGAACAGGCCGCGACCAGCCCGCACGCGACGGCCCTCACTTTCGAGGGGACGAGTCTGTCCTACCGCGAGTTCGCCGCACAGGTGAACCGCCTGGCCCGCCACCTCATCGCCCAGGGCGTCGGGCCGGACACCATGGTCGCGCTCGGCATGCGCCGCTCGCTCGACCTGGTGATCGGCATGTACGCGGTGAGCGTGGCCGGTGGCGCCTACGTGCCGCTGGACCCCGACCACCCGGCCGAGCGCACCAACTACGTGCTCGAGACCGCGGCGCCGGTGTGCGTATTGACCACGGCCCGTGACGAATTCGACGCGGGTTCGGCCATGACGCTGAACATCGAGCGCTTGGATCTCTCGGGTTACTCGGACGCACCGGTCACCGACGCCGAGCGGATCCTCCCGCTGCGTCCGGAGAACACGGCGTATGTGATCTTCACGTCGGGTTCGACGGGCCGGCCGAAGGGCGTGGCGGTCAGCCATGGTGCGATCGTCAACCGTTTGGTGTGGATGCAGCAGGCCTACGGTCTGACCGAGGCCGATGTGGTGTTGCAGAAGACGCCTGCCACGTTCGACGTGTCGGTGTGGGAGTTCTTCTGGCCCTTGCAGATCGGTGCGCATCTGGTCGTCGCGAAGCCTGACGGTCACCGCGATCCGGCCTACCTCGCCGAGCTCATCGCCACCGAGGGTGTCACCACCGCGCACTTCGTGCCGTCGATGATGTCGGTGTTCGTCGCCGAACTGGCCGAAACCGCGGCCGTTGCCCTGGCCGACGGTCAGCCGGTGCCGAACAGCCTGCGTCTGGTGTTCGCCTCGGGTGAGGCGCTGCCCGCGCCGACCGCACAGCGGATGCGCGCCCTCACCGGCGCGGCCCTGCACAACCTGTACGGACCAACCGAAGCCGCGGTCGACGTCACCTTCCACGAGGTCGCCGATGCCGACACCACCTCGGTGCCGATCGGTGCCCCGGTGTTCAACACCCAGGTGTACGTGCTGGATTCGCGCCTGCACCCGGTGCCCGTCGGCGTTTCCGGCGAGCTGTACCTGGCCGGTGTCCAGCTGGCGCGCGGCTACGTCAACCGTGCCGACCTCACCGCTGACCGCTTTGTCGCCGACCCGTTCGGGACCGACGGCGAGCGCATGTACCGCACGGGTGACCTCGTTGCCTGGACGGCCGATGGCGAGCTGGAATACCTGGGCCGCACCGACTTCCAGGTGAAGCTGCGTGGTCTGCGCATCGAGCTCGGCGAGATCGAGTCCGCGCTCACCGCACTGCCCTCGATCGCCCAGTCCGTGGTCGTGGTCCGCTCCGACGAGCGCCTGGGCGACCAGCTGGTCGGCTATCTGATCCCGGCGGCAGGCGCGAGCATCGACCTCGACGCCGTGCGCACCGAACTCGGCGCTGCGCTGCCGACCTACATGGTGCCCACCGCTTTCGTGATCCTGGATGCCTTCCCGCTCAACGCTTCCGGCAAGCTCGATCGCAAGGCGCTGCCCGCGCCGGTGTTCGAGGCCAAGGTGTTCCGCGCGGCGTCCACCCCGATCGAAGAGATCGTGGCAGGCACCTTCGGCGACGTCCTCGGGGTGACCCGGGTCGGCGCCGACGACGACTTCTTCGAACTCGGCGGCAACTCACTGCTGGCCACCCAGGTCACCGCCCGCATCGGCGCGGCCCTCGACATCCAGCTCTCGGTCCGCGACCTGTTCGAAGCCTCGACCGTCTCCGCGCTCGCCACCCGTGCCGAGCACAACGCGGGCTCGGGCCGGACCCGTCCGCGCCTGACCGCGGGGGAGCGGCCCGCCGTCATCCCGCTCTCGCCCGCCCAGCAGCGGTACTGGTTCCTCAACCAGTTCGACACGTCCACCTCCGCGGTCGACAACATCCCCCTGGCCGTCCGCCTCACCGGTGAACTCGACGTGCCCGCGCTCGAACAGGCCATCGGCGATGTGTTCGCCCGCCACGAGATGCTGCGCACCACCTACCCGAGCTCGCCCGACGGCCCGCACCAGGTGATCCTGCCGGTCTCGCAGAGCCGCGCGGTGGTGCACCACATCGCGGTCACCGAGGCCGAATTGCTCGGCACCGTCATCGAATTCGCGATGACCACCTTCGACGTCACCGAAGAGGTGCCGCTCGAGGTCGCGCTGTTCGAGCTGAACGACACCGACCACGTGCTCGCGTTCACCGTGCACCACGTCTCCGCCGACGGTTCCTCGATGGGCCCGCTGGCCCGCGACATCATGGCCGCCTACGTGGCCCGCGTGCAGGGCGAGGCGCCGCAGTGGGCGCCGCTGCCCGTGCAGTACGCCGACTACGCGCTGTGGCAGCGCGAAGTCCTCGGCGACGAGACCGATCCGGAATCGCTCGCGGCCAAGCAGGTCGCCTACTGGAGCGAAGCTCTCGCCGGGCTGCCCGACCAGCTCGAACTGCCTGCCGACCGGCCGCGCCCGCCCGCGCAGTCGTTCCAGGGTCAGGCCATCCGCTTCGAGATCGACCCGACCCGCCACGCAGCCCTGCACGAGCTGGCAAGGGCGAACAACGCCTCGCTGTTCATGGTCGTGCACGCCGCGCTCGCGGTGCTGCTCGCTCGCCTGTCCGGCACCGACGACATCGCCGTCGGCACTCCGATCGCGGGCCGTGGCGAGCGTGAGCTCGACGACCTGATCGGCATGTTCGTCAACACCCTGGTGTTCCGCACCGCCGTCGACCCCGGCGCCTCCTTCGCCGAACTGCTCGCCGACGTGCGCAACCGGGACCTGGAAGCCTTCGCCAACGCCGACGTGCCGTTCGAGCGTCTCGTCGAGGTGCTCAACCCGGTCCGCTCCACCGCGCGCAACCCGCTGTTCCAGGTGGGCCTGTCGTTCCAGAACCTGGCCGACACCACCTTCGAACTGCCCGGCCTGACCGTCAGCGCCGTCGACTACGACTCGCAGCTGGCCAAGACCGACCTGCACGTCACCCTCTACGACCGCTACACCGACGACGGCGCACCGGCCCAGCTGGTCACCGAATTCGGTTACGCCATCGATCTTTTCGACGAGGCGACGGTCCAGAGCTTCGCCGACCGCTTCCTGCTGGTGCTCGACGCGGTCGCCGCCGACGCCACCATCGCGGTCGGCGATATCGACCTGCTCACCACGCCGGAAGCCGAGCGGATCGTCACGGCGTGGAACGACACCGCGCACGCGGTCGACACCGACGCCACTCTGGTCTCGCTGCTCGACGCGACCGTGGCAGCCACGCCCGACGCGATCGCGCTGGTTGTGGATGAACCAGAATCCGACACGATCGCTCTGGTCATTGATGGCTCGGAATCCGACGGCGGTTCCGCCGACGTGACTGCGTCGGCCGGTACCTCCGAGGGCCTGATGGGCGCACATGTCGGTTCCGCCGGCCGCATCGTTGGCGGTCGTCGTGAGCTGACCTATGCCGAACTCGATGCCGAGGTCAACCGTCTTGCGCGGCACCTGATCTCGCGCGGGATCGGCACCGAAGACCGGGTAGCCCTGGCTATCCGCCGCTCCGCCGAGCTGGTCATCGCGATGTACGCGGTGGCACGCACGGGCGCGGCGTATGTGCCGATCGACCCGGATCAGCCTGCCGAGCGTACCGACTACATCCTGGAGACGGCCGCACCTGCTGTCGTGCTGACCACGGCGAACGCCGAATTCAGTACAGCGGCAGCTGAAGTGGTTGTCCTCGATGAGCTCGACCTGGCCGGTGTCAGCGATGCCGCGATCACCGGGCGCACCCTGGTCCCTGCGAATACCGCGTATGTGATCTTCACGTCCGGCTCGACCGGCAAGCCCAAGGGTGTCGCGGTCTCGCATGGCGCGATCGTGAATCAGTTGTTGTGGGAGACGGCTGAATTCGGTATCGGGGCTGATGACGCGGTCTTGCTCAAGACCGCCGCGACCTTCGACCTGTCGGTCTGGGAGTTCTGGACCGCCGCTGTCGCGGGTGCTCGTCTGGTGGTCGCTACCGCTGATGGTCATCGTGACCCGGCCTATCTCAACGATCTGATGCGGGCTACCGCCGTCACCACGTTGCATGTGGTGCCCTCGATGCTGGATGCGTTGCTGACCGAATCCGGTGCGGCACTGCCGCGTACGTTGCGTCGTGTTCTCGCGATCGGTGAGGCGTTGCCGGCCGTGACCGCGCAGCGTTTCCGCACGGCCAATGCCGCCGCGTTGTTCAACTTGTATGGCCCGACCGAGGCCGCGGTCTCGATCACCAGTCACGCGGTGACGGACGCGGACAAGGTGTCGGTCTCGATCGGTGTGCCGGAGTGGAACAGCCGTGTCTATGTGCTGGATTCGCGTCTGCGTCCGGTTCCGGTGGGTGTTTCGGGTGAGCTGTATCTGGCCGGTGCTCAGCTGGCGCGCGGCTACTACGGTCGCGCGGATCTCACCGCCGACCGGTTCGTCGCCGATCCGTTCGCGGTGACCGGCGAGCGCATGTACCGCACCGGTGACCTCGTCGCCTGGAACACCGACGGCGAGTTGGACTATCGGGGTCGTACCGACTTCCAGGTGAAGATTCGTGGTTTCCGTATCGAACTCGGCGAGATCGAAGCCGCGCTGCTGCGTCAGCCGGGCATCACGTCGGCTGCCGTGCTCGCTCACACCGACCCTGTCGTCGGCGACCGGCTGGTCGCCTATGTCGTGGCCGGAACCGCTTCCGAGGAGACCGCCGCCGTCGCGACCGACAGTGGCGCGCCGTCTCGCTCGGCCGCTGATCGCACTGAGGTCGACAAGTTCGCGCTGCGCACCGCCCTCGCCGCCGAGCTGCCGTCGTACATGGTTCCGACCGTGTTCCTGCAGCTCGACGCGCTGCCGCTGAACGCCAACGGCAAGCTCGACCGCAAGGCGCTGCCGGAGCCCGAGGTCGAGAAGGCCGTGTTCCGCGCGCCGGTGAGCCCGAGCGAACAGCTCGTGGCCGCCACCTTCGCCGAGGTCCTTCGCCTCGATGTCCAGCCGCGACCGGCGGGCCCGGAGGCGGTAGCGAAGCGTGACCACGCAGGGCCCTCGGGAGCGGCTGAATCCGGCACAGCCAAGCGTTTCGGCCTCGATGACGACTTCTTCGCCTGGGGCGGTAACTCGCTGCTGGCCACGCAGGTCGCCGCCCGCCTCGGCGAGGCGCTCGACACCCGGATTCCCGTGCGCCTGCTGTTCGAGGCGTCCACGGTCGCTGCCCTGGCTCATCGGGTCGAGCAGCACGCCGAAACCGGAGATCGCAAGGCGCTCACGGCCGGTCCGCGTCCCGAGCACATCCCGCTCTCGCTCGCACAGCAGCGGATGTGGTTCCTCAACCGCTTCGACACCCAGTCCGCGGCCTACAACGTCCCGGTCGCGGTACGGCTCACCGGTGACCTCGACGTGGCCGCGCTGCGTGCCGCGGTCACCGACCTGGTCTCGCGCCACGAGATCCTGCGCACCGTCTACCCGCAGACCGAATCGGGTGCGGCACAGGTGATCCTGTCGCCCGCGCAGGCCGCGCCGGAGCTGATCGAACGCACCGTCGCCGCCGACGAGGTGGAATCGGCGGTCGCGGAACTGATGTCGACCAGCTTCGATGTCACCGTCGAGGTGCCGCTGAAGCTCGCGCTGTTCCGCGTGGAGCACACCGATGAGTTCGTGCTCGCCCTGGTCGTGCACCACATCTCCGGTGACGGATCCTCGGTCGCCCCGCTGACCCGCGATCTGATGACCGCCTACGCGGCCCGCTCGATGGGCTCCGAGCCCGGCTGGTCGCCGCTGGCCGTGCAGTACGCGGACTACAGCATCTGGCAGCGCGACCTCCTCGGCAGCGAGGACGACGCGGAGTCCATGGCGGCCAAGCAGGTCGCGCACTGGAAGCAGGCCCTCGCCGATCTGCCCGATCAGCTCGACCTGCCCGCCGACCGTCCGCGCCCCGCGGTGCAGACCTTCGCGGGCAGCAAGGTCGACGTCCAGATCGACGCCGACACCCACCGTGCGCTGGTCGAACTGGCCCGCGCCGAGGGTGCGACGCTGTTCATGGTCGTGCACACCGCCCTCGCCGTGCTGCTCGCGCGCCTGTCCGGCACCGACGACATCGCCATCGGCACCCCGATGGCCGGTCGCGGCGAAGCCGCGCTCGACGACATGATCGGCATGTTCGTCAACACCCTGGTGTTCCGCACCAAGGTCGACGGCGGCGAAGCCTTCACCGAGCTGCTGGCCCGCCAGCGCGAGGACGACATCGCGGCGTTCGCCAACGCCGACGTGCCGTTCGAGCGCCTGGTCGAGGTGCTCAACCCGGTTCGCTCCACCGCGCGGCACCCGCTGTTCCAGGTGGGCCTGTCGTTCCAGAACCTCAGTCGCGCCACCCTGGAACTGCCGGGTCTGACCGTCTCCGGACTCGACATCGCCACCGAGCTGTCGCAGTTCGACCTGCACCTGATCGCCACCGACCGCTACGGCGATGCCGGTGAGCCCGAAGGCATCTCGGGTCTGTTCACCTACGCGACCGACCTGTTCGACCACGCCACGGTCGAAGGTTTCGTGGAGCGTTTCGTCCGCCTGCTCGGCGCGATCGTCGCCACCCCGCGCACCGCGGTCGGCGATATCGAGCTGCTGGCACCGGCTGAACGCACTCAGGTGCTCGACGCCCGCAACGCCACCGCCTACGCGGTCGACACCGAGGCCACCCTGGTCTCGCTGCTCGACGCGTCGGTGGCCGCCGACCCGAAGTCGACCGCCCTGGTCACCGACGATGGTGCCCAGCTCACCTACGCCGAACTCGACGCGAAGGTGAACCGTCTCGCACGGCACCTCATCTCGCTGGGTGTGGGTCCGGAGTCCCGGGTCGCGCTCGCCATGCGCCGCTCGGTGGATCTGGTTGTCGCGATGTACGCGGTGGCCAAGTCCGGTGGCGCGTATGTGCCGGTCGACCCCGATCAGGCGGCCGAGCGCACCGACTACATCCTCGAGACGGCGGCACCGGTCTGCGTGCTGACCAACGCCGAGTTCGCCACCGATGTCGCGCCCGTGGTCCGCATCGACGAGCTCGACCTCGAATCGATCGGCGCCGCACCGATTTCCGATGCCGAGCGCACCGAACCGCTGGGTCCGGAGAACACCGCGTACGTGATCTTCACGTCCGGCTCCACCGGTCGGCCGAAGGGTGTCGCCGTTGCGCACGGCGCGATCGCCAACCAGCTGCAGTGGAAGTTGATCGAGTTCGGCATGGACGCGGCCGACGCGGTGCTGCTCAAGACCGCCGCCACCTTCGACCTCTCGGTCTGGGAGTTCTGGTCGGCCGCGGTCTGCGGTGGCCGCCTGGTGATCGCCTCGGCCGACGGCCATCGCGACCCGGCCTACCTCAACGAACTGATGGCCCGCGAATGGGTCACCACCCTGCACGTGGTGCCGTCGATGCTCGACGCGCTGCTCGCCGCGGGGATCCCCGATTCGCTGTGGCGGGTCCTGGCCATCGGTGAGGCGCTGCCGGGCTCGCTGGCCCAGCGTTTCCGCACCGAGTTCAGCCGCACCGAGCTGTTCAACCTGTACGGCCCGACCGAGGCCGCGGTCTCGATCACCTCGCACCGCGTGAACGCCGCCGACCAGGTGTCGGTCTCCATCGGTTCGCCCGAGTGGAACAGCCAGGTCTACGTGCTCGACGAGCGCTTGCGCCCGGTGCCCGACGGTGTCGCCGGTGAGCTGTACCTGGCAGGCGCGCAGCTGGCTCGCGGCTACTTCGGTCGCCCCGACCTGACCGCCGATCGTTTCGTCGCCAACCCGTTCACCCCCGGTACCCGCATGTACCGCACCGGTGACCTGGTGGCCTGGAACAACCGCGAACTCGACTACCGCGGCCGCACCGACTTCCAGGTGAAGATCCGTGGCTTCCGGATCGAGCTCGGCGAGATCGAGGCCGCGCTGCTCGCGTTGCCAGAGATCGCGCAGGCCGCGGTGGTTGCGAAGTCGGACCCGCGCACCGGTGATCGCCTGGTGGCGTACCTGGTCGGCGCCGGGGCGACGGTGGGTGGAGCCACCGAAGTCGATGTGGCACTGGTCAAGTCGACGCTGGCCGCCGGCCTGCCGTCGTACATGGTGCCTGCCGCGTTCGTCGTCATGGACGCGCTGCCGCTGAACGTGAACGGCAAGCTCGACCGCAAGGCGCTGCCGGAGCCGGAGTTCGAGGCGCAGGCCTTCCGCGCGCCGTCGACCCCGATCGAGGAGATCGTGGCAGGCGTGTTCGCCGATGTGCTCGGCGCCGAGCGCGTCGGCGCCGACGACGACTTCTTCGCCCTCGGCGGCAACTCGCTGCTGGCCACCCAGGTCGCGGCCCGCCTCGGTGCCGCACTGGACAGCCGGGTGCCCGTGCGCCTGCTGTTCGAGGCGTCGACGGTGGCCGGTCTCGCGGTGAAGGTCGAGCAGGGTGCGGGCGCCGGTGGGCGACGTGCGCTGGTCGCCGGACCGCGCCCGGAGCAGGTGCCACTCTCGCTCGCGCAGCAGCGCATGTGGTTCCTGAACCAGTTCGACACCGCGTCCTCGGTGAACAACATCCCCGTCGCCGTCCGACTGTCGGGCGCGCTGGATGTCGAGGCATTGCAGCTGGCCGTCGCCGATGTGCTCGCGCGGCACGAGACCCTGCGCACGGTGTACCCGTCGACCGACGGCACCCCGCACCAGGTGATCCTGCCGGTCGAGGGCAATATTCCGGATTTGACACCGGAAACCGTTGTTCCCGAACAGGTTCGAGACAAGATCGCCGAGCTGATCTCCACCGGCTTCGATGTGATCGACGAAGTTCCGTTGCGCGCGAAGCTGATGCAGGTCGCCGACGAGGAATTCGTCCTCGTCTTCGTCGCCCACCACATCAGTGCCGACGGCTGGTCCATGGGCCCGCTGACCCGCGACGTGATGATCGCCTACGCCGCCCGTGCCGCAGGCGAGGCGCCGGGCTGGGCGCCGATGCCGGTGCAGTACGCCGACTTCAGCGTCTGGCAGCGCGAGGTCCTCGGCGCCGAGACCGACGACACCAGCTTGGTCGCCCAGCAGGCCGACTACTGGAAGCGCGCACTCGCCGGTGTCCCCGACGAGCTGAACCTGCCGCTGGATCGACCGCGTCCGAACACGCAGTCCTTCGCCGGTGGCCGGGTGCTGTTCCCGATCGGCGGCGACATCCACGCCGGGCTGTCCGCCATCGCCCGCGAGCAGAACGCGACGCTGTTCATGGTCGTGCACACCGCACTCGCGGTATTCCTGGCGCGCATGTCGGGCACCGAGGACATCGTCATCGGCACCCCGATCGCCGGCCGTGGTGAGGCCGAACTCGACGACGTGATCGGCATGTTCGTCAACACCCTGGCCCTGCGCACGCAGGTGGGCGGGCAGCTGAGCTTCGCGGAGCTGCTGACCCAGGCCAAGGAAGCCGACCTGGCCGCCTTCGCGCACGCCGACATCCCGTTCGAGCGCCTGGTGGAACTGCTCAACCCCGAGCGCTCCACCGCGCGGCACCCGCTGTTCCAGGTGGCGCTGTCGTTCGAGAACCTGCCCGACGCCAGCTTCGAGCTGCCGGGTCTGTCGGTCTCGGCCGTCGACTTCGACGTCGACACGGCCAAGTTCGACCTGCTGCTCACCGTGCGTGAAGCAGCGGCCGGTGACGATGCTGGTGCATACGCCGAGTTCTCTTACGCCAGTGCGCTGTTCGACCAGTCGACAGTCGAGAAGTTCGCGCAGCGCTTCCAGCGTCTGCTCGCCGAGGTCGTCGCCGACACCACCACCCCGGTCGGCGATCTCGAACTCCTCGACGGCACCGAGCGCACCGAACTGCTCACTCGCACAGGCGGTCCCGCCGCTTCGGTGAGCACACTGCCGGAGCTTTTGGCGCAGGCCGTGGCGGCCAACCCGACCGGACAGGCCGTCGTCGCGCCCGGTGAGTCGGCAGACAGCGGTCTGATCGGCGCGCTCACGACGGTGTCGACCGAGGGCGAGTCGATCGCGTCGCTGACCTACGCCGAGCTCGACGCGGCCTCGTCGCGCCTGGCCCGCGAGCTCGTCGAGCGCGGTGCGGCACCGGAAACGGTCGTCGCCATCGCCCTGCAGCGTTCGCTCGACACCACCCTGGCGATCTGGGCCGTCATCAAGACCGGCGCGGCATTCCTGCCGGTCGACCCGAAGTACCCGGCCGAGCGCATCGCGCACATGATGTCGGACTCCGGTGCGGCACTGGGCATTACGGTATCGGCCGAGGTCGACCACCTGCCGACGCCCGCACTGGGTGACTGGCTGACACTCGACGACACGGCCACTCGGGCCGCGATCGCCGCACAGTCCGACGCCCCGATCACCGAGGCCGACCGCCGTGGCGCGGTCCGCCCCGGCAACACGGCCTACATGATCTACACCTCGGGTTCGACGGGCCTGCCCAAGGGCGTCGTCGTCACCCACGCCGGTGTGCCCAACTTCGCCGCCGCCCAGGTCGCGCAGTTCGGTCTCGACAAGAACGCTCGGACCCTGGCCTTCGCGTCACCGTCGTTCGATGCCTCGATCCTCGAGTTCCTCCTGGCCGTCGGCTCGGCGGGCACCCTCGTCATCACGCCGATCGGTGTGGTCGGCGGCGAGGAGCTGGCCGACATCATCGCCAGCCAGCAGCTCACCCACGTGTTCCTCACCCCGCTGGTCGCGGCGTCGATGGAACCCGCGGCGCTGGCCGGACTCGAAGCGCTGATCGTCGGTGGCGACAAGGCCCCCGTCGACCTGGTCGCGAACTGGCACAGCGCGGGCTCCGACCCGGCGCACCACCGGTTCTACAACGCCTACGGTCCGACCGAGGCGACCATCGCCACCAACCTGTCCGATCCGCTGCTGCCGGGCGACACCATGAACATCGGTGGCCCGATCGCGGGCGCGACCGTGCTGGTGCTCGACAGTCGCCTGCGTCCGGTGCCCGAAGGTGTGGCCGGCGAGCTGTACCTCGGCGGTGTCCCGTTGGCTCGCGGCTACCACGCGCGCCACGGCCTCACGGCCGAGCGTTTCGTGGCCAGCCCGTACGCCGACGGCGAGCGCCTGTACCGCACCGGTGACGTCGTCGCCTGGCGCACGGTGCACGGCAAGCCGGTCGTGGAATACGTGGGCCGCAACGACTTCCAGGTGAAGATCCGCGGTTTCCGGATCGAACTGGGCGAGATCGACGCGGTCCTCACCGCGCACGACGACGTCGAGTTCGCCGCCACCATCGGCCGCAAGACCGACGCGGGCGCGACCATCCTGGTGTCCTACGTGCGCGCCAGCTCTGTCGATGACGGCGAGCCTGAGGGCCCTGCGGGGTCACGCTCCGCTACCTCCTCCGGGCCCGCCAGACGCGCCGTGGACCCGGCCGCCCTGGTCGAGTACGCGGCACAGCACCTGCCCGCGCACATGGTGCCCGCCGCGGTGATGGTCCTCGACGAGATCCCGCTGACCCCCGCGGGCAAGCTGGACCGTCGCGCACTGCCCGAGCCGGTGCTCGCCCCGCGCGAGTTCCGCACGCCGACAAGCGAAGTCGAGGCGATCATCGCCACCGTCTACGCCGAGGTGCTCGGAGTCGACGCCGTCGGTCTGGACGATTCGTTCTTCGCCCTCGGCGGCGACTCGATTTTGTCCATCCAGCTGGTCTCGCGCGCCAAGGACCGCGGCGTGCTCTTCAAGCCGCGCGATGTGTTCGAAAAGCGCAGCGTGGCAGGGCTCGCCGAGATCGCCGTGCTCGCGGGCGATGCCGAACAGATCGTCCTCGAGGAACTGCCGGGCGGCGGCGTCGGCGACATCCCGATGCTGCCGATCATGCGCCAGATCCTCGCCGGTGGCTCCACCTACGACCGGTTCTCCCAGTCGATGGTGCTGCGTCTGCCCGAGAACATCACCGCCGAGGTCCTGCACGCCACCATCGGTGCGGTCTTCGACCACCACGACGTGCTGCGTTCGCGCGTCGCTCGTACCGAAGCGCCCGTGAGCGCGGATCAGTCGGGCAGCGAGAACGGCTGGGTCTTCGAGGCTTTGGCGCCGGGCGAGGTCGACGTGACCGCACTCGTGCGCCGGGTCGAGGTCGCCGGTGACATCGCCGACGATCAGCTCTCCAAGCTGGCCAGCGTCGAATACGACAAGGCCATGGGTCGTCTCGATCCCGCAGGCGCCGCCATGGTGCAGTTCGTCTGGTTCGCCTTCGGTGAGCCCGCCGAGGGCCCGCGCCGCCGCGACGCGCTGCTCATCGTCGGCCACCACTTCGTGATCGACGGCGTCTCCTGGCGCATCCTGATCCCGGACCTCGGCATGGCCTGGGGTCAGATCGCGGCGGGTCAGCAGGTTGCGCTGCCCGTCAACGGCACCTCGATGCGGCGCTGGGCGCACAGCCTGGTGGAGCAGTCGACGGACCGTCGCGCGGAACTGCCGTTCTGGCGCGAGGTTTCGGCCACCGCCGATCCGCGGCTCGGTGCGCGGGCATTCGACCCGCAGGTCGACACCTTCGCCACCGTCGACCGGGTGCAGGTCACCCTCTCGCCCGAGGTCACCGACGCGGTCCTCACCGCGATCCCCGGCCTCTACCACGGCGGCGTCAACGACGGCCTGCTCACCGCACTCGCGCTGGCCGTATCCCGGTGGCGCGGTGACGAATCCGGCACCGCGGCGCTGATCAAGCTGGAAGGCCACGGCCGCCAGGAAGAGATCGTCGCCGGTGCCGACCTGTCGCGCACGGTCGGCTGGTTCACCACCGCCTTCCCGGTCCGCCTCGACCTGGCAGGCGCCGACCTCGACGACGCGTTCGCCGGTGGCGCCGTGCTCGCCGACGTGATCAAGTCGGTCAAGGAGCAGATGCTGGCCGTGCCCGACAAGGGCATCGGTTACGGCATGCTCAAGTACCTGACCGCCGAGGGCGCGGATCTGCCGAGCGTCGGCCAGATCAGCTTCAACTACCTCGGCCGCGCGACCGCGGGTGAGATCCCCGCCGAGCTCGCCGAACTCGGCTGGGTGCCGGTGGCGGACCTGGGCCAGCTCGACGCCGAGATGGACCTCGACATGCCGGCCAACGCGACGCTGGATATCAACGCCATCGTCAACGACGGCGACGAGGGCCCGCAGCTCGGCGCGAACATCGCGTTCCCGAAGGGGCTGCTCACCGTCGAACAGGCCCAGGGCTTCGCCGATCTGTTCGTGGCCGCGCTGACCGCGCTCGCCACCCACGCGCAGCGTGCCGACGCGGGTGGTTTCACCCCGTCCGACATGCCGCTCGTGCGGGTCGGCCAGTCCGATATCGAGCTCTGGGAGCGCGACTACCCGGCGCTGTCGGAGGTCTGGCCGCTCTCGCCGCTGCAGGCGGGCCTGATGTTCCACGCCATGATCAGCTCGGCGACCGTCGACGTCTACACCGTGCAGGCCGTCCTCGACCTGACCGGCACCCTCGACACCCAGCGGTTGCGCGGGGCCGCCCAAGCCGTGCTCGACCGGTACCCGAACCTGCGGACCGCGTTCGTCACCGATTCGGCGGGGCAGCCCGCGCAGCTGGTGCTCTCCGAGCTCGAGGTGCCGTGGCGCGAGGTCGACCTCACCGACCTGCCCGAAGACGAGCGGATGCCACGCATGCGCCAGCTGCTGCTCGCCGACCAGGCCAACCAGTTCGACATGGCCACCGCGCCGCTGATCCGCTTCGGCCTCTACACGGTCGGCGAGGGTAAGGCGCACCTGGCGATCACCGTCCACCACATCCTGGTCGACGGCTGGTCCATGCCGCTGCTCATGCGCGACCTGCTGGTTCTGTACGCGGTGCACGGTGACCTCACCGCGCTCCCGCGCGTGGCGTCCTACCGCAACTTCCTGTCCTGGCTCTCGGGCTGGGATCGTGAAGTGTCGCTGCAGGTGTGGTCCGAAGCGCTGGCCGGGGTCGAAGCCCCCACCCAGCTCGCGCCCGCGCCGCGCTCCGAGGAACGCTACGAACTCGGCAAGGTCATCGTCGAGATCGACAACGACCGCACCAGGGCGCTCGGCAAGTTCGCCGGTGAACTGGGTGTCACCGTGAACACGCTGTTGCAGACCGCGTGGGGCATCGTCGTCGGGCGCCTCACCGGCCGTGACGACGTGGTGTTCGGCGCGACTGTCTCCGGTCGCCCGGCCGAGTTGCCCGGCGTGGAGTCCATGGTCGGCCTGTTCATCAACACCCTGCCCGTGCGCATCCAGATCGACGACCGGATGACCGCGGAGAAGCTGACCCAGCGGGTGCAGTCCGAGCAGGCCGAACTGCTCAGCCACCACTTCGTCGGCCTGTCCGACATCCAGCGGGTGGCCGGTATGGGCTCGCAGTTCGACACGCTGGTGGTGTTCGAGTCCTACCCGATGGACAAGGACGCCGTCACCGCGGCGAGCTCGATCGACGGCATGCAGGTCACCGGTGTCGGCCTCGACGACGCCACCCACTACCCGCTCACGCTGGTGGTGATGGCCGAGTCGACCATCGAGATCACGATGAAGTACCTGACCAGCACCTTCACCGCCGACGAGGTTCGTACGCTGTCGCAGCGCCTGCTGCGCGTGCTCGACGAGCTGCTCGACAACCCGACCGGCCTGGTCGGCGACATCGACATCCTCGACGCGAGCGAACGGGCTCAGCTGCTCGCCGATTCCGGTGTGACAGCCGCTGTTTCGGCCCCGGTCGCGACGGGCGTCGGCGCGCAGACAGTGGCGAAGGTGCTGGCCGAGGTCGTCGAAGCCGACCCGCAGGCCCCCGCCCTGCTGCGTGGCGACAGCGAAATCGCCTACAGCGCACTGGATCGCAAGTCCTCGCAGCTGGCCCGCGTGCTCATCGCCCGCGGTGCGGGCCCCGGCGACGTGGTCGCGATCTCGCTGCCGCGCAGCGTGGATTCGGTCCTCGCCGCCTGGGCGGTCCACAAGGCGGGTGCCGCGGTACTGTTCGCCGGCGAACTCCCCGGCGTCGAGATCGCCGCTGCCGGAGCGGCATTCGGTGTCAGTGCGACCCCGGTCGCCGGCGTGGCAGGCCAGTGGTTGGTCCTGCCCGACATCGAGGCCGACATCACCTCTGCCGCCGCACATCCGGTTTCCTACGCCGACCGGGTCCGCCCGCTCGCCGAAAACCACCCAGCCTTCGTATCGGTCTCCGGCGAGAACGCCACGGTCCTCGACCAGTCCGAAGCGGTAGCCATGGCCGAACGCCTCCGCGACGAACACGGCATCGACTACGAATGCACCACCTACACCACCCACGCCTCCGGCCCGGCCGCCATCCAGGAATTCCTGGCCTCGTCCACCGCGGGCGCCCTGTCGGTCCTGCCCAACGGCTCGGTCGAAGACGACCTGGCGGACGGGGAGGTCACCCACTGGTTCGTCACAGCGGTAGATCCGACCGACGCGGCCGACGGTGAAGTCCGGGTGATCATCGCGGAGTAGGCCCGAAGCTGCTCGCCCACCAGGTCATCTCTGCTGGGCGAGCAGCAACGGGCATGCCGGATGTATCTCGCAGCCGCTAGACTCGAATCGACCGACGCGGGCGGCGCGCGGTGCATTCGACGAGGTCGGAGGTGGATGTATGGCGATGCCGTTGCCGCGCTCCGATCATTGGACTGCCGCGGATCTCGATCACATGCCCGATGACGGTCTGCGATATGAGGTGCTGAATGGCCAGCTCGTCGTGAATGCGGCGCCGAAACCGATGCATCAGTGGTTGATAAAGCGGCTCACGCAGGTCCTCGACGCGGTTGTACCCGCCGACCGATTGGTGATGGACGGCGTCGGCGTGCTCATCGGCGATGACGAGCCCATTCCCGACCTCATGGTGGTCGCGGGCCCGATCGATTGGCACGGGCGCGGGGTGCCGGCCAGTCAGGTCGAACTCGCCGTCGAAGTCGTGTCGAAGTCGACAACGTTGCAGGACCGGATGGTAAAGCCCGTGCTGTACGCACAGGCGGGCATCCCGACGTACTGGCGTTTCGAGATCAACTCGTTCAAGGGCCGTCTGGTCGATGAGCAGTTGCCGGTGCTGTTCGCCTATGCGCTCGGCCCGGACGGAGAATACGAACACACGCACCGTGCGTCGGCCGGTGACCCGGTGACGTTGCGAGCACCGTTCGAGGTCACATTCGACCCGGGTGCGCTGCTCCCTCGCTAGGCCATCTCTCGAGTACACCCGCCGCGGGGTCGCCGTCGTGCAGTACTCGGACGCTGGCCGGGTGGATGTGATGTGGGGTCTTTGTTCTCGAAATGTGCTCGACGCTGAACCGGGATAGGGTCCGGGTTGTCGCATGCATCGCATCGACGTTCTCATCCCGCCGCGCCGCCTCGAGGCGCTCGCGGGCCGAGCGGCGGACTTCGCGGCGGTCGGCACCAGCCTGATGTGTTCGCCGCTGTCGGCGGTGAAGGCGCTGACCGACAAGGTTCGCACCTATGAGATCGCCCGTGCGGCAGGCATTCCCGTGCCGCCATGGCGGGAGGGACGAATGTTCAATTGCGTTATCGCGGTGGGGAATCGGTGCTGCTCGAGGCGAATCCACGTCCCTCGGCGGGTTTGTTCCACACGTCCTTCGCCGATGTGAATCTGCCGTGGGCGGCGGTTCGGCTACTGCTGCAGGGGGATTCGGGGTTGCGCAAGCCACTGCGGTTGGGTGCCTGTCTCGCCGTGGCGGAAGCGGTCATGGAGGTCGCGCCGCAGGTGGATGGTCAGCTGCCGGGTGCGGTGCGCAGGAGTGCGGACCTGGTTCCTGGCTGACCGATTTCGTTCCCCGACCGTGATCGACGGGCAGAACATTCACTTTCTGCACGTCCGCTCGGCCGAACCCGATGCGGTGCCGCTGCTGCTGACGCACGGCTGGCCGGGCTCGATCGCGGAATTCCTCGATGTGATCGGCCCGCTGACCGACCCGCGCGCGCACGGTGGCGACCTGGCCGATGCCTTCCACGTGGTGATTCCGTCGCTGCCCGGTTTCGGGTTCTCCGGACCGGTCGCCGAGGGGTGGCCGGTTCGCCGGATCGCCGAGGCCTGGGTCGAGTTGATGACCAGGCTGGGGTACGAGCGGTTCGGGGTGCAGGGTGGTGATATCGGCGCGGCGGTGAGTCCGGAGGTCGGGCGAGTGGCGCCGGATCGGGTGGTCGGCGTGCACGTCAACGGTGGTGCGGGCTCGTTCCCGCAGCTGCCGCTCTCCGATGCGGACATGGCGAGCCTGACCGAACTCGAGCGCGACCGCATCGCCCGGATCGAGGCGTTCATGAACGAGGAGTTCGGCTACATCGCTGTCCAGTCCACCCGCCCGCGTGATCAGCGGGCGGTCGGCGGGGCGATCTGCCAGTGCTGGTTGAGCGCGCCCGCGATCTCGGGCAGCACGGTGATCGGGATTCGCTTGGCGCGCAAAATCTCCCGGATCTCGCTCACCTGCTCGCGTTTGCGCATGTCGTAGGCGCCGGTGACGGGCCCGATCACCGGGGGGATCGACAGCAGCACGAGCTCGTCGGCCGACTCGCCGTTGAGGTCCAACGCCAGGACCCAGCGCGCGTGCTCGTCGAGGGTGAAGCGGCCCGCGACGACGCGGTCCCACGGCACGGTCGACGAACGGAACGGAGTCCGCGCGTAGATCGCGTGCTCGTGCAGTTCGACGACATCACGGACGAACAGCGCGACACCGACCACGAACCCGCCGACCGCACCGACCAGCAACCCGGTGATCACCCGGTTCACCCCGAACATCGCCAGGAACAACCCGACGACGCCCGTGGTGACCAGGACTCCGATCAAGCAATAGAACAGGCTCCGCCTGGCGGACACCACACCGGCACGCACGACCGACATGCGGACCTCCCTCTCCATGATTCGTGGCCCACCCTAGCGGCCGCGCTCACGAGCCGAGCGACACCGCTGCTTCGGAGGTCTCGACGAGGAAGGTGAAGGTCTCCTGGAAGTACAGCTGCACGGTCTCGGCATCGTGGCTGAGGTACCCGATCGACAGATCCTGACCGAGCGCCAGTTCGAAGTCGCCGCCGCGGGTGGTGAGCGCGAATCCGCCGGAAATCGCCGGTGCCCAGATGATCTCGCCGTCGATCAGCCGCTCGATATGGGTCCGGATCGGGTGACCGTGATCGGAGGTCTCGCTGACCTGGGTGTACAGCTCGGCACTGAGCACGACCGAGTACGGGCCCTGCACACCGGCCAGGCGCAGGCCGGTGAGCGCGTGCGAGATGGCATCGGGAATGTCGACGACATTGCTCGGCAGGGCGACGGGGGAGTTCGAGGCGGCGTCGCGGATACCGGTGATGCCCCCGGCGGCGTAGCTCTCGAAGATCGCGCGGTCTTCGGCGAAGGCGATTTTCTGCGCCGCGTCCTTGAGATTGTCGAAGTCGGCATCGCCCGCTCCGCGCGCGATATCGTCGAGCTCGTCGCGCTGCAGGGTGAACGGCACCCGCAACTCGATCACCGGCTGGATCACGCGCTGACGGGCCTGCACGCCGTCGTCGGGCGAGGCGATCGAGGTGACCCGGCCGAGGTTGCGGGCCGAGAAGTCGAACCCGTGCGGTCCCGACACGTCGACCACCCGGCGGCCCGCGATGTTGCGCTTGAACGTGCGAGTCGCCTCCTCCTCGATCTGCGACCAGGCTTCGCCGGTGATCGGCGCGAGTTCGCGATGCAGGTTGTTCATTCAGTTACTCCTTTTCATCGTGCCGATAGCGAGGGAGCCGTCCGAGCGATCCGCCGTCGCGTTCGCGCGTTCGACCGGGGCGATTTCCGGCAGTGTCGACGGCTCGATCGCGGCGCCTGCGGTGATGGGCGCGTCGGGCAGGTCGTCGAGGAAATCCACGGTGGGAACGAAGAAGAGCGTGCCGGTGACCGCGAAGGAGAAGTCGAGGATGCGGTCGTAAGCCGCCTCGCTGGTGCCGAGGAACATCCGCTCGAGCATGCGCTCGGTGACGCTCGGGGTGGCGGCGTAAGCCACGTAGTAGGTGCCGAACTCGCCGGTGCCGATGGTGCCGAACGGCATGTTGGCGCGCACGATCTGGCGCTCGGTGCCGTCGGGGTCTATGAGGGTGTTCACCGCGACATGCGAGTCGGCGGGTTTCACATCGTCGGGCAGTTCGTAGTCGGCGAGCTTGGTCCGCCCGATCACCCGCTCCTGTTCCTCGATCGACAGCGCGTTCCACTGATCGAGCGGGTGGGTGTACTTCTGCACGATTACGTAGCTACCGCCGGTGAACCCGGGGTCCTCGTCGCCGATCAGCGCCGCCGAGGCCGCGCCGGGGCCTTCGGGGTTCTCGGTGCCGTCGACGAAGCCGAGCAGGTCGCGCTGTTCGAAATACCGGAAGCCGACCGTCTCGTCGACGATGGTCGCCGCGCCTTCGAGGCGGGCGCCGATCGCCATGGCGAGTTCGAAGCACGGGCCGTGGGTTTCGCCCTTGATGTGGAAGAACAGGTCGCCCGCGGTGGTCGGTGCGCTGTGGATCGGGCCGTTGTAACCGGGAAACTCGTGCAGCTCAGCCGGTTTCGGGCCGATGAACAGTCGATCCCAGGCTGTGGAGCCGATCGCGGTGACGCAGGTCAAACCCTCACCGGGAACCCGGAACCCGACCGAACGGCGCAACCCGGAGATGTCTGCCAAGAGGTCGCGGACCGCGGATTCGCCACCGGAGTCGATGGTGGCGACCAGGAAAATCGCGGACGGCGTGAGTGGATCGAGGATCGGCTGTGGCTCACCCATGGCGTCCACAGTACGGCTCCGCACCGACAGGTTCGATCAACACCTCGAGGTGTCAGCGCAATTCGGGCGAACGACCTGCTACTTCGCGACGGTCAGCAAAAATGTGACGTCGTCGACGGCTTTGACGCTGTGGCGGGCGCGCGGCACGACGATCAGATCGCCCGCCGAGCCCTTCCATTCGTCGGTGCCCGCGATCAGCACCAGCGTTCCGGTGAGCACCTGGATGGTGGCGTCGCCCGCATTGTCGTGTTCGGCCAGGCTCTGTCCCTCGGCGAGTGCGACGACGGTCTGGCGCAGCGCGTGGGTGTGGCCGCCGATGAGGGTTTGCGAGCTCCGGCCGCTCGTCGAACAGGCCGCCAGCTTCAATTGTTGGCGGGCCACCGCGGTGAGCGATTTCTTGTCCATGAATCGGGCCTTTCGCAGGCTTCTCGCGGGCAGGTCTTGCGAAGGAGTATGCCCGACGCCGCCCACGCGTTCGGGCGTTTTGCCGTGACCGTTAGCCATTTGCCGTGACCGTCGGCCAGGTGTTCCTCAGTCGCGGGTGTAGTGGCGAATGCGGTAGCGCAGACCGGTTTTCGAGGTCAGCCACGGGGTGTCGTCCGCATGCCATTCCGGGCCGATGACCGGGGCGAACGCGTCGCCGGCCACGGTGGTGTCGACCTCGGTGACCAGCAGGATCGTCGCCAAGGGCAACGCGGCGCGGTAGATCTCGCCGCCACCCGCGACCCAGGTGTCCGACTCGTCGGTCATGGTCAGCGCGTCGGACACCGACGCGGCGCGTTCGGCACCGTCGCCAGACCAATCAGTCTGGCGGGTGACCACGATGTTGCGGCGCCCGGACAGCGGACGAAAACTCGCCGGGAGCGAATCCCACGTCCGTCTGCCCATGATCACCGGGTGACCCATGGTGGTGTCGCGGAAATTGGCCATATCCTCGGGCACACGCCACGGAATGGTGTTGTCGAGGCCGATCACCCGGTCGTTCGCCTGCGCCCAGATCAGGCCGATCTGCTTCACACCGCCACCGGCGCCTTGATGCCAGGGTGATGTTGGTAGCCGGACAGCTCGATATCTTCGTAGGTGTAATCGAACAGGCTCGTCGCTGGACGCAGGTGCAGCGTCGGGAAGGGGTAGGGCTCGCGGGTGAGCTGCTCGCGAACCTGGTCGAGGTGATTGTCGTAGATGTGCACGTCGCCGCCGGTCCAGATGAACTCGCCCGGCTCCAGCTCGGTCTGCTGGGCGACCATCAGGGTGAGCAGGGCGTAGCTGGCGATATTGAACGGCACCCCGAGGAACAGGTCGGCGCTGCGCTGATACAGCTGGCAGGACAGTTTGCCGTCGGCGACATAGAACTGGAAGAAGGCGTGGCAGGGGGCGAGCGCCATCTTGTCCAGGTCGGCCACATTCCAGGCCGACACGATCATCCGGCGCGAATCGGGGTCGGTGCGCAGGGTGTGCAGTACCTGGGCGATCTGGTCGATGTGGGTGCCGTCGGGGGTCGGCCACGAGCGCCACTGCACGCCGTAGACGGGGCCGAGTTCGCCCTTGGCGTCGGCCCATTCGTCCCAGATCGTCACGCCGTGTTCGCGCAGCCAGGAGACATTGGAATCGCCGCGCAGGAACCACAGCAGTTCGTAGGCGATGGATTTCATGTGGACCCGCTTGGTGGTGATCAGCGGGAAGGACTCAGCCAGGTCGTAGCGCAGCTGGTGACCGAAGATGCTGCGGGTTCCGGTGCCGGTGCGGTCGGCCTTTGGCGTGCCTTGCTCCAGAACGTGCCGGAGCAGATCCTCGTACTGCGTATCAGGGGTGGCCACGCCTGGTGATTCTACGGGGGTCGGCTCGGCGGATCGGCACCTGGCAAGCTGTTCGGCTATGCGCAAGCTCTACGTGATCGGCATCGGTGCGGGAGACCCCGACCAGGTGACGATGCAGGCGGTCAAGGCCATGCGAAAGGCCGAGGCCTTCTTCGTGATCGGCAAGGGCACCGAGAAGCAGGAACTGGTCGACGTGCGCACCACGATCCTGGCCGAGCACGTCGACACGCCGCACCGGATCATCGAGATCACCGATCCGCCGCGCGAGCGCACCCCCGCGGACTACGCCGGTGTCGTGGTGGACTGGCACGAACGGCGCTCCGAACTCCTCGAAGCCGCGTTCGACCAGGTGGACGGCATCGGCGCGATCCTCGTGTGGGGCGATCCGGCGCTCTACGACAGCACCCTGCGCATGGTCGAGCACGTGCTGGCGCGGGGTCGCGCCGATTTCGGCTACGAGGTGATCCCCGGCGTCACCAGCATCGCCGCGCTGGCAGCCCGGCACCGGATGGTGCTGCACCGGATCGGCGAACCCGTCCACGTCACGACCGGGCGCAGGCTGCGCGATGAAGGGCTCGGTCCCGGATCGACGGTGGTGATGCTCGACGGTGAATGCTCGTTCACCGAGGTCGGCGGCGACGATATCCATATCTGGTGGGGCGCCTATCTCGGCATGCCCGACGAAACCCTGATCGAGGGAAATTTGCGCGAGGTCGAACGCGACATTGTGGCCCGCCGCGCGGAACTACGCGCGGAAAAGGGCTGGATCATGGACGTTTATCTGCTCCGCGCGGGCTGATGGATCCCGCGCCGACGCGCGATAGATCGCTAAACTGGCAACCGTGCCCGAACTGCCGGAAATAGAGGCGTTGGCGCAGTTCCTTCGGGATCATGCGGTCGGCGCTGTGGTCGGCCGCGTCGACGTGGCGGCCCTGAGCGCGGTGAAGACCTTCGACCCGCCGGTTACCGCGCTGTCCGGCCGGGATGTCACCGGTGCGGGCCGGTGGGGGAAATTCCTCGGAATGGATTGTGGCGGACTGTGGTTGATCACCCATCTGTCGCGCGGTGGGTGGTTGCGCTGGATCGATGAGCCGAATCCATTGCCGCCCAAGCCGGGTGGGAAGAGCCCGCTGGCGCTGCGCGTGCATTTCTTCACTCCCGATGGTGCGACGCCCGCGATCGACCTGACCGAGGCGGGCACGAAGAAACGGCTCGCGGTCTATGTCGTCGACGATCCGGAGCTGGTGCCGGGCATCGCGCGGCTCGGACCGGACGCGCTCGGACTGACCGAGGACGAATTCGCCGCGCTGCTGAAAAGTACCTCGCAGCGGATCAAGACCGCGATCGTGGACCAGACCCTGCTCGCCGGAATCGGCAACGCCTATTCCGACGAGATTCTGCACACCGCGAAGATCTCCCCGTTCGCGAACACCAAAACAATGTCGGCGGAGAAGGTTTCGCAGTTGTACACCGCCATGCGCACGGTGCTACTCGACGCGGTCGATCGTTCGGTGGGCCAGGACGCGGCCAGGTTGAAAGGCGAAAAGCGTTCGGGCATGCGGGTTCACGCCAGAACCGGGCAGCCGTGCCCGGTGTGTGGGGACGCTGTGCGCGAGGTGTCCTACGCGGAGCGGTCGTTCCAGTACTGCGCCACCTGCCAGACCGGCGGCAAGGTGCTCGCCGACCGGCGGATGTCGCGGCTGCTCAAATAGTCTTCTCGCGCCAGGCTTCCAGCAGCCGCAGCCAGAATTCGCTGACGGTCGGGAAGGCGGGTACCGCGTTCCACAACGCGTCCAGCGGCACCTGCCCGACCACCGCGATGGTGGCCGCGTGCAGCTGTTCACCCAGGTCGGGACCGACGAAGGTGGCACCGAGAATGCGGTCGGCGGCGGTGTCGATCACGAGCTTCGCACGGCCGTGGAAGTCGCCGCGCGAGAGCGCGGAACCCGCGACGTCGATATCGAGCTCGACGGTGTCCACCGCGTGTCCGGCGGTGCGCGCCTCGTGTTCGGTGAGGCCGACGGCCGCGAGTTCCGGTGCGGTGTAGACGACTTGGGGTACCTGCTGGTGGTCGGCGCTCGCGGTGAACCGCGTGCCGTCGAGAGCTATGCCCGCCGCGCGGGCGGCGATCACGTCACCGCAGACTCTGGCCTGGTACTTGCCCATATGCGTCAGTGCCACACGGTGATTGACGTCGCCGACGGCATAGAGCCAGCCGCCGGGCACCTCGCGCGCGGTCAGCTGGTCGTCGACCTCGATATAGCCCGCGGGCAGTCCTACGGCGTCGAGGCCGAGATTCGAGGTGGCGGGGGTGCGGCCGGTGGCTACGACGAGTTCGTCGACCTCGAGTTCGCCGTCGTCGAGCACCAGGGTGACCGGACCGCCGTGGATGCGGCCGACACCGGTGTCTTCGGGATCGCGGCGCGAGACCAGCAGGGGTTCGGTATGGAACCGCACCGTGACATTTCCGGTGTCGCGCAAACCCCGCAGGACCAGCTCCGAAGCGAACGGCTCACTGCGTGGCAGCAGGCGGTCGCCCCGGACCAGCAGGGTCACCTCCTCGGCGCCGAGTTCGGCCAGCCAGGTCGCCGTCTCGCAGGCGACGACACCGCCACCGATGATGGCGACCCGGCGCGGGACGACGGTCAGGTTGGTGGCGTCACGGGAGGTCCATGGCAGGGTCTCCCGCACGCCCGGAATGTCGGGGATGGTGGCGGTGGTGCCGGTCGCCAGGACGACCGCGTGCCGGGCGCGCAGGACCTTGACGCCGTCCTCGGTATCGACCTCGACGAGTCGTTCGCCGATCAGTCGCGCCGCGCCGCGAACGGGCACGATGCCGGCCGATGTCGCCCACTCGACCTGGGAACTGTCGTCGTGGTTGTGCACGAAGGAGTCGCGGCGGGCGAGTATGTCGGCCACCCGCGGGCCACTCGCGCTCACCCCCGGCATCGACTCGCCGAGGTCGAGGACGGCGCCGGGCCGCAGCAGCGCCTTGCTGGGGATGCACGCCCAATAGCTGCACTCGCCGCCGAACAGCTCCCGCTCGACGAGGGCGGCGGTCCGGTCGCTGCCCGCGATGGCATAGGCGGCGGCGTTCTCACCTGCCGGGCCCGCGCCGATGACGATGACGTCGTACTCGGCCTCGGTCACTGCAGATAGCCCTCGACCTCATGGGGGGAACGCATCCCGGTGTCGTCGGGTGATTCACCGGAGCCGGTGCGAGCGCGCCGCTGCCGCAACAGATCCCATGCCTGATCGAGCATCACTTCCAGCTCGGCCAACTGCTTGCGTTCGGCTACCGGGTCGATCTCGCCCGCGGTGGCCTTGGCTCGCAGCGCGTGCTCGTCGTCGACCAGCTCTTTGATCCGCGCCAGAATGTCCTGATCGGTCATGTGCTCACCTCTTCGATAGTCGCCAGGGGTAGTGCCGGTTCCTGGTCCATGCTACGACCGCGATGGGCCGGCTACGCGAGCTGCTTCGGCGAGACAGTCGGCCGCGATGGGCACGGCTCGGGCGAGGTCGGCGCTGTTCAGGGCGGTGTAGCCGATGGCGACGCCGAAGTGGTGTGGGTCGGCGAGGTGGTGCCGGGCCAGGCCGTCGAGGAGGACACCACGCGCGCGGGCGGCGTCGACGGCGTGGCGTTCGGCGGCGGGGTTGGGGAGCTCGACGACGACATGCGAGCCCGCGTCGTCACCGATGACGGGCACACCACGGCGGGCGAGTTCGTCGACGACCAGGGCGCGCCGGGGCGGCACGACCCGGCGCAGCCGGCGCAGGTGCCGGGACAGGTCGCCGTGGCGGGCGAATTCGCTGAGGATCCGTTGCCCGGCGGGGCTCGGGGAACTGCCGATCTCGGCGCGATGGGCGAGCACGGCGTCGGTGATGCCGGGGCGGGCCACGAGCCAGCCGACGCCGAGGGTGGTGGCGATGATCTTGCTGGTGGTGCCGAGATGAACGACGACGTCGGGTGCCATCGCAGCCAGCAGTGGCAGTGGGGCTGTGTCGTAACGCAATTCACCGTCGTAGTCGTCTTCGATGATGAAAGTAGCGGTTCTTCTGGCGAATTCGATGAGCTCGACCCGGCGGGACGCGGGCATCATCGCACCGAGCGGGAACTGGTGTGCCGGTGTGCAATACACCGCGCGGACACCGGACGGGATTCGGTCGACACACAAACCTTCTGCGTCGACGGGCACCGGGACAACCTCGATCCCCGCGGCACGCAACGCGCCGACGGCTCGCAGGTAGCCGGGGTCCTCGATGGCCACGGTGTCGCCGGGGCGGAGCAGCGCGGTGGCGAGCTCACCCACCGCCGCGCTGGTACCGGCGGTGGCAAGGACCACCGATCCGGCCCCGGCGGCCAGTCCGCGATGGCGCAACAGGTGATCGGCGACCGCCGCCCGGAAGTCCGGTTCGCCCGCACGGTTCTTGCGGGCCTCGGGAGCCTGGTCGCCTGCCGCGCGCCAGGCCCGGCGCCATGCGGCGGAGTCGACCGCTTCGGCGCACGGTGCGCCGGGGCCGAGATCGAGCAGGCCCGCGTCGGGGTCGGTGTTGTGGCCCGCGCCGGTGCTCGGCGGTGCGGTGGCCGGGGCGGTGCTCAAGAAGGTGCCGGAGCCGTGTCGGCCGGTCAGCCAGCCTTCCGCGTGCAGTTGGTCGTAGGCGCCTGCCACCACGGTCCGGCTCACCCCGAGTCGCTGTGCCAGGGCGCGCGAGGACGGCAAACGGTCGCCGATGCGCAGCACCCTGTCGGTCGCGGCGGCGCGCAGGGCATCGGCCACCTGCGCCGACAGCGGTACGGGGGCGGTCCGGTCGAGTGGAATCGGAAGGTCGTCGAGCATCGTCCACCTCGAATTGGCCTGTTGAACTTCTATTGAATTGGACCTCCACACGGTCCACTTCTTCGGCGAAGCTCACCTTATGAGCACGCACGACGTCAACCGCAACCCCCTGTCGCCCACCCCGCGCACCACGCTGACCCGCGCCAAGGAACGCGGCGCCACCGATCGCGCCGCACTCGACGCGGTGCTCGACGCGGGTCTTCTCTGCCACCTCGGCGTGCTGCTCGGTGGGTCGCCGGTCGTGCTGCCCACCATCTATGGGCGCGTCGGCGACACCCTCTACCTGCACGGATCCACCGGAGCCGGCAATCTGCGCGCCGCGATCGACACCGATATCTCCCTCACCGTGACCCACGTGGACGGGCTGGTGTACGCCCGCTCGGCCATGCACTTCTCGATGAACTACCGCTGCGCGGTGATTCGGGGCAGGGCGGTACTGGTCACCGACGAAGCCGAGCGCGACAACGCCCTGCGGGTGATCGTCGAGCACGCCGCGCCCGGTGCCTGGGATCGGGTGCGCCCGCCCAACCGCAGGGAGATGGCGGCGACGATGGTGCTCGCGCTCGACCTCACCGAGGCGTCGGTGAAGGTGCGCTCGGGCGGGCCGAACGACGACGAGGGCGACATCGCGACCGGCGGGGTGTGGGCCGGTGTGCTGCCGCTGCGGCAGGTCTGGGGCGAGCCGATCCCGGCCGACAACCTCGAGCCGGGCATCGACCTGCCCGCTGACGTGCTCGCGCGGGTGACGCCGAGCGCGATGCCGGTGAGTTGAGATCCCTGATCGACCGCCGGTGAACTGAGCCGCGCCGATCGGCGTGTGAGCGCCGGTGCTATTTTCCCGCCGCCCCGAGAACCATCAGGTCCTTTGCCGAGACTTCGGGCAGGTACGCCTTGGTCAGAGCGATGCCGATGCGGGGCAGGTCCGCCTCGTCGCGATAGCACAGGTACACCGGCTCGTGGCGGGGCTGGAACTTGGCCTTGAACGAATGCAGTGACCGGAAGCCGTAATACGGTTCCATCGCGGCGCCGAGCCCTTCGAGCAGACGATCGATCGGTTCGGCGCCATCGGTGCCCGCACTGCGCGCCAGCGGCGCCCCCGAGAGCGAAACAATCTCGGCGCCTTCCTCTTTGAACTCCCGGCACGCCGAGGCGATGAGAAATTCCACGACCGGCCGGAAGCCGTCGGGGCGCCTGCGCATCACGTCCAGCGTCCAGCCGCGGATCTCGTCGCCGGGGCCGTAGACGGGCAGCCAGGAGGTGACGCCGTGCACGCTGCCCTCGGCATCGATCGCCAGCCCGACCCGCACGGCCGGATCCATGGCTTCCTCCACGCCGCCGAGCGTGAATCCCATTTCCGGCAGCCCCTTTTCGCCTACCCACTCCTCGGAGATCGCGCGTACCTGCTCGATCACCGCGAACGGCTGGTCGGCCAGTTCGACGAGGCGGAACTCGATACCCTCCTTGGTCGCCCGGTTGATCGCGGACCGGATGTCCTGCCAGGCTTTGCCTTTGAACTCCAGCTCGGGCAGGTCGACGATGGTGTCCTCGGCGATCTGCACACTGCGCCACCCGAGTTCGCCGGCGATATCGGCGACCGCCCGCGTAGTGGAGAACAGGCACGGGACGAGTCCGTCGGCTTCACAGCGATCGGTGAACCCGGCGATGGTGGCGGGGAGCAGGTCGACGGGACCGATCGGATCGGTGAGCACGATGACGGTGCCCGCGTGGCGCTGGTAGGCGACGCACCGTTCACCGTCGGCGGCGAACCAGTATTTGTTCTCCGGCCAGGTGGTCATCCACGACATGGTGCTGCCGCCGTAGCGGGCGAGCAAGGCGCGCACCGCGGCGCCGGGTTCGGTGCCGGTGAGCGCGCCGTCGGAGATCCTGCGCCGGACCGGCACCCGGAACGCGCCGCGGCCGCCGTAGAGCAGCGCCACCTCGCCCGCCCACAGCAGGGCGGTGCCGACGGTCAGCGCGCCGGTGGTCTCGTAGTCGGTGCCGATGGCCACGCCGAGCAGCACCAGCGTGAGCACCACGTGCAGCAGGCCGTAGGCGAGGGTGCCCCACCATGCCCAGCGCCTGCCCTTGCGCAGCTGATCGGCGACCACCGCGATCACCACCACCGTGAGGATCGTGCTCCAGAGCGAGCCGCGTTCGTTCTCGGTGGGGCCGAGCAGGCTGTTGGCGGGGAAGAAGTACACCGCCACCGAGGCCGTGGCGATCACCAGCAGTCCGGCGAAGGCCAGCATGCGCACCTCACGTCGAGTGCGCGGCCAGAAGCCGTGTTCGGTTCGGCTGAACAGCTTTTCGCCCGCGGGCAGCCACACGGCGACGGCGATGAGATGCATGAGATCGGCGAAGGTCGATTCGAACAGGAAGGTGATCGCCACGTGTGCCATCAGCACGGCGCGCACCCGAAGGCGCCACGGGGATCGCAGGGTCGCCGAGACCGCGGCCAACGCCGAGATCGCCGCGGTGGTGAACCCGACATCGCGTACCTCGGAAAGCCGGTCGGCCCAGCCGAGGTGGGTGTGCGCCAGCAGCCCGACCGTCACCGACGCGCCGAGGACGCCGATCAACTGACCCGACAGGCAGACCGAGGCGGTGCGCCCGGTGCCGAGACGCCACTCCGTCCAGCCGACCGCAGCCGCGAAAATGATTGCCATGCACACATATTGGAAAGGGGTGAGCCCGAAGAACCAGCCTGACAGCGGCGTCCACCACTTACCCTCGGTCAGCGCGGGCCAGCCGTAGGCGATATCGGGAAACCAGGAACGCTGGTCGAGCCTGCGCCAGAGGCCGCCGGTGGCGAGGCCGAGAACCGCGACCACGACGAGGAAGCCGAGTGTGAACGGCACCCGGCGGATCACGGTGTGCGCCAAGGCGAGGCCGCGCGAGGGAGCAGGTTCGGTGGCAGCCGCGATGTCGTCCATAGAACCACCCTTTGCTGCGAGTGCGCCGCACCGGCTCGGTGCGGTCTTCTGTGTACCGTATGTCATCGCGGCCGTACCGGGACCGTGATGCGCGCGCAAGGGCGGTCGAGGTGGCATCTGTGGAGGTCAGCGATGACGCGAATCATCGATCTGTCGTTGCTCGCCGGATGGCTGCCGGTGGCGTTGACGGTACTGGGCGTCGTGGGTGCGGTGTGGTTGCTGTTACCCCGTGTACGACGGTATGTCACGACGATCATGCCGATCGTGGTGCTGTCCGCCGTGGTGGCGACCGTGGCGCTGTATCTGGTCGTGGAGGAGGTGTGGCGGCCGTTTCCCGATCCGATCGCGGTGTCGGTGTACGTGCTGATCGGGATCGCGGTGGCCGCGGTGCTGTTGGTGGTGCCACGAATTCTGGTTCGCCGCAGCGTGTGGACCGGGGTGGTGACCGTGCTTGCGGCCGTTGCCGTGCTGGTCGCGGTGGGTGTGCGGATCAACCTGGTGTACGCGTCGTATCCGACAGTGGGCGCGGTGCTCGGGGTCGAACAGGTCGATCGGGTCGAGGCCGGTGAGCTGACCGGGCGCGAGCAGGTGATCAGCGCGCGGCCGCTCGAGCCCGCATGGCAGGCGCCCGGCGGTTTGCCCGACGGCGGGCGGGTGCTGACCGCGACGGTGCCGCCGACCGCGTCCGGGTTCGCCGCTCGCGATGCCCAGATTTATTTGCCGCCTGCCTATTTCGCGGATCCGCGTCCGCTGCTGCCGGTGCTGGTGCTGCTCGCCGGTGAGCCGGGCGCGCCGCAGGACTGGTTCGTCGGTGGTCAGTTGGCCGAGACCATGGACTCCTTCGCCCGCGCGCACAACGGGCTCGCGCCGGTGGTCGTGGTGGCCGACGGGACCGGTTCCGAGCTGGCGAACCCGCTGTGCCTGGATTCCGCGCTGGGCAATGTCGCCACCTACCTGGCCGTCGACGTGCCTGCCTGGACGCGGGCGAATCTGCAGATCGATCCGGATCCGCGATCTTGGGCGGTGGGTGGGCTCTCGTATGGCGGCACGTGCGCGCTGCAACTGGCCACCAATTATCCCGAGGTCTATCCCACCTTCCTCGACCTCTCCGGGCAGGACGAGCCGACACTGGGCGACCGGCAGCGCACGGTGGACGCCGCGTTCGGCGGGGATACCGAGGCGCTGCTGCGGGTCAATCCGCTCGATCTGCTGCGGTCGCGGACGTACCCGAATTCCGCCGGTGCGTTCGTTGTCGGCGCCGATGACCAGATGTACCGGCCGCAGGTGGAGCGGATGTATCAGGCGGCGAAAGACGCGGGGATGGACGTGCGGTTGCGGATTCTGCCGGGCGGACACAACTTCGCGCTGTGGGCGCATGGGCTGCGCGATCAGCTGCCGTGGCTGGCCACCCGGCTCGGTCTGACACCCTGACGCGGAAACCCGCCATGGACCGACTACCAGGGGCTAGGGCGTAATCCGGTTGTCGCGCAGGCCTTGTCGATGGCATCGGGGAGGGAATCGTTGTCGGCGGCGAGGCTGACCAGGGCGAGTGTGTAGGTGTCGTCGAGGTGGGAGAGGTAGCCCGCGAGTTGGGTGCGGGGAAAGGTGGTGATGTCAGGATGGATCGCGCGTGCGGCTACCCGGGTGCAGTGGTGCGGTCCGACTTTGCGCACGGCGTCGGGTAGGTGGCCGATGTTGGAGCACAGGATGTCTCGTTCGCCCGCGCCTTTGCTGAGGGCGTAGGCCCAGCGGTCGGGGACTACCTGGAGGATTTCCTCAGGAAGGCCTACGGGGCTGGACATTCGGCGTTGATAGGCGGCCTTTGCCCGGTCGCGAACTGTCGCGGGAGTGTCGGTGCGTTCGATGGCGATCTCTGTCATCGCGAGGTCGTTGTCTACGCGGGGTTCGTCACGGGTGTCCACCGGAAGGCTCGCGGTGATCGTAGGTTTCGGGAAACCGGTCTGCCACAGGATGTTTGCCATCAAATGGATGAACAGGCTGTTCGGAGTTCCGCCGAGGGTGATCGCGGTGGTGTCCCAGTGGGTGGCATCGAAGGTGAGCAGGAGCGGCCGCAGGTGTCGGTCGCTCATGTCGGCCTGCGATGACTGGGGTTTCCGCGATGTCGGCACGGCGCCGCTCGACACAGGGACGGGCACGGCTTCGCGGAAGGTGCGATCAGGGGAAAAGTCCGGTGCGGGCGATACTAGCGGTCGAGCAAGCTTTTGGTGCAGCGCGCGTGCGGTGCCGCCGAAGATGGTGGTCCATTGGGAGACCGCGTCTGCCCACTCTGAATGCGTTGTGCGACTCCATAGTTCGTCGTCACGCGTGGGGCCGAACTCGGCTCCTGCCAGCTCTGCCGAGGCGGTGGATTCGAGCGATCGAAGGGCGGCGGTGATGGCGTGGATCAAGCCACGTGCGTCCGCCAATGCATGCGAACAGGTCAGGGCGACAACGGTTCCACCGTCGTGAAGGCGCGCGGCGGACAGGCGCCAGCCAGGGCCGTTTTCCGGGTCGAGGTCGGTGCCGAGGGTGTCGGCCCATGGCAGGATCTCGCTTTCGCGAAGTGGGCCGATGGCGACGTCGAGTGGATGAGCTCTGGTGTTGGGCCGCCAGGTGCGACGGGCGCCGGGGACTCGGGGGTTGACCACTCTGCGGCCGAGGTGACCGACGCGCAGGCGGTCGTGAATCGCCTGCAGAAGAGCGGGTTCCATCGCATCGGGGGTGCGCCACAGACCCTGCAGGGCGATGGGGGTGCCCATGCCGCGATGGGTGCGCAGGAAGATTTCGTCGACGACGGTGAGGTGGTCCATCAGCGGTGGTCGGCGCTACCGTGCCTGCCCTCGCCCGCGGCGAAACGGGCGGCCCCGTCGAGTGCGCCGCCGGACAGGGCCGTCATGCCGTGCCGGAATTCGACGCGCAGCGCCTCTTCCTCGGGGTGGCCGTACTGGTCGTACAGGGCGGCACGGTCGGTGCGCAGACAGGTTTGGGGGAGTGCGGCGAGCTGGGTAGCCAGCTCCTCGGCGACACGGCGGGCATCGCCGACGGGGACAACGCGGGTGACCAGGCCCATCTGCAGCGCTTCGGGCGCGCTCACCGGGCGGCCGGTGAGGATCATGTCGAGTGCGCGACCTTCGCCGACGATGCGCGGGAGGCGCACGGTGCCGCCGTCGATCAGTGGGACGCCCCAGCGGCGGCAGAAGACACCGAAAGTGGCGTCCTGCTCGGCAATGCGCAGATCACACCACAGGGCAAGTTCGAGCCCGCCCGCCACGGCGTACCCGGCGACCGCCGCGATCACCGGCTTGGACAGGCGCAGCCGGGTCGGACCCATCGGGCCGTCACCGTCTTCGGTGGCGTGATTGCTGTTCTCGGTGCCGAGGGCCTTGAGGTCGGCGCCGGAGCAGAAGGTGCCGTGTTCGCCCCACAGCACGGCCACCGAGGAGGTGGGGTCGGCGTCGAATGCGCGGAAGGCCTCCACCAGCGCGCGAGCGGTCGGGCCGTCCACCGCGTTGCGGGCCTGCGGGCGATTCAGGATCACCGTCGTGACCGGGCCCGTGTGCTCGACGCGCACGGGGAGTGAGGTCGGCTGCCCGGTTGATTGTTCCATTCCTCGACCATACGGACCCGGTGCCCTTGTGTGAAGGGGTGAATTTGTGCTTCACTTCTTCACATGGTGTACCGCAGGACCCCGGCCGTGCAGGCCCGGCTCGACGCGCAACGGGCGCTGATCGTGCAGGGTGCCACCGGCGTGCTCTCGCGTGACGGGTTCGCCGGGCTGTCGATGGCCGCGGTCGCCGCCGAGGCGGGGATCGCGACCGGCACCGTGTACAAGCAGTTCGAGAACAAGGCCGAGCTGGTCGCGGCGGTGTTCGAGACGGTGGTCGCCCGCGAGGTCGACGCGGTACGGGCCGCGGTGGCCGAGGGTGACGCGGTCGGTCGGGTCACCGCTGCGGTGGAGACTTTCGCCGGCCGTGCGCTGAAGAATCCAAAACTGGCCTATGTGCTGCTGGCCGAGCCCGTCGACGCCGCCGTGGATACACAACGGCTGCAATTTCGGCGGGCGTTCGCCGCGTCGTTCGAGACCGCTATCGCGCACGGTGTCGCCGAACGTCGCTTGCCCGCGCAGGACCCGAGCCTCACCGCCGCTGCTCTTGTCGGCGCGATCGGCGAGGTGCTCGTCGGCCCGTTGGTCGCCGCACCGCACGCCGAGACCGTCATCCCCGAATTGGTCGCTTTCGCCGTGCGTGCACTCGGTGCGCGCCCGGAAACGCTGTAGTCGAAGGAGTTACCACGACATGCCGACCCACGAAGTGTTCAACCAGGCGCCACCGCTGATCCCCTTCGATGCCGCGCGCAACCCCGCGCTGCTGGAAGGCCTGCACCGCGAAGGAGCGGGCTGGGCCGAAGCGGAGGTGCGCGAACTCGGTGCGCTGGCAGGCGGTTTCGAGGCCCAGGAGTGGGGCAGGCTGGCCAACGAGTACCCGCCGGTGCTGCGCACCCACGACCGTTGGGGCAATCGTGTCGACGAGGTGGAGTTCCACCCGCACTGGCACGACCTGATGAATGTCGCGGTGGCGCACGGTCTGCACGGTTCGCCGTGGCTGGACGAGCGGCCCGGCGCGCACACCGCTCGCGCCGCCAAGTTCTTCACCTGGGGCGTCGCCGATGCCGGACACATGTGCCCGATCTCGATGACGTACGCGGTGGTGCCCGCGTTGCGCCACAATCCCGAGCTGGCCGCGCGCTTCGAGCCGCTACTCGGTTCGCGCACCTACGATTTCGGCTTGCGCGAGCCCTCGACCAAGGCCGGGCTCATCGCGGGCATGTCGATGACGGAGAAGCAGGGCGGCTCCGACGTGCGGGCCAACACCACCACCGCCACCCCGCAACCCGATGGCGCGTACCGCATCGTCGGGCACAAGTGGTTCACCTCGGCGCCCATGTCGGACATGTTCCTCACCCTCGCCAAGGCCCCCGGTGGCCTGTCGTGTTTCCTGCTGCCGCGCGTGCTGCCCGACGGCACCCGCAACCCCATCCGCATCCAGCGGCTGAAAGACAAACTGGGCAACAAGTCCAACGCCTCCTCGGAGATCGAGTACGAGAACGCCACCGGCTGGCTCGTCGGTGCCGAGGGTGCGGGTGTGAAGACGATCATCGAGATGGTCAACATGACCCGCCTCGACTGTGTGATCGGCTCGGCCACCGGCATGCGACTCGGCGCGGTCAGCGCGATCCATCACGCCAGGCACCGAGAAGCCTTCGGCGCCAAGCTGATCGACCAGCCCGCCATGCGCAATGTGCTCGCCGACCTCGTCATCGAATCGGATGCGGCGACCACGGTGATGATGCGGCTGGCCGGTGCCACCGACCGCGCGGGCAGCGACCCGGCGGAGGCCGCACTACGCCGGATCGCCCTGGCCATCACCAAGTACTGGGTCTGCAAGCGTGCTCCCGCGCACGCCGCCGAAGCGCTGGAATGCCTGGGCGGCAACGGATACGCCGAGGAATCGGGCATGCCGCGGCTGTACCGCGAGGCACCGCTCATGTCGATCTGGGAGGGTTCGGGCAATGTGGCGGCGCTGGATGCGTTGCGCGCCATGGGACGTCAGCCCGAGACGGTCGAGGCGTACTTCGCCGAGGTCGGTCTGGCCCGCGGTGCCGATTCGCGCCTCGACGACGCGATCGACCGCGTCGGCAAGGAACTCACCGATCTGTCCGACATCGAATACCGCGCCCGTCGCGTCGTCGAACTGATGGCTGTGGTCCTGCAAGGCGCCCAGCTGGTGCGCCACGGTCACGCCGCCGTCGCGGACGCCTTCTGCGCGACGCGCCTCGGCGGCGACTGGGGCATCGCCTTCGGCACCCTGCCCGTCGGCGTCGACACCGGCGCGATCCTCGAGCGCGGGTTCGTCGACGTGCAGTGACGTCGGGCGGGCTCATCGGAGCTCGTCGGTAAGGTAGGGCGGTGACCTGGGCGAGCGGGGTGCTGTCGGTGGGCGAACTGGCGCAGCGAGTTCCGGTGCGTAGTGAGCGGTTCCTGCTCGGGATCGCCGGTCCGCCGGGCGCTGGGAAATCGACACTGGCGCAGCGTCTTCGCGCCGAGCTGAGCACGTCCGGGCGCCCTGCCGTCGTCGCACCGATGGACGGCTACCACCTACGCAATGCTGTGCTCAGGGCGCGGAACGCGTTGGCACGCAAGGGCGAGCCGGATACCTTCGACGCGGCCGGTTTCGTCGCGGACCTGCGGTTGCTGCGGGAAACGCCGGTCGGAGCGCCGGTGCCGTGGCCGCTGTTCGATCGGGCGATCGACGAGCCGACCGACGGTGGTGTGGTCGTGTGTGACGAACGCGTTGTCATCGTCGAAGGGAATTACCTGCTGTACCGACGCCGATGCGCCCGGCTGGGCTGAGGTGCGCGGGCTACCCGCTGTGCGCCAGTGCGCCGCCTTGAGGGGGTGGTGAATGCCCACGCGGGAGGCCCGCCAAGGCCGGGTGTGCCCTGAACGCGATGGTCCTGCATAGCTTTCGCGACCAGGTGATTCCCGGTGGCCGGTTTGTTGTCCTACCCCGGTGCCACACTGTCGGTTATGCAGCTGCGATATAACTTCCGCCTCTACCCCACGGTGGGGCAGCAGCAGTCGTTGGCGCAAGCATTCGGTTGTGCCCGGGTCGTGTTCAACGACGCCCTGGCCATCCGGCAGCAGGCGTTCCGGGAGAGTCGCCGGGTTAGTGATGCGGAGCTGTCGAAGTTGTTGACGGAGTCGAAGAAGACCCCGCAACGATTGTGGCTGGCAGAAGTGTCGGCGGTGGTGCTGCAGCAGGCCCTAGCCGACCTGAATACCGCGTACCGCAACTTCTTCGGCTCGGTCACCGGCACGCGGAAGGGCGGCAAGGTCGCGCCACCGCGTTTCCGGTCTCGCAAGGACAATCGGCAGGCTATCCGGTTCACGAAGAACGCCCGATTCGCGGTCACGGCCGGCCGAAAGTTGCGGTTGCCGAAGATCGGTGATGTTTCGGTTCGCTGGTCGCGGGATCTGCCATCGGATCCGTCGAGTGTGACCGTGGTGAAGGACGCGGCAGGCCGGTATTTCGCGTCGTTCGTGGTGGAGGTGGACGAGCAGCCGTTGCCGGTGTCGGATTCCGAGGTCGGTATCGATCTGGGTTTGACGACGTTCGCGGTGTTGTCGAACGGCAAGACGATCGACAACCCGAGGTTCTTGCGCCGCGCGGAACGCAAGCTCGGCAAGGCACAACGAATGTTGTCCCGCAAGGAGAAGGGTGGCAAGAACCGGGCAAAGGCGCGTGTCGAGGTCGCTCGGGCGCATGCGAGAGTGGCTGATACGCGCAGGGATTGGGCGCATAAGCAGTCCACGATGATCATCCGCGACAACCAAGCGGTGTTCGTCGAGGATTTGTGTGTGAAAGGTCTCGCGCGTACCCGGTTGGCGAAGTCGGTCCATGATGCTGGGTGGGGCATGTTCACTCGCATGCTCGAGGAGAAAGCGGCCCGGTACGGTCGGGTTTTCTCGAAGGTGGACCGGTTCTTCCCGTCGTCTCAGTTGTGTTCGGTGTGCGGGGTGGTCAGTGGCAAGAAGCCGTTGCATGTGCGCGAGTGGATGTGCGTGTGTGGCACTGTCCACGACCGGGATCTCAATGCCGCGATGAATATTCACGCCGCAGGACGTGCGGAGTGGTTAAACGCTTGCGGAGGGACGGTAAGTCCTGCCGCGTAGCGGTAGGCGAGTCCCTGTGAAACAGGAACCCACCGAGAGCGCCCCGTCCGGGCGCTGGTAGGAATCCCCGGGTTTCAGGCCGGGGAGGACGTCAATCGACGCGTGCTGGTACCTGGACGCGCCGCGATCGATCCTCACCGAGCGACTGCTCGACCGGCACGTCGCCTGCACGCGGACACCGGCTCAGGCGAGCGAGAAGGTGACGGGCAGCGATCTGCGCAACGCCGACCTCGTCGCCGCGAGCTGGGACAGAGCCGACCTGGTGCTCGCGGCGGTGGGGCAGGGATACCGGTTCAGCTGAGGTGACTCGGCAGTGGCGGTCGCGCAGTCGGCGCGTGCGCCACGAAATTCGGCGTCACCAGGCAATCATGGAGCGATGACGCGACGTCGACGGGTATCGGTGCCAGGGCACGCGTTGCGCAACGGCGCGGCGGCGGTGTGCGCGCTGTTGCTCTACTACAGCGTGCCGATGAGCTGGGCGTTCCAGCTCGATGCCTGGCCGGGGCGGGTGTTCGGGGTGGTCAGCTTCATCGCGGGCGTCGTCGGACTGGTGTGGCTGGTGTGGCGGCGGATCGAGCATTTCCTGAAAGCGCCGGCGACGGCGGGCGGACGGGTCGATGGTGTCCTGCTTGTCGTATGTGTCGTCTGTGTGGTGTTCTCGCTGTTCTACTACCGGCTGCAGCAACTACATCCGGACGAGTTCGACGGCCTGGTGACGCGCACCGATGCGTTGTACTACACAATGTCCACCCTCGGCACCATCGGATACGGCGACGTCCACGCCGTCGGTCAGGTGGCCCGCGTCGCGACGATGGTCCAGATCGTGTTCGACCTGGTGGTAATCGGCACCCTGGCCACTATTGTCACAACCAGCGTTACCCGCAGGCTCAGCGCGGCGAACACTGCTGCGCAGTAGGTTGCGCTTGATCGGCTACTGGTAGCGGTCCCCGGTCGCACGCGGTCGCCGCCTAGGGTCGTCACCACGTGACACTGGAGGACAGGGGAGGGTTATGTATCGCGTGCACGTCCGAATCCAGGGTAGAAGGAACTACCTTGTCCGCATCCCGCGCGAGCTTGCCGGAGAATCCAGACGGTTCGCGAAGACGGTGCCCGTAGAGGAGGGATACCAGCGCGCCGCCATCGACCTCATCGCAGAATCGACCGGGCACACCGTGTCGGTGAATGAGATCGAGTGGAACATCGCTGCGGAACCGAGGTACTCCGATGATGTCGTGACGTTGTTCGACACTCTCGAGAGCCGGTTGACCGAAGAGTATTCGGATGCTCCCTCGGGCGACGACATGGACTGGAGCGGCGAAATCGAGGATTCGATGGACCAGGTCGACGACCTGTTGCGGGGCTGCCCCGATCACGTCGACGGGTACGCGGATGTGCGCGAACTCCTCCTGAGGTCGATGTTGTCCATGATGGACGACTTCGAGATATCTCAATTCGACGAGGAAGTTCTGTGGAGCCACGGCCGCGTGCTGAACAGTCTGCCGACGGACCTCTCGACGATGCCCGACGACTGGCGTTACCGGTACCTGGAGGACTTCGCCTTCATGGCCTACCCGTACGACTACCTCGAGATCGGCGAACTCATCGACGAATGCGAGGGCTGGGACGAGATCACAAGGATCGCCGAGTTCTACGAGTACATCTACCGCCACTTCGATGCGCGTATCGACAGCCTGGACGACTCGGTGAAGGACTATGTGCGAGCCTCGAGCGTCGGCCCCACCAACTACACGTCCTCGCAGGGCGAATACGGATTCAGCGTCTATATCCCCTACGTTGTCATCTGCTACCTGCACGAACGAGAGGAACTGCGGCAGTTCATCACCCGCCAGACCGAGTTCGACGAGCTGTGGACGGCGCTCGGCGCCACCGGAAAGCAACTCCCGCTGGAAGTACACGACTTCCTGTCCCGGTGGAGCACCAGCTGGACAGGCGAACCGCTTGATCAGGTGGCGGTTCCGGAGAGCTACTTCGACGAGTACAGCGATCTGCCCGACATCGTGCACACCTTCTGGCGGGAGGTCGGGTTCGCCGGCTTCGACAAGGGATTGTTGTGGGTGTGCGACCCGCACGAATGGCAACCGATCGTCGACGAATGGCTGGCGGGACTCGACCTTCCGGAATCCCACCGCGGAGGCCAGCTCCCGCTGTTTCGGACCGCGTTCGGACAAATCATCTGCTTCAAGGCAGAAATGGGCAACCTGATCCGCATTGACCCACTCACACCCGAAGTCGTCCATATCGCGCGGGGGGTCGACTTCGGCGCGCTCGTCTTGGGATTGAGTTCGCAAGTCAGCGGCGATACCTACTGGCGCAGGGCCTTCGGGAAGATCGTGGCAGCGCTCGGCCCACTCGACCACGCCACGATCTACGGCTTCGATCCGCTGCCCTTCGTCGGCGAGAATCCCCGCGGACCCAGTGTTGTCTACGTCACCGAGAGAGCGGCCCGGGTGGACGCACGTTCAGCGATGTCCAGGATCCGCGCCGCGGCAACGGCACACCTGAAGCTCACTTCTCAGCCCTTCTTCAGCGGTTTCGGCGGCAGAGAAGACTGATCGACACCGGCCCGGTAGCCATTGCTCGCGACCGTCAGGACGAATTGACCCGGAGTATCGCGGTCGTTGATATCCGCCCGCAAGCCGTTGAAGACGGTGAAGGTAACCAGTGGCAAGCGTCGATGACTCCCGGGTCGCGGTTCGCGGGATACTCCGTTGAGTGGGGCCGACACAGCGGTGTGGGGGAGTGCGCGTTGCCCGATTTCGGCTTCGGTGAGGGTGAGCGTGACAGGCGCCGAGATCACGTATGTCTCATAACCTTTGACGGTGGGCTCATCCCGGAAGTCCAACTGCCAGCCGGCGGTTGCATCGCCCAGTTGGCAGCCGAGGAACTCGCTCCAGCGAGTCACTTCGGCCAGGGTGTATTCGGCGATTGCGGGAATGTGACGCCGTGCGGGCATGGTGGTTCGTGGTTTGTCCGGGTATACGAGCGGTTCGCGCTCATCGGCGGGGTCCAGGGGCCAGTTCCCGATGTAGCGGCCAGGGTAGGCGCCGCTTCCGCGGTAGCGGTAGTAGTAGCCAGCGGAACCGATGCAGAGGAGATCGTACCGTTTGCCATGCAGCGGGAATCCCACTCCCGTGCGAAATCCATAGGGGCCGGGTATCGAACTGTCGATGTGTCCGGTACAGGTCTCAGAGATTGGGTACCGGGTGTAGATCGGCGGCACGATTATGCTGTCCAGTTTGTAGGAGCTGAGACTGTATTTCGGGAACTTCACCGAAGTCACGACGGTGAAGCCGTTGTAGTCGCCGTGCGGGTCGCACATTCGCCTGCGTCCACCCCAGCTGATTGCCCTGGCTTCTTGGTGCAGCCAGGTTTCGGTGGGCGTAATACCTTCCTGCCCTAAGGCCGTCACGATTTCACGAGTCAACCCTACCGCGAACGCACTGACGGCGTTCGCCTGTCTCCAGTTGAGCCAACGCCGCGATGACACTTCGCCCGCAGCGCACCCGGGCAGATCGACCACCGGGACTGGCGTTACGAGGCTCGGTCGCGGGTTGCGGATCTGTGTCCACAGCCATTCATCGACGCCGAAATCGCCCCACGGTTTTCTCACACTTCGATTGTATTGCGACGGTAGTGGGGTAGCAGGGTCTGTCCGCCCCATTGTCTATTAACCGACGAGATCAGCGGCGGTGCGCCCGATACCAGTCGATGAGCTCGTCGGTCGACGAATCACCCACTGACACCGGCTTTTCCGGCCCGCTGAGCAACGGCATCAGGGCCAGCGCCTGCTGTTTGCCCAGCTCGACACCCCACTGGTCGAAACTGTCGACACCCCAGATGATGCCCTCGACGAACACCTGGTGCTCGTAAAGCGCGATCAGCTGACCCAGCGCCGACGGCGTGAGTTCGGCCGCCAGGATCGTGGTGCTCGGCCGGTTGCCCGGCATCACCTTGTGCGGCACCAGTTCCGGGTCGGTGCCCTCGGCGCGGATCTCCTCGGCGGTCTTGCCGAATGCCAGCACCTTCGACTGCGCGAACAGGTTGCTCATCAAGATGTCGTGCATGCTGCCGGTGCCGTCGCGGGTCGGCAGGTCGTCGGTGGACCTGGCGAAGCCGAGGAAGTCGGCGGGGACCAGGCGCGTGCCCTGATGCAGGAGCTGGTAGAAGGCGTGCTGACCGTTGGTACCCGGCTCGCCCCAAAAGATCTCGCCGGTCGATGAGGTCACCGGGGTGCCGTCGGCGCGCACCGACTTACCGTTGGACTCCATCGTCAATTGCTGGAGATAGGCGGGGAATCGGGCCATATCGTTCGAATAGGGCAGTACTGCACGGGATTCCGCGCCGAAGAAATTCGAGTACCAGATGCCGAGCATCGCCAGCAGCGCCGGTGCGTTCTCTTCCAGCGGCGCGGTCGCGAAATGCTTGTCCATGGCGTGCATTCCGCTGAGGAACTCGGCGAACCGCTCTTTGCCGATGGTCACCATCACCGAAAGGCCGATCGCGGAATCCACCGAGTAGCGGCCGCCGACCCAATCCCAGAAACCGAACATATTGTCGGTGTCGATCCCGAAGTCGGCCACCCGTTCCGCGTTCGTCGACACCGCGACGAAATGCTTGGCGACCGCTTCCTCGCCCAGCGCGTCGACCAGCCAGCGGCGCGCGGCGGTCGCGTTGGTGAGGGTTTCCAGCGTCGAGAACGTCTTGGACGCGACGATGAACAGGGTGGTCGCCGGGTCGAGTCCGGTGAGCTTGGCGACCAGATCGGCGGGATCGGCATTCGAGACGAAACGCGCGTCGATGCCCGCGTCGACATAGTGGCGCAACGCGCGATACACCATGTCGGGGCCCAGATCCGAGCCGCCGATACCGATATTGACGATGGTCTCGATGCGTTCGCCGGTAGCGCCACGCCACTTACCCGAGCGCACGGAATCGGCGAATTCGCCCATCCGGCGCAGGACGTCGTGCACCTCGGCGTCGGCGTCGGTGCCGTCGATCCAGAGCTGGTCGCCGACCGGCAGGCGCAGGGCGATATGCCCGACCGCCCGGTCCTCGGAGGTGTTGATGTGCTGACCGGAATACATCGCGTCACGGCGTTGCGGCACACCCGCCGTGCGCGCGAGATCGACGAGCAGGCGCAGGGTTTCGCGGGTCACCCGATGTTTGCTGTAATCGATGTGCAGGTCGGCTACCTGCAGCGTCAGCTCGCGGCCGCGTGCCGGGTCATCGGCGAACAGCTGTCGTAGATGCATCGGTGCAACAGTGCGGTGATTGCTGCGCAGTGCCTGCCAGGCCGAAGACTCGGTGATGTCGCTGCTCACGACCCGAGGGTACCGCGTTGGCCATCGAGGGGCGCCGCGTGTGTTCGCAGGTTCGAGGTGTTGGCCGGGGCAGCGGGCTTAGGCTGGGCTCATGGTGTCTGAACGCGACGTACTCGAATTCGTACCCAGGGGTTTGTGGATCGGCTCCGGACCTGTTGAGGCCACCGGGGGTGGGACTTTCGACGTGCGCAATCCGGCCGACGGGACGGTGCTCGCGCAGGTGGCCGACGCGACTCCCGAGGACGCGATGCGGGCACTCGACACGGCCGTCGCGGCGGGGGAGGCGTGGGCGGCGACGCCGTCGCGGGAGCGGGGCGAAATCCTGCGAACGGTGTTCGAGCAATTGACCGCGCGGGCGGAGGAATTCGCGCTGTTGATGACACTCGAAATGGGCAAGGCGCTGTCCGAGAGCCGCAATGAGGTGCGCTATGGCGCCGAGTTCTTCCGCTGGAACAGCGAGGAGGCGGTGCGCATTCACGGGCGATATCTGAACGCGCCGTCGGGGACGGGCCGGATCATGGTCGCCAAGCAGCCAGTGGGGCCGTGCCTGGCGATCACGCCGTGGAATTTCCCGCTGGCGATGGGCACCCGCAAGATCGGGCCGGCGCTGGCGGCCGGCTGCACGATGATCGTCAAACCCGCCTCGGCGACCCCGCTGACCATGCTGGCGCTGGCCAAGCTCTGTAGCGAAGCCGGCCTGCCCGACGGGGTGCTGTCGGTGGTCACCACCCAGCGTTCCGGGGCTGTCACGAGTCCGCTGATCGACGATCCGCGGCTGCGCAAGCTCACCTTCACCGGCTCCACCGAAGTCGGCAAGAAACTGGTCTCCGCGTCCGCGAACCGGTTGCTGCGCACGTCCATGGAATTGGGCGGTAACGCGCCGTTCGTCGTATTCGACGATGCCGATATCGACGCCGCCGTGGCCGGTGCGATGCAGGCGAAGCTGCGCAACGGCGGCGAAGCGTGCACCGCGGCCAACCGGTTCTATGTGCAGCGTGGCGTGGTCGCCGAGTTCACCGAGAAGTTCGTCGCCGCGATGGCCGACACCGTCGTGATGGGTCCGGGCACCGACTCCGCGACCACCCTCGGCCCGCTGGTGAGCGAGGACCAGCGCGAGATCGTGAGCGACCTGGTCGATGACGCCGTTTCCGTTGGCGCGCGAGTGCTGATCGGCGGCAAGGCCCCCGGCGGCCCTGGCTGGTACTACCCGGCCACGATCCTGGCCGATGTTCCGCCGGCCGCCCGCATCCTGCGCGAGGAGGTGTTCGGCCCGGTGGCCCCGATCGTCGCCTTCGATACCGAGGACGAGGGCGTCGCCGCCGCCAACGACACCGAATACGGGCTGGTCAGCTACGTCTTCACCCGCGACCTCGACCGGGCGCTTCGCATCTCGGAGTCGCTGGAGAGCGGCATGGTCGGCGTCAACCGTGGCGTCATCTCCGACCCTGCGGCCCCGTTCGGCGGCGTCAAGGAATCAGGCTTCGGTCGCGAGGGCGGCACCGAGGGCATCGAGGAATATCTGAACACCAAATACATCGCCCTGACCTGAGTCGGGACAAAAATAACCGCCCCGGGGATGGTGTCGCACCCGGGGCGGCTTTTTGGCAGCGGCGAACTGGCTGGTCCGCCGCGTGGTTTGTGGGGTTGTCTAGCGGCCGAGGCGGCCGCGGCCGAGGCGGAGCAGGAGCATGGCGAGGGTGTGACCCTCCTGGCCGAGCTCGCTGAAGCGCTCGAGCACCTTCATCTCGCGGCTGTGGACCAAGCGCGTACCGCCGGAAGCCATGCGGGTGCGGCCGATGATCCGGGAAATTTCGCTGCGGCGTTTGATCGCGGCAAGGATCGTGGCGTCGAGCTGGTCGATCTCGAGGCGGAGCTTGTCGATCTCGGCTTCGGATTGCGGCAAGGCCGAATCGGAGCCCGTGGTCGTAGCGGGGGTGCTCATCATTCATCTCCTCGTGTCAGAACTTGGATCGGTCAAACCGAACGGCCTGTTACCCGATCTGTTCCGTCACCCTGAAACTTTCCCGATGGGCGGTACCTGATCCCCCCGGGAGCGCGCAATAAATCGTACGCACCGTCACGATATCGGATCGGCAGCCGATCCGGGCATGCGGAGAAGCGCTGAACATGTGGCCCAGTCTGCCACGGGCTGCTAGGTAGGCAAAACAGTTCTGTTTAGGAATTCGCTGAGAACGTTCACAGGGTGCGGTCCGTGCCGACCTGGCCGCGTTCACCGGTGGTTTGCCGGGCCGTCGTCGGCCGGTCATCGCGGCGGCGGCGGTTCGCGGCTTGTCGGTGCCCGCCGGTAGCGTGGACAGACGATGGATATCACGGTCGCTCCCCACGCCTCAGCCACCGATCCCAGCGAACCAGCGCCCGCGCCGAGTGGTGCCGCGCTACCGCCCCGGGACGGTGGTGGCACCGGCGCGTCCGCGCTGGCTCAGGCGGCGGCCAGGAACAGCGCCGAACAGTCGCAGCGGCGCCAGGAGCGCGAACAACAGCGCGCCGAGGAGATCGAGCGACTGCTCGACGGGCTCAACCCGCCCCAGCGTGCCGCGGTGATGCACGCGGGTTCCCCGCTGCTGATCGTGGCGGGCGCGGGCTCGGGCAAGACCGCGGTGCTCACCCGCCGGATCGCCTACCTGCTCGCGGCGCGTGGCGTGCGCACCGGTGAGATCTTGGCCATCACCTTCACCAACAAGGCCGCCGCCGAGATGCGGGAGCGGGTCGCCGGGCTGGTCGGTCCGCGCGCGGCCAGCATGTGGGTGTCGACCTTCCATTCCAGCTGTGTGCGCATTCTGCGGATGCAGGCCGCACTGCTGCCCGGCTTGAATTCGAATTTCTCGATCTACGACGCCGATGATTCGCGGCGGTTGCTCACGATGATCAGCCGCGATTTCGAGATCGACACGAAGAAGTATTCCGCGCGTTTGCTGTCGACCGCCATTTCGAATCTGAAGAACGAACTGATCGGTCCGGAAAAGGCCGCTGCCGACGCCGAAGCCGACGACACCGAACTGCCCGCCCTGGTCGCCAGGGTCTACGGCGAGTACCAGCGGCGGCTGCGCACGGCCAACGCGATGGACTTCGACGATCTGATCGGCGAGACGGTGGCACTGCTGCAGAACCATCCGCAGGTCGCCGAGTACTACCGGCGCCGGTTCCGGCATGTGCTGGTCGACGAGTACCAGGACACCAACCACGCCCAGTACGTGCTGGTGCGTGAGCTGGTCGGCCATCACAGCGAGGCGGACGAGCAGTCGGTCGAGCCGAGCGAGTTGTGTGTGGTCGGCGACGCTGATCAGTCGATCTACGCGTTCCGTGGCGCCACGATCCGCAATATCGAGGAATTCGAACGCGACTTCCCGGATGCGGAAACCATTCTGCTGGAACAGAACTACCGTTCCACCCAGCACATTCTGTCCGCCGCCAACGCGGTGATCGCGCGCAACGAGGGCAGGCGCGAGAAGAAACTGTGGACCGATTCCGGCGAGGGTGAGCTGATCACCGGCTACGTCGCCGACAACGAACACGACGAAGCCTCCTTCGTCGCCAAGGAGATCGACCGGCTCGTCGACACCGGCGATGCCAACTACGGCGATGTGGCGGTGTTCTATCGCACCAACAACAATTCGCGTGCGCTGGAAGAGATCTTCATCCGAATGGGCCTGCCGTACAAGGTCGTCGGTGGTGTGCGGTTCTACGAGCGCAAAGAAGTGCGTGACGTGGTGGCGTACCTGCGGGTGCTGGAAAATCCCGAAGACGCGGTGAGTGTGCGCCGCGTTCTCAACACTCCGCGTCGCGGGATCGGCGATCGCGCGGAGGCCTGCGTGGCGGTGCACGCCGAACAGCGCGGCATCGGTTTCGCCGCGGCACTGCGCGATGCGGCCGATGGCAAAGTCGCGTTGCTGAATACCCGCGCGCAGCGGGCCATCGCGGGATTCCTCGAGCTGCTCGACGAGATCCGGGTGGCCGGTAAGCGGGCCGACAGCGACTATCCCGATGTGGGCAATGTGGTCGAGGCGGTGCTCGACCGCACCGGATATCGCGGCGAACTGGAAGCCTCCGACGATCCGCAGGACGGCGCGCGGCTCGACAACCTCAACGAATTGGTCAGCGTCGCACGCGAATTCAGTTCCGAGGCGTTCAACAATGCCGAGGCGGCGCGTGAGGAAGGGCTGGTGCCGGAGTCGGGCGATGGTGAACCGGAGCCGGGGTCGCTGGCCGCGTTCCTCGAGCGGGTGTCACTGGTCGCCGATACCGATCAGATCCCGGACGAGGGCACGGGTGTGGTCACCATGATGACGCTGCACACGGCCAAGGGGCTGGAATTCCCGGTGGTCTTCGTAACCGGTTGGGAGGACGGGCAGTTCCCGCACATGCGGGCGCTGGGTGATCCCAACGAGCTGGCCGAGGAACGTCGGCTGGCCTATGTGGGGATTACGCGGGCGCGTCAGCGGCTCTATCTTTCGCGCGCGGTGGTGCGGTCAGGCTGGGGGCAGCCGGTGTCCAATCCGGAATCGCGGTTCCTGCAGGAGATTCCGCAGCATCTGCTGGATTGGCGCAGGTTGGAGCCGGTGATCTCGCCGGTGCAGCGGGGGCGGCGCCGGGGTGAGGACAGTGGGTTCGATCGGGATTGGACCAGTGGGAGTGGGTGGGATCAGCGGCCCGGTGTGCGTGGGGGATCCGGTGAGCGCAGGCCGGCGCCGGGTGGGGCAGTAAAGCGGAACAACACGGAATTGGTTCTGGCCGTGGGTGATCGGGTTACCGATGACAAGTATGGGTTGGGGCGGGTTGTCGCTGCTGATGGGGTGGGGCCGTTGGCTACGGTGACCATCGACTTCGGGTCGGCGGGGAAGATTCGGTTGATTCCGCAGTTCAGTCGGACCATTGTGAAGTTGTGATTGTGGGCTGGGGATCCAGGGTCTGGTAGTCCCAGGCAGGTTTGACGCTGTGTTTATTGGCGCGCTGGCGCGCGCGTGTCCGCGGCCCTGAGGGGCCGCCGGTTAGCGCTCGAGACTAGAGCCTTCGGCTCAGCGCTTTCGAGCGCTAACCGGCGACCCGGCCGCGGACCGGCCACTTCGTGGCCGTCCCTCCCTAGGGGTCGGGAGTGCGGTGGTTGGTAGTGCGGTCATGGCGGTCTTGAGGTGCACGGTGTGGTTGGGAGTGCGTTGTCGGGGTCAGTGGGGGAGTAGGTCGGTCAGGGCCTCGTCGAGGGTGGGGTATTTGAAGTCGAAGCCTGCTTTGTGGAGGACTTCGGAGGTGGCGTGGCGGCCGGTGAGGCCGAGGGCGGGGTCGGTGCGGAGGGCTACCGCGCCTATTTTCAGGATCGCCGAGGGGGTGGGGGGTGATGGGGGGCGGTGCAGGATTCGGCGGAGGGTGGACATGAGTTCGGTGTTGCGGACCGGGAATTCGGTGGCGGCTACGAGGATGCCGTCGGGGAGGGTGACGGTGGGGTCGAGGCCTAGTGACGCTCGGACGATGGCCAGCCAGTCTTCGATGTGGATCCAGCTGAACCACTGATCGCCGGGGCCTACGCGGCCGCCGAGGCCGGCCTTGGTGAGCTGGCCGAGGCGTTTGAGGGCGGGGGCGTCGGGGTCGAGGACGATGGAGGTGCGCAGGATCGTCCAGTGGTCGGCGCGGGCGGGGTCGAACGCTTCCTCCCATGGCTGGGCGACGCCGGTCATCTGTGGGAGGCCGACGGGGAGGGGAGTTGTTTCGGTGCACCGGGTTTCGCCCGCGTCCGACCAGATGGCCGTGGTGCTGGCTTGAACCCAATAGTCGACGGGGGTGTCGCGAAGACCCGCCGCGGCGACGAGGGCGGTAGTGGAATCGACTCGGCTGGAGCGCAATTCGGCGATATTGCGTTCGGTCGGCCTGCAGTCCACCAGCTTTCCGGCGAGGTTGATCACCGCGAGCCGACCGGGTTCGCGCAGTTCGGCGGACCAGGCGCCGACCGAGCGGCCGTCCCATTCGGTCTGGCGGAACGGGAGGTCCGGGTTGCGGCGGCGGGTCAGCAGGGTGACGCGCTGGCCGCGGCAGGTCAGGTCGGCCGCGATCTGGAGACCGAGCGCACCGGTGCCGCCCGCGATGACGACATTCAGCGCGTCGTCGGCCGGAGCGAGTCCGGCCAGCCGGGCCAGGCGCGAGAAGTTCACGCGCGCATCGGTTTCGATGAACGGCCGGACAACGGTGCGGGCCGCGGCCGCGGAGGGGCCGGTGAAACGGAGTTCCTGGGTGATTTCGGTGCCACCGTCGCACGGGGTCAGCCGCCAGGTGAGGTACATGGTGCCCGCGGGTTCGGGCTGCTCGATCCCGAGCTCACGATTCGGTTCGAACGCGGTGACAGTGAACGGTTCGGCGAAACGGCCGTGAATCCGCGCTGAGACTTTTCCGTTGGGGAGGTAGTCGCCGGTGGCACCGACGGCAACCGGCCCGTGCATCCGCACCGACCGCACCCCGGGATTCCACTCCGGCCACTGCTCGAGATCCCCGAGCACCCCCCACACCAATTCCGGTGCGAGCCCGATGAACTGCGTGTACTTCGTCGTACCAGCCATACCGCAACGCTAACCCCGCCCATGACAGAGAGGAAGCGTGCTGCTGGTCACGTAAAGACCTAGCAATACGCAACACCTGATCAACGCACGAACATGGGTAACTCACCGACAACAGCGAAGCCAACCCACAACATCCCGCCGGTCGCCAACGCAAAACCACCCCGCACCTAAGTCCGGCCAAAATACCCGGAGAGGCGGATCAGTCGCGCTGGGAGCCGAGGCTGATGCCGCGGGTGGCCAGCCACGGGACCGGGTCGATCTTGTTGGTGCCGTTGAGCCAGACCTCGAAGTGGCAGTGCGGGCCGGTGGAGAAGCCGCGGTTGCCCATGGTGGCGATCTGGTCGCCTGCCATCACACGCTCGCCTTGCGAGACGGTGGCGGTGTCGATGTGGCCGTAGATGGTGACGGTGCCGTCGTCGTGCAGGACCCGGACCCACATGCCGAAACCCGAGGCCGGGCCCGCTTCGATGATGGTGCCGTCGGCGACCGCGTAGATCGGGGTGCCGATCGGGCCAGCGACGTCGATACCGAGGTGCTGGACGCCCCAGCGAGCACCGTAACCGGAGGTGTAGTTGCCCGAGGTGAACTTGGCGAACAGGGGCCGCAGCTTGGCGGATTCCTGGGCGGCGAGGTCTTCGGCGAACTTGGCGCCCTTGGCGAGGATGTCGTCGAAGTGGTTCTTGTCGGCGACGGCGGTGGCGTCGAGTACCTGCGGCGACGCGCCGGTGCCTGGGTCGCCGATGTCGGCGGTGCTCATCGACTGTGCGGCGATCTCGTGGACCTGGCCCGCGGCCTCGTAATCGATGCCGTGTGCGGGCTGACCGGGATCGGCCATAGCCGCCTGACCTGCGGCGACAACGGCGCCGGCGGCGACGGCGATGACCGCGGCGCGGCCCTTCAGCGCGGCGGGCGGTGCGGGGACGCGGTGTGCGCCACCGCGACGATCGGCGCGGCGCGGAGTCGGCGGTTCTTCAGCGGTGGTCTCTTCGGCCGCGGGCGCCCAGTCGGTGGCGTAGGTGCCGGTGTCATAGGACTCGTCCGCGGTCCATTCGTCCTCGGCGGGCGTCCATGCCGCGTCGTCGGACCAGGTGTTCTGGTCGCGCCACGCGTCGTCGGTCTGCGGCCATGCGGCGGCGGGAGCGCGACGAGCCTGCGGGTGCGATGTGTATTCGTCGGCGTACCGGTAACGGTGGCCGGAGGTGGTGCGATCTTCGACTGGAAGGGTGGAGCGGTGGTTCATCGGCTGTGCCGAATCGCCAGCTGTTCCAAGCGAGTACTGAAGTACCTCAAGCTTGTCGTCCTCCTCAGTCCTGACTTGCCAGTCGTGACCTGGTTGTCGTGACCTGGTTGTGACTTCGACCGCATTGACGGTAACGAAGCGATTGCAGAGTGGCAAGCGCTGGTCGAAAACCTACACGCGTGTGTGACATTCGTCACCGTAACGCGGCGGAATATCTCACCTGTTTCCGGCGTCCCGGGTGAGGTCCGTCGACGACATAACGTAGTAGATGCCGGAGTGCCCGGACTTTAGGCGGCCCGACCTGCCAAGGCGCCGCGAAACGACGAAAAACTACTCACCAGTAGGCTTGGCCAGCGGTTTTCCGGGGCTCCCGTTAGGGGTCGTGACCTGCGCCACTTACTATGAACGTGGTCGTTTACCCCTCCCCGTGACTAGCTACAGTCCGATCCGACCCGCTACCGACGTCGGGCCGCCAACAAAGACGTTGTCATAGCAACGCAGACGAGACGGTGAGTACATGGATCTCTTCGAATATCAGGCGAAGGAGCTCTTCGTTAAGCACGGAGTGCCTTCGTCCGAGGGTCGTGTCTGCGACACGGCCGAAGAAGCACGCGCCATTGCCGAGGAAATCGGCAAGCCCGTGATGGTCAAGGCGCAGGTCAAGGTGGGCGGCCGCGGCAAGGCTGGCGGCGTCAAGTACGCGGCCACCCCGGAAGACGCGTTCACGCACGCGCAGAACATCCTCGGCCTCGACATCAAGGGCCACATCGTCAAGAAGCTCCTGGTCGCCGAGGCCAAGGACATCGCGGAGGAGTACTACATCTCCTTCCTGCTCGACCGCTCCAACCGCACCTACCTGGCCATGTGTTCGGTCGAGGGCGGCATGGAGATCGAAGAGGTAGCGGAGAAGACTCCCGAGCGCCTCGCCAAGATCGCCGTCGACGCCGTCAAGGGTGTCGACCTGGCCTTCGCCCGTGAGATCGCGGAGAAGGGCCACCTGCCCGCCGACGTGCTCGACGCCGCGGCCGTGACCATCCAGAAGCTGTGGGAGGTCTTCATCAACGAAGACACCACCCTGGTCGAGGTCAACCCGCTGGTGCGCACCCCCACCGATGAGATCCTCGCTCTCGACGGCAAGGTCACCCTGGACGAGAACGCCGAGTACCGGCATCCCGACCACCTCGAGTTCGCCGACGTCGACGCGACCGACCCGCTCGAGCTCAAGGCCAAGGAAAACGACCTCAACTACGTCAAGCTCGACGGCGAGGTCGGCATCATCGGCAACGGCGCCGGTCTGGTCATGTCGACCCTGGACGTCGTCGCCTACGCCGGTGAGAACCACGGCGGCGTGAAGCCCGCCAACTTCCTCGACATCGGCGGTGGCGCTTCGGCTTCGGTGATGGCCGCGGGTCTGGACGTCATCCTGGGCGACGCGCAGGTCAAGAGCGTGTTCGTCAACGTGTTCGGTGGCATCACCGCCTGTGACGCGGTCGCCAACGGCATCGTCGGCGCGCTCGAGGTGCTCGGTGCCGCGGCCACCAAGCCGCTGGTCGTTCGTCTGGACGGCAACAACGTCGAAGAGGGTCGCCGCATCCTCGCCGAGGCCAACCACCCGCTGGTGACGCTGGCCCAGACCATGGACGAGGGCGCCGACAAGGCCGCCGAACTCGCCTTCAGCGCCAAGTAAGGAACAGCGAACATGTCCATCTTCCTGAACAAGGACAACAAGGTCATCGTCCAGGGCATCACCGGCGGCGAGGGCACCAAGCACACCGCGCTGATGCTGAAGGCGGGCACCAACGTCGTCGGCGGCGTGAACGCGCGCAAGGCCGGGACCACGGTCAAGCACACCGATAAAGACGGCAACGAGATCGAGCTGCCCGTGTTCGCCTCCGTCGCCGAGGCGATCGAGAAGACCGGCGCCGACACCTCCATCGCGTTCGTGCCGCCCGCCTTCTCCAAGGACGCCATCATCGAGGCCATCGACGCGGAGATCCCGCTGCTCGTGGTCATCACCGAGGGCATCCCGGTGCAGGACTCCGCGTTCGCGTGGGCCTACAACGTCGAAAAGGGCGAGAAGACCCGCATCATCGGCCCGAACTGCCCCGGCATCATCACCCCCGGCGAGGCGCTGGTCGGCATCACCCCGAACAACATCACCGGCAAGGGCCCGATCGGCCTGGTGTCGAAGTCGGGCACCCTGACCTACCAGATGATGTACGAGCTGCGTGATTTCGGTTTCTCGACCGCGATCGGCATCGGCGGCGACCCGGTTATCGGCACCACCCACATCGACGCCATCGAGGCGTTCGAGAAGGACCCCGAGACCAAGATCATCGTCATGATCGGCGAGATCGGTGGCGACGCCGAAGAGCGTGCCGCGGCCTACATCAAGGCCAACGTGACCAAGCCGGTCGTCGGCTACGTCGCCGGTTTCACCGCGCCCGAGGGCAAGACCATGGGCCACGCCGGCGCCATCGTCTCCAGTGGTGGCGGTACCGCGCAGGCCAAGCAGGACGCGCTCGAGGCCGCAGGCGTGAAGGTCGGCAAGACGCCGTCCGCGACCGCCGCGCTCGCTCGCGAGATCCTGGAGAAGGCGTCCATCGCTTCTGCTTGATCGCAAATCTCACACTGTCGAAGGCCGCCTTCAGGTTTAACCTGGGCGGCCTTCGTCGATTCATCCACAGGCAGTGGTTTATCCACAGCCTGCATCGGTAGGTGATGACCGGGGCCGTGGCGTGCAGTAGCGTCAGGTATCGGATCAGGCACCAGTCAGTTCGACGCGACCGATGCGCACGACTCGACAAGGAGACGACGAGACATGTCATACCCGACCGGGGGCTCCGGGTACAACACACCCGCGACGCCCGCCGCGCCTCAGGGCCCGAGTACCGGAGCCGCCGCGGCGGCTCCATCGACCGCTACCGGGTCGGAAGGCATAGGGCTGCCGTTCATTCTGACCGCGGCCGGCGCCGGACTCGGTGTGGTGACATTCCTGCTCGGTTTCGCGCCGTTCGTGGGTATCACCCTGCTCAAGACCACCGAGACGGTGAGCTTCTTCGAAACCTCGGGCTCGGTGAACGCCACGCTGGTGCTCGTCGCCGCGCTGCTGGCAGGTCTGTCGTTGCTGCCCAAGCAGAACGTTCTCGGGGTAGCGGCGGCGGTCGCCGTGGCCGCGTTCGCCGGCGTCGTCGTGTCGTTGATCAAGGCGGGCGAAGGCACCGAACTGCAGTGGGGTGCCTTCGTCGTGGTTGCCCTTTCGTTCATCGTCGCGGTGCTGCTGGTGCTGGCGCTGCTGTTCGGCCTCGGCCTCATCAAGGTGCCCGCGCCGAAACCGGCTCAGCCGCAACAGCAGCCGGGACAGTACGGCCAGTACGGTCAGCAGGGTTACGGCCAGCAGCAGGGCTACGGCCAGACCACCGGCCAGCAGTCCTACGGCCAGACCGGTTACGGCCAGGCCCAGACCGGCGGGCAGTACCCGACGCAGTCACCGTCGCCGTACGGCCAGCAGAGCCAGCCGTCGGTGCCGCAGGCGCAGCAGCCGTCCTACGGTCAGCCGGGTCAGCAGTCTTACGGTCAGCCGCAGCAGTCCCCGTACGGCCAGCAGTACGGTGCCCCGCAGCAGCAGCCCTCACCGTACGGTTCGGCGCCGCAGGCACAGCCGCGTCCTGATGAGAGCGCGACGCAGACCTTCGGTGGGCAGCAGCAGGGCCAGCCGTTCGGTGCGCCGACCTATGGTGGCGCGCAGCCGTCGTCGCCGGGCCAGCCGTTCGGTGGCGAGCAGACCGCCGACCCGGCGGCCGACGCGACCACCGCGTTCCGTCCGAACGACGACAACAAGTAAAACCGCAGGCATGGTCGGTCAATGCCCGGACATGCCGAAATTGACACGGCTGCCGCACGGTGGTCCAGGTTCGGTCGCGAGCCCACAGGTACGCCTGTGGGCTCGCGGCGCGCCTGACCCGCGGCTGCCGGGGAAGCTGCCACGCTGAATTGTCATGAGCTCCCGTAACGCCCTCGTGCGCCGGACCTCCGGGTCACGCGGCACCGAGGAGACAGTCACCGCACCGCCGCCCGAGCCCGGATGGTGGTCACTCTCGCCCGAGCGGGCGCGAACCCTGCTGCTGGTCGCGGCGAGGCCGACTATCACCGCCTTGGCGGCGACGGTGCTACTCGTACTCGTGGTGATGCTCACCACCGGGACCGATCTCACCAGCGCGCCCGCCGCGGTCGCCGCGACCTGGCTTGCCGCCCACCAGGTTCCGCTCACGGTCGGCAGGACGACGCTCGGCCTGCTCCCGCTGGTACCCACGGCCGTGCTGGTCTGGCTGGCCGCCCGCGAATGCGCGCGTGCCGTCCCGAATCGTCCGACCCCCGTCGAGCTGGGCTGGTTGACCGGCGCGGTGCTGGCCGGACCGCTGCTGATGACGGCCGTCTGCCTCGCTGTCACCGGCGATGCCGCGGGCGTCACCCCACTCGAATCGGCCGGTCCGATCGCGGCGTTCGGCTGGGTGCTCGTGCTGTATCTGATGGCGGCCGCCGCCGGGATCGGCAGTCGGGCGTGGGGTTCGCTGTGCGCGCTGGTGCCGATCGAGATCCCGGAGTGGGCGGTCCTCGGCGCCCGCGCCGCGCGTCGCACCGTGCTCCGCATGCTCGGCTGCGCCGCACTGGCCACCGCGATCTCCTTCTTCGTCCATCTGTCCCGGCTCGACGGTGCCTTTGAGCAAGCCCACAATTTCACCGATGTGCTCGGCATGACGTTGGTGTCCCTGCTCTACCTGCCGAATGTGGTGATCGGGGCGGCGGGGATCCTCAGCGGTGCCGCGGTGCTGTTCGGTGCCGGGTCGGTCGGTCTGTTCGGGGTGACCGGCGGGCACATGCCGGTGCTGCCCGCGCTGATCCCCGTGCCGGAAGGGCCGGCGTCCGCGTGGTGGGCGGCGCTGCTGGTGGTTCCGCTCGCCGTGGGTGTGCTCGGCGGGATCGAACTGGGCCGGACCAGCGACGATCGGCCCGGCGCGCCATGGGCGACCCTCACCTGCGCCGCGCTGTCCACGCTGACATTTCTGGTGCTCGCGATCCTCGGCAGCGGTCAGCTCGGTGCGGTCGGGTGGGTCGGCGTCGATCTGCTGATGCTGGTCGTGCTGATGGTCACCTGGTTCGGTTTCGGCGGCTTCGTCGGCATGGTGTTCGCCCGCCGCTTCCTGGCACCGACCGCGCCGGTCGAGGACTACGACGAGTACGAAAAGTACGACGACGACTACGAGGACGACGACTACTACTACGACGACGACGAGTATGACGACGAGTACGACGACGACGATCCCGCCGACTACGAGGATGCCGTCGAATACGACGATCCCGCAGTCGAAGTCGACGGCGAACTGGTCGAGGACTTCGATGACGACGTCGAAGTGAGCATCGCCGCACCCGGCTCGACCGACGAGCCAACCGACGACATCGTCGACGTAGAAGTGGTCGAGTCGGACCTGCCGGACGGGGACAAGACCCCCGGTCGCTAAGCTCGACCCGGCGCCTATCGCCATCGCCGCCGCCCGATCACACGCAGGAGTAGAGCGCTGACGTCCTCGTTTGCCCCGTGGAAGCCCGCCAGAACACCGGCCACCGTCGTCGTTCTGGCCTCGGGCACCGGCTCGCTGCTCAACGCACTGCTGGCCGCCGCACGCGAGCCCGGCTACCCGGCCGAGATCGTCGCCGTCGGGGTCGACCGGGACTGCCCGGCCACCGCGCACGCCGACGCCGCCGGAGTACCGCACTTCAAGGTGGGCCTCAAAGATTTCGCCGATCGGGAAGCCTGGAACGTCGCCCTCACCGAGGCCGTCGACGCGCACAAGCCCGATCTGGTGGTCCTGGCAGGCTTCATGAAGATCCTCGGCCCCGCGTTCATGGAACGTTTCGGCGGTCGGCTCATCAACACTCATCCCGCGCTGCTGCCGTCGTTCCCCGGCGCGCACGGGGTGCGTGACGCGCTCGCCTACGGCGTCAAGGTCACCGGCTGCACCGTGCACCTGGTCGACGCGGGCATCGACACCGGCCCGATCCTCGCGCAGGAGACGGTCGCGGTGGCGCCCGGCGACGACGAGGACACGCTGCAGGAGCGCATCAAGGTTGTCGAGCGACGGTTACTGGCGGAGGTCATCGCCGCCGTCGCGACGCGAGGCATTGTCTCCGACGGACGAAAGGCAGAAATACCAGTGAGCGAGCACGCCGGTGAGTGAACGTAAGGCGATCCAGAGGGCGCTGGTGAGCGTCTACGACAAGTCCGGGCTCATCGAGCTCGCCACCGGGCTGCACGCTGCCGGTGTGGAGCTGGTGTCGACCGGGTCGACCGCGGGCAAGATCGCCGAGGCCGGGATTCCGGTCACCAAGGTCGAGGATCTGACCGGATTCCCGGAGACCCTCGACGGCCGCGTCAAGACGCTGCACCCCCGTGTGCACGCGGGCATCCTGGCCGACACCCGTCGCGCCGAGCATGTCGATCAGCTCGTCGAGCTGGGTGTCGAGGCGTTCCAGCTGGTCGTGGTGAACCTGTACCCGTTCACCCAGACCGTAGCCAGTGGCGCGAGCGTCGACGAGTGTGTCGAGCAGATCGATATCGGTGGGCCGTCGATGGTGCGTGCCGCGGCGAAGAACCACCCGTCCGTGGGTGTGGTCGTCGACGTCACCGACTACGACGACGTGCTGGCCGCGGTGAAGTCCGGTGGGTTCACCCTCGCCGAGCGGACCGCGCTGGCCGCCAAGGCCTTCCAGCACACCGCGAGCTACGACGTGGCCGTCGCGAGCTGGATGGGCTCGGTCGCCGTGCCCGCCGTCGCCGAGGAGACCGAGCAGTTCCCCGGCTGGGTGGCCGGTTCGTGGGAGCGCGCCGCGGTGCTGCGCTACGGCGAGAACCCGCACCAGGCCGCCGCGCTGTACACCAGCAACGACGGCACGGTCGGGATCGCGCAGGCCGAGCAGTTGCACGGCAAGGAGATGTCGTACAACAACTACACCGACGGTGACGCTGCCTGGCGTGCCGCGTTCGACTTCGACGAGCCAGCGGTCGCGGTGATCAAGCACGCCAACCCGTGTGGCATCGCCGTCGCAGCCGATATCGCGGAGGCGCATCGCAAGGCACACGCCACCGACCCGGTCAGTGCCTACGGTGGTGTGATCGCGGCCAACCGTGAGGTCAGCGTCGAGATGGCCGAGCAGGTCGCCGAGATCTTCACCGAGGTGATCATCGCTCCCGGGTACGCGCCCGGCGCGGTGGAAGTGTTGCAGCGCAAGAAGAATGTGCGCGTGCTGGTGGCCGAGGCGCCGCAGCGCAAGGGCGTGGAGCTGCGTCCGATCAGTGGCGGTGCGCTGCTGCAGGACCGCGATGTCCTCGATGCGGCAGGCGACGATCCGGTCAATTGGACCCTCGCAGCGGGCGATCCGGCCGACGTGACCACCCTCGCCGACCTCGAATTCGCTTGGCGCGCATGCCGTTCGGTGAAGTCGAACGCGATCCTGCTCGCCGAGGACGGCGCCGCGGTCGGCGTCGGCATGGGCCAGGTCAACCGGGTGGACTCCTGCAAGCTCGCTGTCGAGCGCGCGGGTGAGCGGGCGAAGGGCTCTGTCGCCGCCTCCGACGCCTTCTTCCCGTTCTCGGACGGGCCGGAGATCCTGGTGGCCGCGGGCGTGCGCGCGATCGTGCAGCCGGGTGGTTCGATCCGCGACAAGGACACCATCGAACTCTGCAAGGAAGCCGGCGTCACCCTGTACCTGACGGGTGCCCGCCACTTCGCCCACTGAGTCGAAACCCGAACGGGTGCCGCGCCGAATCCTCGGTGCGGCACCCGTTTTCGTCAGTTCGATGGAGTGCCGGTGAGGGTGGTCAGCATCCATTGGGCGGCATTGGATTCGGTGTCGAAGCACGCCCGCACGTCGAATTGTCCCCGCTCGTAGGCGCCCACCTCCCAGCCGTGGTCGGGGCCCGGCCGCAGGAACCAGAAGTCGGTGGGCGTCGGCCTGGTTTCGTGTACCTCGGCGATTTGGAATGAATCAGGGGGTAGACCCGCGGCAGTGAGGGCGGCAGCGAGTTGTTGGAGATTCATGGTTGATCACTCCGCTCAGGACGGTCGTTCTTCGACGAGGTAGCCGTTCTGCAGCAGCCAGGTGACGCTCAAAGCTGCGCCCGCCTCGGGGAGGTGGCTCGACTCCAGTTTGTACTGGGTGCCGCCGCCGGGCTGTTCGAACCACGCCGCGATCGGGCCCGCGTCGACCTGGAATGGTTTGAGTACGCAATACCGGTGGTAGTTGCTCAGCGGTGTGCCGGTCGGGGTGTTGAGGTTCTGGGGCGGTAGGGCGCGTGCGGCGAACGAATCACCTTGTGGGGCAAGGAATTTGCCGCCCGCATAGCCGAAACGGTCGACGCGTTTGCCCGGTGGCAATGCCTGCGGGTGACGCATGGGTCGTCCGGCCCGCACGACGAATCCATCCTCGGGTGGGTAGATCCACCACCCCTGCTCGGTGCGGTATTTCGCGACGAACTGATCGGCGCTCAGGGTGCCGAACCGCTGATATCCGGGTAGGAGGGGGCCGACCGGCGGCTGTGTCGGCAGTGGGTCCGGGCCGAGGTACTGGCGGTCGGCGTCGTAGAAAGTGGTGGTCTCCGGTGCGATGTCGGGGGCACCCGGCGAGCACGGCCCGGCCGGTGCGGCCGAACCGATGGCTGGGGGCCCCGCGAGCAACGCCACCACGGCGGAAACGATCGCGAAAATTGGTCTCGAGCGCACGTGCTTGCCTCCTCGATGGGGCGAAACAGCTTGGCGCCATTAGAGCATCTCGCCGAGCTGGATCGGGTCCGGCTGGCGGCGTTTCGTCCGAATTCGGCTATTTCGCGTCGCGGACCTCACGGGTGCCCAGTGGCGAGCCCAACGGGATTTCCAGCGTGCCGAAGACGGCGTTCATGGTGCACATCTTGTTCACGGCATCCGCGCGGGTTCCGGAGCGCAGGGCGACGGTGACCGCCTCGGAGGTTTCGGTGACGGTAGCGTCCACGGCGTAGCACTCGGGATTGCCGGTCTGGAAGTTGACGCTGATCTTGGTGTCGCTCAGGCGATTCCAGGATGTGAAGGGGATCGGGTGCGGATCGACGAGGGTGGGATCGGCGATGAAGGGCTGGCCGATGCCGGGTTTCGGGTCCTCGGGGCGGCTGTTGGCGTTCGATGTAACATGTTGGGGCGCAGGATCATCCGAGGATCCGCAGGCGGTGAGGGGTGCGATCAGCACGGCCACGGCCGCCGCGGCGGCGGTGTAGCGCGACATCGTTCTCATGGCGTCAACCCTAGACGGCACGGCCCGCCCGTGAACTTTCCGCGAACCCTGCGCATAACCCCTCCATTTCCCCGCCGCGAGGACTACATTCGGCTGCGATGCGGCTCTGCGGCAATCGGCCGGCATCTTCTGTTGGGCGGAAGCAATTGGCGATCTTCGAAAGGAACAACGTGGCCGACACGCTGCGCGTAGGCGAAGAACTGGGTCTGGGTCAGTCCCTGACCGGCGGTGCGTACACCCTGGCTCTGCAGCCGGACGGCAACCTCGTGCTGAGTGAGCCCGACGGCAACGTCGTCTGGGCCGCTATGACGCATGGGCAGGACGCGCAGCGCGCGGCTCTGCAGCACGACGGCGATTTCGTCGTCTACAGCGGTGGCGGGGCGCGCATCTGGGCGACCGACACCAGCGGCCGCAACGTCGAGCGGCTGGTCGTGCAGCCCGACCGCAACGTCGTGGTCTACGGCACCGACGGTTCGGTCGCGTGGTCCACCGCCACCAACACCGACAACCCGCTGCCTGCTCCCGAGCCGGTCGCCGCCGCCCCGATCGCCGAAGAGGTCGCGCCGCCGCCGGCCGCGCAGACCTACACGGTCGAGTCGGGTGACACCCTGTGGGCCATCTCGGAGCGCTTCTACGGTGACGGCAACCGCTACCAGGAGATCGCCGCGGCCTCCGGTATCGACAACCCGGATCTCATCAATGCCGGTCAGGTACTGACCATCCCGTAAACACAGACGAAAGTGGCCCCGAGGCAACAGCTTCGGGGCCATTCTCGTGTTCACGGTGCTACTTGGTGGTGGTGAACGGCAGCAGCGCCATTTCGCGCGCGTTCTTCACCGCGACGGCGACCTGACGCTGCTGCTGCGGGGTCAGGCCGGTGACGCGGCGGCTGCGGATCTTGCCGCGATCGGAGATGAAGGTGCGCAGCAGGTTGACGTCTTTGTAGTCGACGTACTCGATGCCCGCGGTGATCAGCGGATTCTTCTTCGGCTTACGGCCCTGGTCGGCACGTGCCTTCTTGGACGGTGCTCGCTTCACTGCCATGGGATATTCCTTCTCACGAATCAGTTTGGGGAGTCTCTACCAGCTCGATTTGTGGACCCCGGGCAGCTCGCCCCGGTGGGCCATCTCGCGCACACGAACACGGGAGAGGCCGAACTTGCGGAGATAGCCGCGTGGGCGGCCGTCAGCAGCGTCCCGATTACGCAATCGTACCGGACTGGCATTGCGCGGCTGGTCGCGCAGTTCGGCCTGTGCGGCGGAGCGTTCGATGTCGCCGGTGCTCGGCTTGCGGATGATCTCCTTGAGCTCGGCACGCCGGGCCGCGAACCGTTCGACGATCTCGCGGCGCTGTTCATTGCGGGCGATCTTGGATTTCTTGGCCATCAGCGCTCCTCGCGGAAGTCGACGTGGCGGCGCACGACGGGGTCGTATTTGCGCAGAACCAGCCGGTCTGGGTCATTGCGGCGGTTCTTGCGGGTGACGTAGGTGAAGCCGGTGTCGGCGGTGGACTTCAGCTTGACGATCGGCCGGATATCGGTCGATTTCGAGGCCATGTTCAGCTCCTAGATCTTGTCCCCGCGAGCGCGGATCCGAGCCACTACAGCCTCGATCCCGTCGCGGTCGATGGTCTTGATGCCCTTGGTGGAGACCGTCAGCGTGATGCGGCGGCCCTCGCTGGGCAGGTAGTAGGTCTTGTGCTGGATGTTGGGGTTCCAGCGTCGGTTGGTGCGCCGGTGCGAGTGCGAGACGGCTTTTCCGAAGCCGGGCTTGCGACCGGTGACCTGGCAGTGGGCCGACATGCGACCTCCTTCCATGGTTATGACAACCATTTTCGACAACGATTATTCCGCACTGTACAGTCGCGCTGAAGTAAATGAAAATCATTGTCGAAAGGGGTTTCGGGTGCTTGACCAGTCAGACCGGAGAACGCCCGTGGTGCTGCTGGCCGGCTTCTCGGGACCCGCCATGGGCGGCGTCGAACACATCGCGGAGACGTTGAGCGCGGACGCGGGCACCGTGGTGGTGCATCACGACCTCGCCGAACTGCGTGAAGGCGTGGTGCGCCGCACGGTGCGTACCGCGGGCAAGGTGAGCACCACGGTGCTCGAGCTCGCGCACGGCTGTGTGTCGTGCACGCTGCGCGCCGACCTGCTACCGATGCTGTGCACGCTCGCCACCCGAGCTCATATCGACCGCATCGTGCTGGCGCTGGATCCCGGCATCGAGGCCGAGGCGCTGTGTCGCGCGATCGAGAATGTCGTGGTGACCGGCGTCGCCGATCGCGTCGATGGGCCCGCCGGGCGTTCCGTGCGGATCGAGGCCGTGCTGACCTGCCTCGACGGGCAGCAGTGGCTGGCCGACGCCACCGGCGACGAGGTGCTGGCCGATCGTGGACTGGCCTCGGCCGACGACGAGCGTACGGTCGCGCAGGTGGCGGTCGGCCAGGTCGACTTCGCCGACGCGCTGGTGGTCCTTGCCGCTGGGGCCGACGCGCTCGATCGCGAACGACTCGGGGCGGTCCTCGACCGGCTGGCACCCGCGGCACCGACCGCCTGGCTCGACGAATTGCCTGGCTTCGACGCGATGGAGATCGGCGCCTTGCTGACCCGCGTGCCCGCCGATTCGCGCCGCGGCCGGATCTTCGGCGCGCACGCGCCGTTGTTGCGCGGGCAGCCGCCGCTGAGTACCGACTGCGGTGTCTCGATCGTCGAATTCGCCGCGCGCAGGCCGTTTCATCCCGAGCGGTTGCACGAGGCGCTCGACGTCCTGCTCGACGGCGTGGTCACCGCCCGTGGCCGGATCTGGCTGGCGACCCAGCCCGATCACGTGGTGTGGCTCGAGTCGGCGGGCGGCGGACTGCGGGTCGGTGGTGCCGGTCGCTGGCTGGCCGCGATGAGCGCGCAGGAGCAGGCCGCCGTCGACGCCGATCGGCGGGTGATGGCCGCGCTGGGCTGGGACGAGCGATTCGGCGATCGCGACGTGTCGCTGGTGATCCTGGCCCATGACGCGGACCCCGCCGAGATCCGCCATGCCCTGCACTGGGCGCTGGTGGAGGACGACGAACTGCTGCTCGTCGAGCGGGCACCGGAACGAGTCGCGTTGTGGGAGGACCCCTTCGGCGACTGGCACGAAGATCCCTGCGCCGACCCCACCGAGGCAACGGCCTCGGTGAGCGAGCGCACCAATCCGAGAGGAGAAACGGCATGAAAGCGGGCATCCATCCCGATTACCACCCCGTCGTGTTCGAGGACGCGAGCACCGGAAAGAAGTTCCTGACCAGGTCGACCGCGACCAGCGACCGGACGATCGAATGGGCCGACGGGAACACCTATCCGCTCATGACGGTCGACGTGACCTCCGATTCGCACCCGTTCTGGACGGGCACCGCCCGCAACCTCGACACCCAGGGCCGGGTCGAGAAGTTCGAGCGCAAGTACGGAAAGCGCTCGCGCACAGGCAAGGAAGGCTGAATCATGGCGGTTCCCAAGCGCAGAATGTCGCGCTCCAACACACGAAGCAGACGCGCGCAGTGGAAAGCGGAAGTGCCACAGCTGGTCCCGGTGACGGTGGCAGGCGTCGAATACCGAGTACCACGCCGGATCGTCAACGCCGTACGCAAGGGCATGATCGACCCAGCCCGCCTCTGAAAGCAATGACGATGGCCTGCCAGGAAACCCCTGACGGGCTGTCTCTACCGCCCTGGGTTTGCGGCCCGCCTCGGATCCGAGGGGCGAGACGTAACGGCGAAGCCGCAGTATCGCCCCTCGGATTCGAGGCAACCGGGGGCCGCAAACCCCGCGGCGCCAGCCGCTAAAAGATTCAGCCTTCGCGCTCGGCCAGTGCGACCAGGGCCGCGGCGAGCTGGAAGAACTTGTTGTTGCCCAGGTCGGCGATGGTTTTGATCTTCAGCGCTTCGAGCAGTTGCTTGTCGTGCGCCTCGGTGAGACCGGCGAGCGCTGAGGGGGGAGCGGCGAGAATTTCCGCGAGCGTCTTGTTCTCGAATTCCTTGTCGAGGACTTTGTCGAGCACCACGTTGACGGCCATGCGAACTCCTTCGAACGAACCTTGGATGTGCTGGGCGAGACGAATGCGCCCTGCAGCGACCATAACTCGGTTGGCGCACCGTGTGGTGGGCTTCCACGGCGTCGGCGGTTCGTTCTGCGCGGCCATATGTCCAGGGGCCTTACTCCGACACTGTTGTGCCTGTTCAGGGCCTTAGGGGAGGGTGTGGGGCAACCGCCCCGTTAACGGTGTGATGCATGCCACTTGGCGCGGACGCGTCGAATGGCTTGCGGAATATTTGCTGGCGGTCGAATTACCAACTCTTGGTTTGTTTTTCGCCACAAGAAAATTCCCCAACCACTGATGCGGAGTCCCTCACAGGTATGTACTCTCGTGCGGGAGGGCGGGTTCTCCGAGTCAGGGGAACCCGCTCATCGCCACTTCAGGGGCGTTTTTCGCGGCAGTTCGCCGCAGGTCGCGAGAGCTTCGATCAGCGGGGCGGAAGACCGGAAAGATTCCGACAAACCGGACGTTAGCTGGTTGCCTTCAGCGGGCCGGAACGGGCTGACGCACCGGGGCCGCGGCATCTCGCCGATCCGGCGCCACCAGCACCGCGGTGATCGGCACAGTCAAACCGAGCGCGCCGATCACGAACATCGGGAACACCAGGTCGAACAGCGACAGCCCGGTCGGTGTCCGGATACCCGGATCGATCGAGAACGTCAGCGCGGCGACCGCCGTGTAGTACACCGCGGCGACGCCGAGCGCGAACAGCACCGACACCAGCACCCGCACCGGCACCCGCCGGACCACCTGCGACACCCACAGGGTCGCGGTGCACAGCGCCATCGACACCAGCACGGAAACCCCGATGAGGCCGAGCGACTCGTCGACGGTGCCCTGCACGGCAAGCGCGTCCAGGGTCAGATAGGTCGACAGTCCGACACTCAAACCCATCGTCAGCCCGCCGATGATCAGCCGCGGCACCTGTGTGGTCCGGCCACTGATCAGCAATCCGGCCAGCACGCCGACCACCGCGATGGCCAGCGCCGCCGCACCGAGCGCGACGTTGTACCGCATGACGCTGTCGTTCACCCGCATCGCGAGCAGCGCGACCGAATTCGCCAGCCACAGCCCGACACCACCGAGCGAGACCGCGGCCATCGTCAGCCAGATGAGCCGGAACCGGATCGAGTACTTCGCGTGCCGGATGCAGGCGAACGACACCAGTGCCCCGAGCGCTGACAGATCCAGCGCGAGCCACGCGATACCGGTGCCGTGCGCGAAAGTTTCGGCACCGGTCGCGGCGAGCACATCAAGCACGCCTGCCCGCTCCTTCGAACTGCTGCGGCTCGAGCTGGGCGATGGCGTATTCGGTCACCGCCGCCAGTGCCTGACGGACCTCGACGGCGTTGCGCGCGTCGATGTCGACGATCGGGATCCCCTCGCGCACCGAGAGCGCTTCGCGCAGTTCGGCGATGGGGAAGCGGGGGGCGTTGGGGAAGCGGTTCACCGCGATCAGGAACGGCAGCCCGCGCGCCTCGAAGAAGTCGACGGCGGCGAAGCTGTCTTCCAGCCTGCGGGTATCGATCAGCACCACCGCGCCGATGGCACCACGGATCAGGTCGTCCCACATGAACCAGAAGCGTTTCTGCCCCGGGGTGCCGAACAGGTAGAGCACCAGGTTGCCGGGCAGCACGATGCGGCCGAAGTCCATGGCTACGGTGGTGGTTTCCTTTTCCGGCGTCTCGGCGAGGTCGTCGATGCCGTCGGAGAAATGGGTCACCATCGCCTCGGTGCGCAGCGGCACGATCTCCGACACCGCACCGACGAAAGTCGTTTTACCGGCCCCGAATCCACCGGCCACGACGATCTTGGTCGATGCGACTCGCTGTTCTGATACCGGCGGGCGCATGCCATCAGAGGCCACGGAGTCCACGCAAAGTCCTCTCCATCAGTGATCGGCGTTCGTCGTAGCTCGCCTGTTCGGTCAGCGTCGAATGCACTCGAAGAATCCCGCCCACTACGAGATCACCGATCATCACCCGGACCATACCCAGTGGGCGACCAAGGTATGCAGCAATCTCGACGACAGAGAGCCGATGTGTGGCAAGACGCACGATTTCGATCCGCAAATCGCCTGCGGACCAGTCATTGTGAGCTGTATAAGAGACCGTTTCGACGACTGCCTCCAAGGGCAGTGCGATCGCGGGCTCGGTGCGGCCGGAGGTCAGGGCATAGGGCCTGACTCGCGTCGTCGGCCGGTGATCGGATCCGTAAGGGCTCGACATCTCACCTCAGCCGGCGGAGCGGGCGGTGGCGGTGACCGCCGAGCCCACCCGGTCGACGAGCAACGCCATCTCGTAGCCGATGCGGCCGATGTCGTGGCTCTTGTTGGCCAGAACCGCCAGGTGCGAACCGTTTCCGACGCTCATCACCAGCAGATAGCCCCGCTGCATCTCCACGATCGACTGCATCACCTTGCCGCCGTCGAACAGGTGCGCCGCACCCATCGACAGACTGGCCAAACCGGCGGTGACCGCGGCCAACTGCTCGGCGCGGTCCGAGGGCAGATGGGGACTGGTCGCCTGGAGCAGTCCGTCGGCCGAGACGAGCACCGCGTGCGAGACGCCGGGTACGTCGCGGGTGAAGCGGGCGACCAACCAGTTCAGATTCTCGTCTGTGGGGTGCGCGTTGCTCATTCGAGGCCTCCGTCGTTGTACTGGATCTCGGCACGGCCGCTGCGGACGCCACTGAGATGTCGGGTCAAGTTGTTGCGGATCTCCTCGGGGTCGCGAGCTCCCTCTTCTTCCGCGGGGGTGAGCCCACCGGGGACGAGCTGAGCGCCCGGCTTGCGGATCGGCAGCCCGCCGCTCGTTCGCGAGGACGTGGCTGGGTGGTCCGCCTCGGCGGCGGCCGACCAGCCCGCGTCGCCGGGGGCACTCCACGACGCGCCGATGCCGTTACCGGATTCGGCAGGGGCGGAAGCGGGTTCGACGAGCCACTCCGAGACCATCCGCTGGTAGATCGGGGTCGGTGCCGGGCCGGAGACCGGCTGCAAGCGGGTGCTCGTCGTCGGCATCGGGTCGGCGTCGAAGGGTCGTGCGACCGGCTCCGGCTCCGAGGGTGCGGCAGGTACGGAGGGGGCGGAGAGCTCGGCCAGCGCGCTCGCGGGGATGCGCTGTGGCAGGCCGAAGGACAGCGAGTCGGGTGCGGGCGTCGGCGGTTCGGTGGCCACCGGGAGATCGTCGGTGTCGTGCTCGTGCTCGGCCCACATGCCCGCGGGAGCCGCGTCGTCGTCGGGTTCGACGGCGACCGGTTCCGGGGGCGGCGCCGGTACTGCGGCCGGAACACGTTGTGGGAGGCCGACATTGGTGAGTCCGGCGGTTGGTACGTTCGCGCCGTCGGCCGGGACGGGCGGACTCGGATCCATCGGCGCGAATATCGCGGGTACGGGTAGCGGTGAGGCCGGGAGGTCGAGACTGGTCACGGCGTCCAGCGAAACCAGGGGGCGAGGTCCGGTCGGCATGATCGGATTCGGGCCGGTGATGTCGGCCGGCGTCAGCGCGTACGGGCCGATCCCGGCGGGCACGATCGGGTGCGGGCCGGTCGAGACCAGCGGATTCGGGCCGGTGGACTGGCTCGAAGGCATGGGCGGCGACGGCGCGACGAGCGCACTGGGCAGATGCACGCTGGCGGTGATGCCGGGCTGCGGCGCCGCACCGCTGGTACGGCGCAGACTGACGGTGATGGTGTGGCGCTTGGCGAGCCTGCCGACCACGAAAAGACCCATCCGGCGTGCGGTTTCGATGGTGACCTCACCACCGGAGGCGAGCCGGTCGTTGGTCGTGCGCAGATCGTCGGCCGACATGCCGAGGCCGCGGTCGGTGATCTCGATCAGATAGCCGCTGTCGACCGCCCGGCCGACGATCACCGCCACCGACGTGCTCGGCGGGGAGTAGCGCAGCGCGTTGTCGATGAGCTCGGCGAGCAGGTGCTCGATATCGACCGCGGACTCACCGGCGACGACACCATCGGGCACATTGCCGATCTCGACCCGCTGGTAGTCCTCCACCTGCGACACCGCGCTCCACAGCATGTCCGACAGCGGCACCGGCGGCAGGTGACCGCGGCGCAGCACGGTGCCCGCGAGCACGAGCAGGTTGTCACCGTTGCGGCGCATGCGGGTGGCGAGGTGGTCGAGACGGAACAGGGTCTGCAGGCGCGAGGGGTTGTCCTCGTCGTGCTCGAGCTCCTCGATGAGCGCGAGCTGCTGCTCCACCAGCGACTGGCTGCGCCGCGAGAGCGTCTCGAACATGTTGCCGATCTGCAGGCGCAGGCGCGCCTGGTCGCCTGCCAGATTCAGCGCCTGTTCGTGGATCTCGTCGACGGCGCGGGCCAGCTGACCGATCTCGTCGGTGGAATGCACGCCCACCGGCATGATCTCCGGCGTCGCACCGCCGCTGCGGACCACGGCCAGCTCGTCGGGCAGCTTCACATGCGCGACCTCGAGCGCGTCGCGGCGCAGCCTGCGCACCGGCACCACCAGCGTGCGGGCCACGGCCAGCGCGAGCGCGAGGCCCGCCAGCAGCATGCCGAGCACCAGGGTCGTTTCGCGCAGGGCGCCGGTCTGCGCGGTCGCGGTATTGCTGTCGAGGGTGTGGTCGATGTTGTCGAGCAGCGCGGAGATGGTGGACGCGTAGGTGTCGGCGCTGACCTGCAGCGTGTTGAGCACCGCCGCGTTGGTGGTCGGATCGCCGTTGTTCTGGCTGAACACACTGATCCGGGTCTGCACCGCGTCGAGCAGCGCCGCCTGGCTGCCCGCGTGCTCGGGCAGGATCATCCCGTAGGTCTTGATCATGTTCGCTTCGGAGCCGAGCTCGACGAGCATCTTCGATCGCGCGCTCTGGCTGCGGCCCGACTCGGGCGAGACGACCAGCGTGCGTTCGCGGGTGAGCACCCGGCGGGCCTGGTGCAGCGCGGTCAGCTGCAGGAAGTAGCGCTGCACGACGAAGTCCTCGACCTGCGGGGTCTTGGCCAGCGCGTTGCCGATCCGTTCGCCGATCTCGTCGGTCTGCTCGCCGACCATCGCGGGGGAGCCGCCGCGCACGGTATTGCGCAGGGTGGCGCCGGTGGTGGTGGCCGCGGTGAGTTCACTGGCGACGGCGGGGTCGATGCGGGCGGTGCGCAGCGCGCTCTGCACCTCGGCGAGCGCCTGGTCGTAGGTGGTGAGCGCGGCGTCGGTCTGCGGGTCGGCGATCGCACCCCAGTTCGCGGTCGCCGCGACGGCGAGTTGTTCGGTCGCGGTGGCGAATTTGACGACAGGACGAATGACGGTGGCCTGTTCGGTGGCCGCGCCGAGTTGCGTCATCGTCTGCAGTTCGTTGTTGATCCGCAGCACGGCGAAGGTGGTCGCGAGCATCACCGGCAGCACCAGCACCACACCGACCTTGCGCGTTACCGACCAGTTGGACAGGCTGAATTGCCAGGAGCGCGATGCAGGTTCCATCCGCGTGCGTTGCCTCTGCTTCCACGTGTGACCGGAGGCCCGCGCGGGGAGGTCGCGGAGCGATGCGAGCGCAGAACCAACTGGAGGTCTTCTTTTACCGCAGGAAAGATACCGTGCCGAGTGGGCATCGGCAATCCGGGCCACGCGGTCTGTAATTCGCCGAATATGCGCTGACACAACGACGATTCGTTCTGGTTTGTCAAGACCTACAACGCACGTCATCGAGAACACGACGTTCGGCGCGCCGAGTCCTCTCAGTACGTTCTCAGTCGGTCACGGCAAACTACACCACATGCGCATTCTGGTAGTCGACGACGATCGCGCGGTGCGGGAATCACTGCGCCGGTCACTGAGCTTCAACGGCTACACCGTCGACCTGGCTGTCGACGGTCTGGACGCACTGGAAAAAGTGACCGCGGCCAGGCCCGATGCCCTGGTTCTCGACGTCATGATGCCGCGCCTCGACGGCCTCGAAGTGTGCCGAAGGCTGCGCAGTACCGGTGACGATCTGCCGATTCTCGTTTTGACCGCACGCGATTCGGTGTCCGAACGCGTGGCCGGGCTCGACGCGGGTGCCGACGATTATTTGCCGAAACCTTTCGCGTTGGAGGAATTGCTGGCGCGTTTACGGGCGTTGCTGCGCCGGCGAACGCCCGATCCTGGTGAAGCGTCGGAAGCGATGGTGTTCGCTGACTTGTCGCTGGATCCGGTCACGCGCGAGGTTTCCCGCGGGATGCGCGCGATCAGTCTGACGCGCACCGAGTTCTCGTTGCTCGAGATGTTGATGGCCAATCCGCGCCGCGTGCTCACCCGCGGCCGAATCCTCGAAGAGGTCTGGGGCTACGACTTTCCGACCTCCGGCAACGCGCTCGAGGTCTATATCGGCTATTTGCGCCGCAAGACCGAGGCCGACGGCGAGGAGCGACTGATCCATACCGTGCGTGGCGTCGGGTACGTGCTGCGCGAGACCCCTCCGTAGGCGGGCGGCATGGCACACAAGGAACCCGCGGTCGCCGTGCTCGGCAGGCCGCTCGACGCGAGCGAGATGCGTCCGCCGACCCCGCTCACCCGCTCGGTGTCGCTGCGCTGGCGGGTGACGTTGCTGGCGGCGTCGGTGGTGTTGATCGCGGTCGCGGTGACCTCGATCGCGGCCTACGCGATGGTGGCGCGCGCGCTGTACGCCGATGTCGACGGCCAGCTCGAGGCCCGCGCGGCGACCATGATCAACAACAATTTCGAGACCGCGGGCTTCCAGTCGATCGTGCTGGCCGGGCTGTTCTCCAACGATGTCGGCGTCGCGCTGATCTATGCCGGTCACAAGCCGTACATGCCGCCCCAGCAGACGCTTCCGCCGGTCGGTGCCCAGGAGCTCGCGGTGGCCGACGGCAAGATCAACTCCTCGTTGCGCACCGTCGGCGACCAGCGGGTGCTCGCCGCGCGCACGAACAGCGGTGCGACGCTGATCATCTCGCAGAAGCTCTACCGCACCCGCGAGGTGCTCGATCAGCTGGCGTGGCTGCTGTTCGTGGTTGGCGCGTGCGGTGTCGTGCTCGCCGCGGCGGCCGGGACCGCGGTGGGCCGCACCGGTCTGCGCCCGATCGCGAGACTCACCGCGGCGACCGAGCGCGTCGCTCGCACCGACGATCTGACGCCGATCCCGGTGACCGGTGATGACGAATTGGCCAGGCTCACCGAGAGTTTCAACACGATGCTGCGGGCGCTGACCGAATCACGCGACCGCCAGCGCAGGCTCGTCGCCGACGCGGGCCACGAGCTGCGGACCCCGCTCACCTCGCTGCGCACCAATATGGAGCTGCTCATCGCCTCGGGCAGGCCGGGCGCGCCCCGGCTGCCGGACGAGGACATGGCCGAATTGCGCGCCGATGTGGTGGCCCAGATCGGCGAGCTGTCGACGCTGGTCGGTGACCTGGTCGATCTGGCCCGTGAGGACGCCCCCGAGACCGTCTACGAGCGGGTGGATCTCGGCGAGGTGGCCGAGCGCGCGCTCGAGCGTGCGCGGCGCAGGCGGGTGGGGATCACCTTCGTTGCCGATCTGGCGCCGTGGTTCGTCTACGGGCACGAGGCGGGCCTGGAACGGGCCGTCCTCAACGTCCTCGACAACGCGGCCAAGTGGAGTCCGCCCGACGCGGTCGTGCGGATCACCATGCGCCCTGGCGGCCCGGGATTGCTCGAACTGTCCGTCGGCGACGCGGGCCCCGGTATCCCCACCGGCGAACGCGAACTGGTCTTCGAACGTTTCTACCGCACGACCGCCTCGCGTTCGATGCCCGGTTCCGGGCTCGGGCTGGCCATCGTCAAGCAGGTGGTGACCAAACACGGCGGCACCATCGCGGTGGACACCTCCGATCGGGGCGGCGCGCTGGTGCGCATCGTGTTGCCGGGGGAGGCGCCGACCGTTCTCGACGAGTCAGCGGCCGAGTGATCGCCGGAGTCTCGGCGAACTGATAGTCCGATCTCAGGCGCCTCTCAGTAGCCGTCAGGAAGCTGGTCTGCAAGCGTGAGGAGACAGACACCATGACCGACGATCCCCAGCAGCACCCTGCTGACCACTTCGGCGGCCCCGCACCCTTCGGCGGCCAGATGCCGTTCGGCGGGCACCAGGGCGACCAAGCTCCCTTCGGTGGTCCTGGGCCTTTCGGGGGCCCGACGTCGTTCGGTGGTCAGCACCCGCAAGATGGTCCGGCGACGCACGGCGTCGCGCCGCAGGCATTCGGCCCGGCGCCGACGCCGCAGCGAAAGCCGTTGCGGCTCGGCCTGATCGCCGGTGCGACGGTATTAGCACTGGTCAGCGGTGGTGTCGGTGGCGTTGTCGGAGTGCTGGCCACCGATTCGGATTCCGCGCCGGTGACCAATGCGCTCGAGGCTCCCAAGCCCGCGGTGAACAATGTCGCCAACGCGCCGACCGGGTCCACTCAGGCGGTGGCGCAGCGGGTATTGCCCAGTGTGGTGATGATCAAGGTCGCGGGGAACCGGGCTTCCGGTGAGGGCTCCGGAGTGGTGCTGTCCACGGACGGGCTGATCCTCACCAATAATCACGTCGCCTCGGGCGCGGGCGCCTCGGCGACGATGGAAGTGGTGTTCAACGATGGCAGCACCGCGCCCGCCACGATGATCGGCGCGGATCCGGTCTCCGACCTGGCCGTTATCAAGGTCAGCGGCAAGACCGGGCTCACGCCGATCGAACTGGGCACCTCCGATGGGCTGGCGGTCGGCCAGCCCGTGATCGCGATCGGTTCACCCCTCGGCCTGGCAGGCACGGTCACCACCGGCATCGTCTCCGCCCTCAATCGCCCGGTCTCGACCAGCGGCGAGGGCACACCGAGCCAGGTGAACCCGGTGATCGACGCGATCCAGACCGACGCGGCGATCAACCCGGGCAACTCCGGCGGCGCGCTGGTCGATGTGCAGGGCAAGCTGATCGGCATCAACACCGCCATCGCCAGCCTCGGCGGCGAGGCGGCAGGCGGCACCCAGAGCGGTTCGATCGGCCTCGGCTTCGCGATCCCGGTGGATCAGGCGCGCCGGGTCGCCGACGAACTGATCAAGACCGGCCACGCCACCTATGCCCAGATCGGCATCAAACTGCTCGCGCGCGACACCGCCGCGCGCGTACTCGAGGCCACTCCCGACGGCCCCGCCGCCGAGGCGGGCATCCCCGCGGGCGCCGTCATCACCCGCCTCGGCGACCGTCCCATCGACTCGGGCGACGCGCTGATCGCCGCCGTCCGCTCACACCAGCCAGGAGACAAGGTGAAGGTGACTTACACCGACGAACAGGGCGGCAATGCCAAGACCGTCGAGGTCACGCTCACCGCGGCGGCGGCGGAAGGCGGCCGATGATGCGTTCGAACGCGAACCTGTCGTGCGTAGGCGCTACGGTGATGACCATGGACATCGATGCTCCCGTGGCAGGGCGCGCACTGGTTGTTGTCGTCGACGATCGGACGGCTCATGGCGGCGTGGATTCGTTCGGCCCGCTGGTTACCGAACTGCTCAACGAGGCGGGGTTCCTCGTCGACGCCTCGGTGACGGTGCAGGCCGAGGAGGTCGAGATCCGCAACGCCCTCAATACCGCGGTGATCGGCGGTGTCGACCTGGTGATCTCGGTCGGCGGCACCGGCATGTCGCCGCGCGATATCACCCCCGAGGCCACCACACAGGTGCTCGACCGTGAACTGCCCGGCATCACCGAGGCGCTGCGCGCGTCGGGCCGGGTGGCCGGCTCGCTCGATGCCGGTTTGTCGCGCGGCGTCGCGGGCATCTCCGGCAGCACCCTGGTGGTGAACCTGCCCGGTACCCGCGCGTCGATCCGCGACGGCATGGCCACCCTCGGGCCGCTGGCCAGCAAGGTGATCGGCGAACTGTCCGGTCTGGACGAATGACATCCGAGCCCCACGATGCGGTTCCCGGCCCCGATGATCGGGGCCGGGAACCTACGTCCGCGGAGGAGCTCCGGCGCAAGGCGGCCGAGGCGGCGCGGCTGGCGAGGATCTTCGGCGATGTGCTGCCGGAGACCACCGGTGACGAGCGCGGTGACCGATCCAGCGGCTCCGGCACCGACGAATGGTTACGGTCCCAGGTTCCGCCGCACCACGGGTGATCGTCCCGTTATCTACGTAGCCGCTACGTAATAGGCGGCCTTCTAAAAGCCGTTTTCGGCGCATGCGCGAACGGCGGACAAATACTCGAGACCACGCGAAAGCGTGGTCTTTTGTCGTTCGATGACCCAGATCGTTACCTGTGGACCAGTTCTGTCAAGACCTCATGACAGGGGCCTTCGCAACTACATCAATGCACGTCAAAGCATGTGGCGATGTACGAATGTGTGCCGTGCTTCACAGTGAAATTTACGAACTCTTTCGTTGCCGAATCAGTAGAACGGCGTTTAATGTTCGCCATTGAGCCACCAACTATCGGTCCCCGCAGTACCCCACCTCTGTGCGTTGAACCACCCGGTGGAGCCCTGGCTCGGGTTCGCTACACCGGCCCCGGCCGTATCGTCGAAATAACAGTTAGTTACGCAACGGCAACAAAGGGGCGACACACTGATCTGGGCCCTGTGAGGTCCATTTGTCCGGCTTCGAAAGTCGAAGTCGGCTGTTAGACACCTGATGAGGGGAAGTATGAGCGAGAACCGCACCACCGGTGTGCGCCGTGGCGTCCGTGCCGCGGGCGTCGGCGCTGCCGCGGCCGCCGTGGCCTTGGGCCTGCTGTCGACCGGTGCCGCCAATGCCGATACCTTCGTGCCGTTGCCGGACGGCCAGAAGGTCAGCCCTGCTGGCGTGACCATCACCCGCACCCACGAGTCCGCGCTGATCTCGCCGTCGATGGCCGCCAACGGCGCGGGACGCGTCGTCTGGGTCTCGGGCACCGCGATCGCCGAGGTCAACGAGACCCCCGAGGGCGAGGTCGGCCCCTGGAACGGCCCGACCGGCCGTCCCGGCTCCAACAACTCGTCAACGCACGGGACCTCCCAGCTGAACACCGGCTACATCGTCGGTTGCCAGGTGAGCATCGCCGATGACGCCATCGGCGCTGGTGTCTCCGGCGGAATCAGCACCGGCGGCGTGACCGCGGGCGGCTCCATCGGCGTCAACCTCGGCCCCGGTGAAGTGAAGTTCGTGCAGATCAGCTCGAAGGACATCCTGAAGGCCGGTACGTACGCGATCGACTACCAGGACGCGGAAATCGAGATCCAGGGCTGCGCCGGCTACGCGCAGGCCCGGGCGTACACCGTCGTCGAGGTCATCGGCGACAACTACTCGAAGACCACCCTGTACGGCATGCCGTTCAGCATCGGCTGACGTCTTTCGATCTGGCACGAATCTTCTTCTCGCTGCGGCGAACTCAATCCTCGAGGGACAAATCCTATGATCAACCGTAAGTTCATGGCGAAGGTGGCGGGCGTCAGCGCTGCGGCCACCGTGGCCGTCGGCCTGTTCTCCACGGGCGCGGCCAATGCCGATACCTTCGTTCCCCTGCCGGGTGGACACATCACCAAGGTGCTGTCCGACGGCACCGTCGTCGACATCTCCCTGGTCGGCGAATCCGCCAACATCAGCCCGTCGATGGGCTCCACTCCGGTCCACCGCAACGCGTGGGTCTCGGGTAGCGCTCAGGTCACCGTCTCCGACGGCGGCTCCGGCAAGATCTACCCGGGCTACACCGTGGGTTGCCAGGTCAACATCTCGGGCGGCGGCGTCTCCGGTGGCGGCGATGTGGGCAGCGACTGGGAAGGCAACGTCGATGCCGGCGTGAACACCGGCGGCGAGCTGTCGCTCGGCCCCGGCCAGTCGTCCTCGTTCTACATCCTCGACCGCGAGGTTGCCGACGACTTCGGCAACGAATCGCACAGCAAGAACAACAAGTTCAAGAACGGCTCCGGTTCGGTGACCTGGTCCGACACCACCATCGGCCTGAGCGGCTGCGCCGGCTACGCGCAGGCGCGTGCCTTCGTCTCCGTCGAGGTCGAGACCGACAACGTCATCTCCTGGGTGACGCTGTGGGGCGCTCCGTTCAGCCTCGGCTGATCTGTTCGCATCCCGAACTCGAAACGGGCCGGTCGCTACTGCGACCGGCCCGTTTTGTTGTGCGTTCAACGTCGTAGCACTGGACAATGCGAGTCCGTCTCATTATGTTGAACCCGAATCGACTGCCCCGGCAGTCGAACTCATCTTGCGTTTTCGTTCGCCGATCGGCTGAGAGTCGCGCCGATCAGGTGACGACCAGCTTCTCGATCCACCTCCCGGCAGGGCGCATCTGTCCTGTTGCCAGCGGTGCTTGTCCCTTGTGACACACCCCAGCTGGGTCCGGGCGCAACACAGATATCGACCTCGATGGTCGAGGTCGGATTTGCGTACACCTCGAGGGGAAGAATGAGCGAGAACCGCACCAACCGCGGGCGCCGCGCCGCATGGAGCGCAGGCGCCGCAGTGGCCGTGACGATCGGCCTGTTGTCGGCCGGTGCTGCCAACGCGGACACCTTCGTGCCGTTGCCGGACGGCGAGAAGCTGGGCCCCGGCGTTACTTTGAGCCGGCACGGCGAGCATGCCATCGTCTCCCCGTCGCTGGCCGCCAACGGCGCTGGTCGCGTCGTCTGGGTGTCGGGCCATGCCCGTGCCGATGTGCAGGTCACGCCGGAGGGCGAGGTCGGGCCCTACAACGGACCTTTGAACCGTCCCGGCTCCAACAATTCTTCGACGCACGGCGCGTCGCAGCTGAACCACGGCTACATCGTCGGCTGCCAGGTCAGCATCGGTGACGAAGCGGTCAGCGCCGGGCTGTCCGGTGGCGTGTCGACCGGTGGTCTCAGCGCCGGTGGATCGGTCGGTCTGAATCTCGGTCCCGGCCAGGTCGCGTTCGTACAGATCGACGCCAAGGACATTCTGAAGCCGGGTGTCTACTCGGTCGAATACCAGGATGCCGAGATCCAGATCCAGGGCTGCGCGGGCTACGCCCAGGCGCGTTCGTACTCGGTGGTCGAGATCATCGGTGACCACTACTCCAAGACCACCCTGTACGGGCAGCCGTTCAGCATCGGCTGATCGCGCGAGAAGAACCGAAACTTTCGCTCGTTCACACGAATTCACCCTCGAGAGGGCAACTGTGATGATCAATCGTAAGAGCATCGCGCGCGCGGCAGGTTTCACGGCCGTGGCGACCGTTGCGTTGGGCTTGCTCTCCACCGGCGCGGCAAACGCCGACACCTTTGTTCCGCTGCCGGGTGGTCATATCACCAAGACGCTGTCCGACGGCACCGTCGTCGACATCAGTCTCGTCGGTGAATCCGCCAATATCAATCCGTCGCTGGGATCTACTCCCGCGCACCGCAATGCCTGGGTTTCCGGAAGCGCGCAGGTGACGGTATCCGGTGACGGTGGCGGCAAGATCTTTCCGGGCTACACCGTTGGCTGCCAGGTGAATATCGGCGGCGGCGGTGCGACCGGCGGTGCCGAGGGATCCCAGGACTGGCCCGACGGTCAATACTGGGACGATCCCGAAGGTAGCGTCTCGACCGGAGGCGAACTCTCGCTCGGCCCCGGCCAGTCGAAGTCCTTCCACGTTCTCGACCTCGAAATGGCGGACGACTTCGGCAATGAAACCCACAAGACCCGCAACGCGTTCAAAGGCGGGTCGGGTTCGGTGACCTGGGCTGACGAGACCATCGGCCTGTCCGGCTGCGGCGGCTACGCCCAGGCTCGTTCCTTCGTGAGCGTCGAGGTGGAAACCGACAATGTCATCAGCTGGGTGACCCTCTGGGGCGCACCCTTCAGCCTCGGCTGACCGAATAAGACTGTCGGACAACAAGATCGGGGCCTACTCGAGGGAGCGGGCCCGATCTCTGTGTCACGGAAGCCGATTCAGTATGTCCGTTCGCCGTCGGCGTCCGGCTGCGGTTGGGACATCGAGCTGTGCTTTCCGTCCGAGCGGCCGCGCTGCTCGGCCAGCAGGTCGCGAATCTGAATGAGCAGTTCGTTTTCGGTGAGGCTTTCGTCGGCGTTGGAGAATCGCTTCTTCATCCTGGTCGCGGGGATGACCAGGATGAAGTAGAGGATCGCCGCTACCAGCAGGAAGTTGATCGCCGCGGTGATGATCGGCCCGACCTCGATGAAGGTGGCCGGTTTATCCGCGATGAGCTGGAAGCCGAGCCCCATCTCGTTCGATCCGCCGAACACCGCGAGCAGCGGATTGATGATCCCGCTGGTGAACGCGGTGACGATCGCGACGAACGCCGTGCCGATGACGACGGCGACCGCAAGATCGACCACGTTGCCGCGGAGCAGGAAATCCCTGAAACCTTTGAGCATGCCGATGCCTCCTTCGTACAGGAGCCGGCCGGGGCGCTGGGCTCCATATCGAATGTGCGAAACGGTGGTGCTTGGTTCCTGACTGATGCTAATCAGGGTTTCGGCAAATTTCTCGCGAACTTCGACGTGGGCGTGCGATGAACCAGGTCAATGCAGGACAACAGTCAGTGCTGTGCGCAGCGACGCACCGGCCACAGCGGTGGCGTATTCGGTATCCAGCGCGACCAGGACCACCCGTTCCGCCCCTCGTCGATCGCCTGTCGCGGTGATGAGAACAACCGCCGCATCAGTGGCCAAGGTGCGCGCGGGCCTGCTCGCCCCGGGAGCGCCCGCATCCTCGACACCGACGACATCGACCCGATCGCCCGCCCGCAACACATCGGCCACCGCGGCATCGGCCAACCGGATCGGCACGATCCGCGCGTCGGCACTGCCCGCGGCGGCCGCGGCCAGCCGTGGGCCGACGACCCGCAGATCGGTGAACGTTTCCCCGGCATACATGGCGCCGGTCAAGGTCGCGCCGAGCAGGGGAGCGGTCCTACTGACGGAACCTGTTGGCAGCGAACGGGATTCGTGATGATCGACGCGCAGGTCGTCGGCGGTGAGCAGCCGGCCCGGCGCGAGATCGTGGGCGGCGACCACCACCGCGACCCTGGCACCGCCGGGATCACCTCGCACGAACAACACGACGGCGGCCACGGCCAGTACCGCGGCGGCGATGCGCCGGGCCAGCAGCGCATCGGCCCAGGCCGGACGATTACCGAGGGCGAAACGCCAGGAACTGCCACGTCCCAGGTCGGCGAGACTGCGAGTCATGAGCGAAAGCGTAGAACCGTGGCAGTGCGGAAAAGCCGTCGAAACCCCCGCCTGTGGATAACCGCGGGGCTGTGGATAACTTTCGAAAAGTCAGCTGGCGGCGGCCGGAGCAGAGCTGGTGCTCGCACTCGACGATGAATCTGCGTTGCCGCTGGATCCGTTGCTGCTGCTGGTGCTGCCGCTCTCGGACGAGGTCTTAGCCGGTTCGCTCGCGGTGGACGCGCCACCACGGCTGTCGGTGCGGTAGAAACCGCTGCCCTTGAACACGATGCCGACCGAGTTGAACAGCTTGCGCAGCTTCCCGGAGCACTGCGGGCATTCCGTCAGCGTGTCGTCGGAGAAGGACTGAACGATGTCGAAGCGGTTGTCACACTGGGTGCACGCATACGAATAAGTTGGCACAGGATCCTCCGCAAGTCTCTCGTCGATCTAGCACTCTACCGCCGACACTGCCAACGTCGCGAATCGCCGTTTCATTCCGGCGAAACGGCGAGGTCGCGGCCCAGCTGTTCCAGCCCGCCACCTGGGGTGAGCGCCCAACCCATTCGCCGGTCGTGCGGTTCCTCGGGAAGCAGGTCGACCAGTTCATTGTCCCGTACAACGGCGATGAGGCGCACGTCGGCGCGTGCCGCGCCGAGCGTCCGGTCGTAGTACCCGGCACCACGCCCGAGCCGTACCCCGCGCCGATCCACCGCGAGGGCCGGAACCAGGATCGTCGAGGCTTCGGTCACCACCCCAGGTGGCAGCGCCTCGGTGGCCGGTTCGAGCAGGCCGTAGCGGGCCTTGCGCAGTGAATCCGCGCCCTCGTAGCGCGCCCAGCTCAGCGGACCCGGCTCGCCGGTCACCGGCAGCAACACCGTGGCGCCGCGTGCGCGCAGCATGTCGAGCATGCGTAGATCGCCCGGTTCGCCGCGGACCGGGACATAGGCGCACACAATGTCATCGGCCCCGGCCAGGCGGGCTGCCGAGGCAGCGAGCGCGGCCGCGTCAACGGCGTGTTCGGCGGAGTCCACCTGTGCGCGAGTGGCCAGGATCTCGGCACGCCACGCATATTTGGTGCGCTCACCGGGCATCTCCACAGCGACCACCATAGTCTGCACAGGCGCGTAGCGATCCGATGTCCTTTGCGCACGGCCGGAATGAAGGCGGCGGTACGCGCCTAAGCTCTTGCCGACGCCGGATCGTCGCGTGGAGGCGATCGGACGGCACTGAATGGATAGGGTATGCGCATGACAGACAAGACTTCCGGTTTCCGCACTGCGGTGGTACCCGCGGCCGGACTCGGGACGCGGTTTCTGCCTGCCACCAAGACGGTGCCGAAGGAATTGCTGCCGGTGGTCGACACCCCCGGTATCGAGCTGGTCGCCGCCGAGGCCGCCGAATCCGGCGCCGACCGGCTGGTGATCGTCACCTCGCCCGGCAAGGACGGCGTGGTCGCCCACTTCGTCGAGGATCTCGTGCTGGAGAGCACCCTGGCCGCGCGCGGGAAATTCGCGCTGCTGGAGAAGGTTCGCAAGGCCCCGGCATTGCTCGATGTGACCTCGGTCGTGCAGGAGGAGCCACTGGGCCTCGGCCACGCCGTCGCCCAGGCCGAATCCGTTCTCGACGACGACGAACTGGCCATCGCCGTCCTGCTGCCCGACGATCTGGTGCTGCCCTGTGGCGTGCTCGAGACGATGAGCCGGGTCCGCCGCGAGCGCGGCGGCTCCGTGCTGTGCGCCATCGACGTACCGAAATCCCAGGTCAGTGCCTACGGCGTCTTCGACGTCGAGGAATGCGCCGGCGGCGCGGAGACCGACGTGCTGCGCGTCAAGGGCATGGTCGAGAAGCCCGACCTGGCCGACGCGCCGTCGACCCTGGCCGCCGCCGGTCGCTATCTGCTCGACCGGGTGATCTTCGACGCACTACGCCGGATCGAGCCGGGCGCCGGCGGGGAACTACAGCTCACCGACGCCATCGCTCTGCTGATCGCCGAGGGGCATCCGGTGCACGTGGTGGTCCACCGTGGGTCGCGCCACGACTTGGGCAACCCGGGCGGTTATCTTCGAGCTGCCGTGGATTTCGCCCTCGAGCGGGAGGAATACGGCCCGCAACTGCGCGAGTGGCTGAAGTTCCGGCTCAGTCTGGAGTGGGATCCACAAGCGCCCGTCGCCTAACGCGGCTAGGTTCACCGCCGACATAGATTCAGGAGCTCGATGCGCTCGGTTGAGGATCAGCTGATCAAGGTCACCGCGGCTGCGGTCGCACCCCGGCCGGTCCGGGTGGCGATATCCGAAGCCCAGGGTTTGCTGTGCGCGGAGGACGTCGTCACCGAGCGGCCGCTGCCCGGCTTCGATCAGGCCGCCATCGACGGGTACGCGGTGCGCAGCGTCGACGTCACCGCCGCGGGCACCGATGTGCGCGATGAGGAGGGCGAGCTGATCGACCTCACCCTGCCGGTGGTCGGCGAGGTGGTGGCCGGTTCGCGCCAGCCCATCCGATTGCAGCCGCGCCAGACCGTGCGGGTCGATACCGGCGCGCCGATGCCGACCCTGGCCGACGCGGTGCTGCCGGTGGAATTCACCGACGGTGGGCGGGCCAGGATCAAGGTTTTCGAGCCGGTTCGCTCGGGCGACTATGTCCGCCGCATCGGTGACGACGTGCAGCCAGGTGACGTGGCGGTGCGGGCGGGCACCATCATCGGCGCGGCCCAGGTCGGCCTGCTCGCCGCGGTCGGCCAGGACAAGGTGCTCGTGCATCCGCGTCCCCGCCTGTCGGTGATCTCCATCGGTGGCGAGCTGATCGACATCGACCGCACGCCCGGTCCCGGCCAGGTCTACGACGTGAACTCCTATGCCCTGGCGGCCGCCGCGCGTGACGCGGGCGCCGATGTGAACCGGGTCGGCATCGTCAGCGCCGATCCGCGCCGGCTGCGTGACGTGGTCGAAGGACAGCTGGTGCGCTCGGAGGTCGTGGTGATCGCGGGCGCGGTCGGCGGCTGGGCGTCGGATCAGGTGCGCGAGGCGCTCGACGGGCTCGGCGAGCTGGAAGTGGACCGCGTGGCGATGCATCCGGGGTCGGTGCAGGGTTTCGGTCGGCTCGGCCGCGACGAGGTGCCGACCTTCCTGCTACCGGCGAATCCGGTGAGCGCGCTGGTGGTGTTCGAGGTGATGGTGCGTCCGCTCATCCGGATCGCGCTGGGCCGTCGTCAGCCGATGCGCCGAATTGTCAGCGCCCGCACCATCACTCCCGTCACCTCGATGCCGGGCCGCAAAGGTTTCCTGCGCGCGCAACTGCTGCGCGACGAGGCGACGGGCGACTATCTCGTGCAGCCGCTCGGCAACGGCAACGCGGGTTCCTCGCATCTGCTGGTGACCCTCGCCGAGGCGAACAGCCTGATCGTGGTGGAGCCCGACGACACCGATTTCCGCACCGGTGACGAGGTTCAGGTCGCGTTCCTGGCGCAGCGCGGCTGACAAGTGGAGTCCATGAACGTATTCCGGGCCGGCCAGCATCCCGGATGGCCTGCTCGGCTCGGCCCGGTGCGCGTGGCGGGCGGCACGGTGACCCTGCGGCCGGTGCGTTTTCGCGATGCCGCCGCGTGGAGCCGGATCCGGCTGCGCGACCGCGACCACCTCGAGCGCTGGGAACCGACCGGACGCGGCAGTTGGGAGGCGCGCAATCACGCGTCGAACTGGCCGTCGCTGTGGACGAGCCTGAAGGCCGAGGCCCGGCGCGGGGCGATGATCCCGCTGGTCATCGAGGTCGACGGGCAGTTCAGCGGTCAGCTCACCATCGGCAATATCGTGCGCGGCGCGCTGCGGTCGGGCTGGATCGGCTACTGGGTGGCCAAGGATCTCGGCGGCCAGGGTGTGGCGACCGCCGCGCTCGCGCTCGGCCTCGACCACTGCTTCGGCCCGGTCGGCCTGCATCGCGTCGAGGCGACGGTACGGCCGGAAAACCTTGCCAGCCAGGCGGTTCTGCGCAATGTCGGCTTCCGGGAAGAGGGCATGCTGCGCCGCTACCTCGATGTCGACGGTGCGTGGCGCGATCACCTACTGGTCGGACTGACCGTCGAAGAGGTTATGGGCACTGTGGTGGATCGCCTGGTCAGGGAGGGTCGGGCGGCGCAGCCGTGAAATTTCTGTTACTCATGTGGCAGGTGTGCACGGCGCGCCTGCCACACGGACGCGTCTGCCCGAATTAACCTACGGACGTCAGTGGTGCGTCCACGGATGGACAACACGTTGGTGGGGACGGGAGGTGATGACCGCGATGCCGAATTCGATCCTGTGGATCGGACTGGTGGTGCTGTGGGTCTTCGTCCTGTTCCCGATCCTGGCGGACCGGCACCCCCGGATCCGCCGCACCACCGATGCCGCGCTCGCCACACGCGTGCTGCACCGTGGCGGGGCCGAACGACGGATCCGCATCGGCGCGGCAGGCGGTCACGAGAGTGACCCCGACTACCGACCCCGTGTGCTTCGCAAGCGCTCCCACCGAACTGATTCGGAGGATCGGATGACGACCGAAGAGCCCGTCACCGAAGATGACGACGAAAAGCTGACCCCCACAGTCGAACTCGAGGCAGCCGAAACCGAGGTGGACACCGACGACGTCGGAGTGTCAACCGCGACAGCCGATCCCGATGACGAAGAGACAGAAGACGCTGCGGCGGAACCACTCTCGGTCGAAGTCGATGAGGAGCCGCCCGTCGCCGCGCGCATCCCACCCGCGCCACCGGCCCGGCTCGACGACCTCGTTGCCCCCGACGCCGAGTTCGACGATGACGACGACTTCACCCCGTCGCGTCGCGGTCGCGGCGGCTACGACCCCGAGGCCGACGCCATCGCCAGCGCCGCCCGCTACAGCTTCCGTCAGCGCGCGGTCATGGGCCTGATCATGGGCATGATCCTGTTCGCCGCGTTCGGGCTGCTGCTCAACTCGATGTTCTGGTGGGCGTGCGGGTTGTCGGCCGCGGTGCTCACCGGTTACCTCGCCTACCTGCGCAAGCAGGTCCACGTGGAGGAGGAGATCCGTCGTAGGCGCGCGGCCCGCCTCACCCGCGGCATGCGCCAGGAAGCCGCCGAAGCCACTCCCGAAGCGGCCAACACCCGTCGCACCATGGACCGCGACACCGCACGCGCCCTGCGCCGCCGCTCCACCCTGCTCGACACCGACGACGAGGACCCGAGGTTCGAGTTCCTCGAAATCTTCGATCCGGCCACTTCTCGCGCACTCCGCAACCGGGTCGAAGACCTCGGTCAAGCCGTCGGCGAGTAACTGGTGCAACCACGCAAATCAGCAGGTCAGAGTACCGATTCGGTATCGGGGCGCAACCCCTGATACAGTGTCACAGCGCGGTTCACCAGGGCCGCACGGGGCTATAGCGCAGTTGGTAGCGCGTCTCGTTCGCATCGAGAAGGTCAGGGGTTCGATTCCCCTTAGCTCCACACAAGAAGGGCCCGGTCACCGACCGGGCCCTTTCTTTGTGTGTGCCGTTATCCCTGCCAGAACGGCGAGCACTCCGGGATGTTCCACATCGCGGACTCGCCCGCGCTCAGGGTTCCGTACTCGAGCAGTGTCTTGATCTGACACGTCAGGGACCGGCTGTCCAGTGAACCGGTCGACGAACCTGAATCGCCCGCTGCGGCGAAGGCCGCTGAGGGCGCTCCGGTCGCCAGCGCCACGGCCGTAGCCGCCACCACCACACCACGTACCAACTTCGACATCCGTCGTCCCTTCTCCGCGTACAGCTGTGCGGCACGAACCTTAGGCGCGATAACGATCGACTACATGCCCCCAATTACTGTGGTGCACCGCCGACGGCTGAAACGATTGATGAATAAATACCGGCGAGTAAGAGGGTTTTCCATTTCTAAGCCCCTGATATTCAGGGCTTGACTGTCTGTGTGAACGGTGCCGAATGGCAATGTGAAACCTTCATTTTGCCGCATAGCGGGGTTTGACTTATTCACCCATGGTCTAAGCCGTAATCTCGGTCACATCGGTAACGCTGTCCAGGTAATAGCCGATACACCGAAAATGGCATTTACTGTGCAGGTCGGCGCATTTGCGGACCCTGCTGAATGGCAGTAACGTTTCTGTAAAGCACATGATCCGCGCAGGACCGCGAGCGCCCGCGCTCACAAAGTTCGCTGCCGGGGAGGAATCGTTTCACCAGCGAACAGATGTGACGCCACCACGGGAGGGGGCGTCGAACGCGTCTGTTGGAAAGCATCAGAGGCAGTTCATGACAGCGGTCATCGAGGCTCGTACCGAGCCCGACGAAGTACCGAATACTCACCCGTCGTTCGCTTTTCGTGGCGTCGCGCTGATCGCTTCGATCGCCGCGATCGCGCTGACGGTGACGGCGGGTCGCTACGAATTCTTCGGCGACGAGCTCTATTTCCTTTCCGCCGGACGACGACTCGACTACACCTACGCCGATCAGGGCGTTGTGGTGCCGCTGTTCTCGTGGATCGCCGATCAGCTCGCACCGGGATCGGTGACGGCACTGCGGTTCCCGGCGGTCGTGATGGGCGTGGGTGCGATCGTGGTGTCGGCGCTGATCGCCTACGAACTCCGGGGCAGCCATCGTGTCCAGCTGCTCGCCGCGGGCACCTACGCAACGTCCTACCTGCTGGCCACCCAGGTCGTGCTGAGTACCTTCTCCTTCGATGCCACCCTCACGGCCGTGATCACCTGGTTGTTCATCCGGTGGGTGCGTACCCGGCAGGACTGGCTCCTTGTCGTGGCGGGACTCGTTGCCGCCGTTGACATGCAGGTGAAGTGGATGATCCCCATCGTCTGGGCGTGCCTCGGTGTGGCCGTCATCCTGTGTGGTCCCCGGGAGATACTGCGTCGTCGCGCACTGTGGGTAGCGACCGGCATCCTTGCGATGTCAGCGATTCCGATTCTCTATTGGCAGTCGCAGAACAACTGGCCGCAGTTGGCCATGGGCCCGATCATCGGCGCGGAGCAGGACGCCACCGGTTACGGTCCGCCGGGATTCCTCCCGCAATGGATCGGCTTGGCGGGTTTCCTCGGCGCATTGCTGATCGCGATCGGATTCTGGGCTGTTTTCAAGCAGGAATCGTTGCGGCCATATCGTTTCATCGCGGTCGCGTTGGTGATCATGACCACGTTCGTCATCATCACGCATGGCCGACCTTATTATCCGACGGGCTTCTTTCCCGCCATGTTCGCGCTCGGCGCTGTCGGCCTGTGGCAGTACGACCGGAAACGGTGGATGAATCTGGCGTTGGTTCCGATCGTCGCACTTTCGGCGCTGACATTCATCGCGACGATCACGGTCACCCCGCTGCCTTCGAGTTGGCGCACTGAGGCCGAGAACGCCATCGATCTCGGCATTCGTTCGGCGTTCTGGGGAACCACCAATTGGTCGACCATGGTTTCCGGTGTCGACGCCGGTTATGACACGTTGACGCCCGACGAGCAGGCGAACGCGGTCGTGATCGCCCAGGGTTATTGGCAGGCAGGCGCCGTCGAGCAATTCGGCGGGCAATACGACCTGCCCGACACCTACAGCCCGAGCCGAGGGTTCGGCTTCTTCGGCCCGCCACCGGACTCGACGACCTCGGTGATCTACCTCGGACTCGACACCGCCGAGCCCGAACTGCGCGCCCGTTTCACCGAGGTGGAGCGCGTAGCGCACCTCGACGATCCGATGGGCATCCCCGGTATCGACCGCATGACCGCCGTCTGGGTGTGCAAAGGTCCGAAGCAGCAGTGGTCGACCCTGTGGGACTCGATGACCACGCTGTACTTCGACCTCGGCCTCTGGCGAGACCATCGGGCCACCAGCAGGCCCACGCACTGAGCCACGAAGCCTGAAACGACGAACCCCCGGTCGCGAACGCGGCCGGGGGTTCGTCGTTCGAGCCAGTGGTCAGTTCTTGACCAGCTCCGGCTCGTCCGCGGCGTCCTGCACGGGCGCGGCGTGCGGGTCGGCTGCCGCGCGGTTCGGCAGCAGGACCGCCATCACGATCACGACCAGGGCCAGCAGGGCCGAGATCAGGAAGGCCAGGCGCATGCCGTCGAGGGTTGCCTCGGCCGGTGCGGTGCCCGCGTCGATGAGCGAGGTGCTGCGGGCCGACATGACGGTGACCACCAGGGCGGTGCCGAAGGCGGCGGCCACCTGCTGGATGGTGCCCAGCATCGAGCTGCCGTGCGAGTACAGGCTCATCGGCAGCGCGCCGAGACCCAGGGTGAACACCGGGGTGAACGCCGCGGCCAGCGACACCATCATCAGGATGTGCAGGCCGAGCAGCTGCCAGTACGGCATGTCCGTCGAGATCTGGGTGAAGCCGGCCAGCGAAGCGGTGATGCCGATCGAGGCCGGGATCACCAGGGCACGCCCACCGAACTTGTCGAACAACTTGCCGACGGTCGGGCCGAGCAGACCCATCGCCAGACCACCCGGCATCACCAGCAGGCCGGTCTCCAGCGGGCTCAGCCCGCGCAGGTTCTGCAGGTACAGCGGCAGCAGGATCATCGAGCCCATCATCGCCAGGAACGCGATCGACATCAGGACCAGCGCCTTGGTGTAAGTGCCATGCCGCAAGACCCGCAGATCCAGCAGCGGGGTGCCCTTGCGCTGCAGGCTGAGCTGACGCAGCGCGAACGCCGCGATCAGCGCGACACCACCGGCGGTGATCAGTGCCGCGGTGGCGTAGCTGTCACCGTGGAACTTGCTCAGTCCGAACACCAGTCCACCGAAGCCGAGGGCAGCCAGTGCCACGCTGGGCAGGTCGAGTGTGCCCGGCTGCGGCTCGCCGACGTTCTCCAGCTGACGCAGACCCAGCCAGGTGACCAGACCGGCGATCGGCAGCATCACCACGAACAGCAATCGCCACGATTCGATGCCGGGGATGTCGATCTGCAGGATCACCCCGGAGATGACCGGGCCCATGGCGGGCGCTACCGAGATGGCCAGGGTGACGTTGCCCATCACGCGGCCACGGTCCTGCTCCGCCACGACGGTCATCAGGGTGGTCATCAGCAGCGGCATCATCACCGCGGTACCACCGGCCTGGATGACGCGACCGATCAGCAGCACGGCGAACGTCGGCGCGAGTGCCGAGATCACGGTGCCCACGATGAACACGCCCATCGCGGCCGCATAGGCCTGCCGGGTCGTGACCCGCTGCAGGAACCAGCCGGTGGTGGGGATGATCGCGGCCATCGTGAGCATGAACGCGGTGGAGACCCACTGCGCGGCGACCTCAGTGACGTGCAGGTCGCTCATCAACCGCGGGATCGCGTTGATCATGATGGTTTCGTTGAGGATGACGACGAAGGTCGCGAGCACCAGCACCCGGATGACGGTCGGTGTCTTGCCCTTCGTCGTCGGCATGGATAGATCGGCTGGCATCGGGGTGACCTCCGGGGAACAGGGGGAACGGCGGGGCGTGAGCTGTGGCCCGATGCCGAGTCGACGACGTCCCGGCACCACACGAGAAAAGACGGATTCCGTCTGTCCAACTCATCGGGCGCAGGTCAGTATTCCGGTCGGGTCCGACACAAATCACATGGTTTTTCGGATGCCCAGTGATCGAAACAGGGTGAAAGGTGCAGGTCCGAGGAGTATCGGACCCAATCTTGCACCCGATGGTGAGCCTGGTCACTGCCCGATCTCGACGGATGATGTGTCGCGTGTTTCGGGATATACAGACCGGGTCGCGGGGTATACCGGATGGGTGACTGCATCGAGAACGTGGCTTGCTGTGGTGTGCGCGATTGTTGCCGCTCTCGGAGGTGCGAAGGCATCGGCCGATCCGGGGGCGTATGTGGCGGGGGAGGCGCCGCTGGGTGGCAGGTCCGCTCAGATCGATGTGTACTCGCCCGCGATGGGGCGGGTTATCCAGAACAACGTGATCAAGGCGGCGGGGGCCGGGGCGCCCACGTTGTATCTGCTCACCGGGGCCGGTGGCGGGGCGGACGGGATCTCGTGGTGGGAGGACACCGACGTACGCGATTTCTTCGCCGACAAGTTCGTGAATGTGGTGATGCCGGTCGGCGGCGCGTTCACGCTGTACACCGACTGGATTTCCGATGACCCCGGCGTCGGCCGGGTGCGGTGGGAGACCTATCTGACGCAGGAGTTGCCCGGGGTGATCGACGGCGCGCTCGATACGAATGGGCGCAATGCCATCGCCGGAGTTTCGATGAGTGCGTCGTCGGCCTTGGACCTGGCTATTCAGAGTGGCTCGCGGTTTTCCGCGGTGGCGGCGCTGAGTGGTTGCCCCTGGGCCTCGGACCCGCTGGGAATCGCGATGGCCAGCGCGCAGGCGGTGCGTGGCGGTGGGAATCCGGGAAACATGTGGGGGCTGCCCGGTGGGCCGGGGTGGCGGGAGCACGATGTGTTCGCCAATGCCGGACGGCTCGCGGGCAAGACGATCTTCCTGTCCGCCGCGACGGGCTTGCCCGGCGCGCACGACCGTGGTTTGCCCATGCCACCGATCGAAACTCTCGCGGGAGCGTGCACGGCCGCTTTCGCCGGGCGGCTCGCACAGTTGGGGATTCCGGCCGTGCACGTACACCGGCCGACCGGGTCACACACCTGGGGGCAGTTCGAGGCCGACCTGCATGAAGCCTGGCCGCATCTGGCCGCCGCTATCGGGTGAGAAGCAGTCCCAGGCAGGTTTGACGCTGTGTTTATTGGCGCGCTGGCGCGCGCGTGTCCGCGGCCCCAAGGGGCCGCCGGTCAGCGCTCGAGACTAGAGC
>NZ_JBHZBG010000007.1:73152-258607 GCF_042754695.1 Nocardia sp. NPDC059195 | reverse complement strand
AGCCCTGCCGACTACGAATCCGCTCACGCGCCCGATAACATGGCTCAAGCCGCGTAATCACAAACCCCCGTGTCCAGTTTCCGGGGTCAAGGCCCTTCGCCTACTACCTGATCAGTGAGTCCGTTCGCATCTGCTTGATCTCTGCTGGGGAGCACTTGCGTCTGGTCTGGGACGGGCTGCAACAGGAGAATCTGTACACCTCGGCTCAGCACACAGCTGTGCGGGGTGCGCTTGTCGGTGCGGCCCAAGCGGTGTGGGTTCTGGCTCCAGGGGATCGAACGACCAGGCGTCAGCGGGGGCACTCGGTGATTGCAGAGTCATACGAACAGCTGCGCAAGTACCACCAAAAGACTCTGGACCTGGCGGCGCATTTGGGATATTCGCGCACCGAGAAGCAGCAGATAGCGAAGCAGATCGAGTGGATCAAGGCTCGTCAGGGCGCGTTGACGGCTGTCCAGCCAGCACTGATCAGTCTCAATCTTACTGACGTGTTCCGGGATGTCGCACCGGAGGTCTTTCCCGAGCACCGTAAGCGTCAGGCTGGGCTGCGGTTGGCGTGGAACGTGCTATCGTCCGACGCTCACGTCAACTCATGGGGTATCGCGACCCGCGCTAAATTCTCTGCGACAGACAAGAATTCGGGCCTGGCGGTGGGCGTCACTGGGGGCCACGCGGCTGAACTTGCAGCGTGGTACTCGTTGTCGATGTCGTGCCTGCGGCACGGCTGGCGACTGTTTGACCGTCGATGCGAAGAGAAGTAGGCCGACCGCTCTACTTTCCACAGCCGAGTCTCGGCGGGCGGAGTCGTGCGCATGTATCTGCCGTATGCCGCTCGTACTCGATGACCGATGTCCTTATCAAATGACAGGCACGTTGGTCAGGCACACAGGGAAGGCCGCTCTGGGAGTGGGTGGTCGATCAATGGATAATCGAACGTAGGTTCCCATCGGTGTCGCTGTGGGAAACCTACGTGTTCGAGAAGGGTCCATACTTCCAACCGTTCGCCTGTGCTCGCAGCGCGAGGGTTTTTGCTGCGAATATGTGGGCTCCCTTGTCGCTGGGTGGGACTTCGTTGTAGTCGATATGGCCGTGATCTTCAGGTATGCCCTCGTTCATGGAGTCATCCCACACAGTCAGTGGCTGCCGGGTCGAGCCTTCGGCTGACTCTACTTCGACGGATTCGACTTCGGTAACCGACAATGAGAGAACCCCAATCGGCGGGGTGTACTCCCTGTTTTCAGCTGCACATCGCTTCTGGATACTTTCGGCCCGCGCCTTGTATGCCACCTCTGGTGTGGTAGCCGAGCCCCGAGCTATCGACAGGTGGTTGGAGTCCTTTTTGTCGGCGGTGCTCAGTAGAAATGCGTCCGGGGCCACCACGCCATTTACTACCCATCGGGAGATGATCGGACGCAGGAGCTGTTCGTTGCCATCGCCGATACGTTCACGGTGAGGTTCTTCAAATTCAGTCACTGTTATGTTCCTCCGCGAGCCATGAATCTAGACGGTCAATCAGGTTGGTCTCGTCGGGAGGGACGGACTCATCTGCAAACGTTCCGGCGGACGGGTCAGTCGTGTGAATATACAGCGCGACGTGCGGCTCTACTTCGATGGACAGTTGATTTTCGGCATCGGGCCAGTAAAAACGGACACCCCCCTCCTCTGTCGGAAAAACGGTGCGCGTAATGTTCCCCAGCGCGATCATGGCATCGATTACCGCGTGACTCCGGTCAATGACTTCGGGTGATATCGGTTCGCCGAGTTCGCCATCTATCCACCCTGTCTCCAGGGCTGCAAGGCTGCCTACCAATTGGCGAATGACGCGTGCATCTTCGGTTACGTCGATAATATCCAGCGTGCTAATATTGTCGAGCTTGGTGAGGCGTCCATCGGCAGTGAACTCTCCGATTCCTTCGACATGGCACTCAAAGATCTGTTCGGCCGATTCGATGCTGACATGGACGCCTGCTTGTAGGTATGGCACCTGTACAGATGTCTTTCTTTCCCGGTCCCTGACAGTCAGCTTTCCGGTGATAGGAGTAATCGCTGTAACAGTGCCGTCAACGGTGACCCGTTCGGTGTACTCGCCAAGCAGATTGGACAGTGCGCTGGTTCGTGTCGCCGGTGTGTAAGGGGTTATCGGACCCCAGTCTGTAAGGTTCATGGATGCGATCTGAATTGATTCGTCACGCCGAAGCGATTGACCGAACTTCTTCATTTTCGAGGATGGGATTTTGCGAATCTCCGGCGGGATCTGGCCTTGTCCGGTTTGTGCATGCTCGATGAACTGCTGGAGCAGATCTCGTGCTCGGGCGTAATCCTGCCTGACCTCGTCACCACGGAAAAGGTCGCCGATGCCAAGGTCTGGATCATGTTCGAGGACTGGCACTGCCGATCCCTGATCGATGTACGTAAGCCGCAGCGTGATCTCGGCGTCGTAGCCCTTGGGAACTCGCTGTCGTGATGGATTGCGTTCCTGCCAGAACTGACGGACGAGCGAACGCAGGATGTCCTCAAGCGCCGCAACTTCGACGAGTGAGTCTGCTGGCATGCCCTTGGTGTTGAAGCGATGGCCCGCCAGGCGCATCGCAGCGATGACCTCGGTGTCGTGATCGTCATGGGGCACTCAACATACGGTAGTCGAGCCCTCCTGCGGCCGTGGGGAACTTGACCAGGAACATGTGAAACTTGAGGACCTTCGAGACACGTGGGCGTGCTTCACCGGGGTTGTCGCAGCCTCCCCATATCGTCGGTGCACAAGCACACGGCGGGAAGGTGAGGGCATGGGCGAAGAGGTCTGGGGAGAGGCGAGCGTCACATATCCCGACTGGAAAGGAACGGCGCAGCTCGATGAGCGGAAAACAGGGCCGTGGGAAGGGCTCGCGCAGAGAGTCGAGCTCGACAACGTAGGGTGGCAGGTGGTCGGATTCAGCATCAGTGGAGGCGAGAGCGGCTTTAACCTGATGGTGTATGCAGCTCCCCGTGACGTGTGGGAGAACCTTGAAGCCGGAGCTCCGGTTCAAGTGACAGAGTTTAAGGTTCACGACGTCGAACCTCTCGCAATCTTGCAGGAGATGACGCACACGTTTCAGATGAACATGCGCCGTCGTGGTCTCGAAGGCCGTGAAGTGCAGGTCATGGCAAAGTCGGACTTGCCCCTAGAACTTTTCGTGGACGAGACCTTCGGTCGGCAAGACGAATAGCGACGGCAGCTCATCGCGCGAGGTGAGCTGCCGTCGTGAACTCTGTTGTGTGGGGTGCTATGAGGGTGGTGGAGTTGGCGAGTGGTTGAGCCCGGCCGATACCGCGTGCCAGCGTCGGGAGGCGTTCGCGGCGTTGCGTGGTAGCTCCATACATGCCACCAGCGAAACCCGGGCTCAGGTACGGTCGATGTGGTGGGCGTGAGGAGGCCCTGTTGCCGGTGCTGGGAAGTACGATGTTTCGCGAACGTTCAGCCACAAAAAGCGTCGGGCTGAATGACAAAGGGCGGGGCATCCTGGGCGGCGAGGTGCTCGACATCTACCTCAACGAGCAGGTGCGTTGGCGTGGGGTGGCTGGGCAGTATGGGACTAGATCGGCGGCTTCCAGGTGCTGCGCAGGTGGCTGAGCTATCGCGACAAGCGAGTCCTGGGACGGGATCTTACGACAGCCGAGGCTCGCGCGTTTGCTGCTATCGCGCGGCGGCTTACCGCACCTGTGCTGTTCGGGCCGGATCTCGACATCAACTATCGCAACGCCGCTGATGTGATACCCCAGGAGGTCTCGCGGTAGTGGGGCGGCGAGCGGGCGGGTAAGTCCGTGGTGTACGCGCAGATGCGCGCCCTACGTGAGTATATGGCCAGGCTACGGGCGCTCCGGCCTTCCGATGTTGGACCTAGTCAGTCGAGGCCTTTCAGAGCTGACGCCCACGGCACCGGTTCGCCTTCGTTGACCCGGATGAAACGCACCCCCCAGTCGGTGAGGTTGGACAGTGCGGCGGCGACTGGCGGGAACTGGAATTGAGCTGCTCGTCCGTGCGGAACCGCTACGACTGGTAGCCCAGCTCCGACCGTTTCGACCAGCAGCGCCAATGGCAACGTGTCGCCGATCCCTGCCGCCCATTTCGCCATGGAACTTGTCGTCAGCGGCGCGGCGATGACCGCGTCGGGTGGCGGGAGTAGGTCTTTGGTGCCGGGGACTTTGAACTCCGACCGAACGGGATACCCGGTCTGTGCCGCGAGTGCTTCGGCGTCGATGAATCGAGCGCCGTTGGGGGAGGCCAGAACACACACGTCCCAACCGTCTGCCTGCGCGAGAGACACCAGTTCCCCGACGTCCCCGGCACCACCGGCTCCCGTCACGATCGCGTACAGAACTCTAGTGCGCTCACCCATGCCTCCATCATGGCAGGCGATGGGTGATGCGTCTTCGCCTACAGCGCCACGGCACCCACCCGGGAAGCGAGTTTGCCGAGGTCACCGGTGACTAGGTCGCGTCCGGCCTTGATCATCATGTGGCCCACCAGTTCCTGCACCGTGTCCATGTTTCGAACCTGTTGAGGCGCGATGCGCTCCGCCCGTAACAGCGCGTCCAGGGACATGGTGTGGTCGTCGCGGGCTGCGGCGGCACGACCGACTTCTACGAAGTACTGTGCGGCGCGGCCGACGGTCGGCAACGATCGAGGGTCGAGGCGGTGGGCGAGATCGAGCACTCGTTCCGGGGATCCTTCTTCCATGGCCACGGTCATGTTCCACAACGCCACGTTGGCCGAGCCGAAGGAGACGTTGCCGACGATCGTGGTGGGATCGCCGATGGTCGAGCGGTCGAGTTGAGCCGCGTACTCGGCGGCCTGGGCGAGGTGATCGTGGGGGCTGCCGCCCATGGTGGCGGTGACCAAAGAGGCTTGGAGGTGGAGCATTCCGACCGTTTGTATCTCGGGGGCAGTGTCCGCGTCGGGTCCGACCTGGGCGGCGGTGTGCACGGCGCAGTCCAGGGCAGCCTTGAGGGACTCGGGTCGGGCGAGGAGTACCTGGCTGCGCACGTAGGCACCCGAGGCGATGCCTTGTCTGCTGTCGATCCGTTTGGCAGCGGATTCGGCTGCTTGCGCGGCTGACCAGGCGACGGCGAAATAGCCGCGTGCGCGCAGTGCCACCGAGGTCTCGGAAGCGACCTGGGTCAACGCATCCCACGCGGCGCGGCGGTCTCGGGGCTTTCCGCTGTGGGCTTGGCGGTACAGATCGGTGATCGCCGGTGCCAGCAAGGGGCCGAGTTTCGCGTATTCGCAGGCCATTTGGAGTTTGGTGATGCGTCGGGCGAGCGCGACGAGTTCGCCGATCTCGCGGACCGGCTGATCGTTTCCGATGTTGCCTGCTGCCCAGAATGCTGTTTCGATGGCGGGCACCGAGGCGTCGAAGTCGTCGGTGGCGGGGCTGCTGCTGGGGAGGATGTCTTCGGTGGTTGCCGAGGCGACGGCCGCTGCCGCGAGGACGAGCAGCTGTCGACGGTCGACCTCTGTTGCCGCGTTCTGCCGGGGGAGCCGGAACCACAGCAGTTCCTCGGGGATGTGCAGAGCTGTTGCCCATTGGACCAGCTTGGACATCTTTTCGGGAGCTTCGCGGGACTCGATCCGGCTCAGGGTCGCCTGGGACATGTCGAGCCAGTTCGCGACGTCGAGTTGGGTGATCGGGGACTTGTGCATGGGGTGGGTGCGGAAGGCGAAGATCACCCGGCCCATGTGCCAGGAGGCCAGGGCGTCGCGCATGTGATCGCTGGCCCAGAATTCGGCGGGCATCACCGGTGCGCCGACAGCGGGTTCTTCTCGCGCGCAACTACTGCATGCCGTGCCGGTGTTGAATCGGGACAACCGAGTCCCGCACATCGGGCATTCGCGCGCGTAGTTGGTCGTCCGCATCATCCGCCCCGTTCCGCGATCATGGCCGTCCCCAACGGTTTTTCCGACGGTACCACCAGCTCTACCCAGCCCATATGCGCCTTCTGCATACACCGGAATTCCCGAGACTCGTTGTGTGTATAGCCAATTCGCTATCGACGCGGCGATCGTCGGTGTGTCCGATATCAATCCTGCGGAAGGGGCGACATGGCGCTATCACTGTTGGTGCCGATCCTCGGGCCACCGGCATCCGGAAAGACAACGCTCACGCTGGCGCTGGGCAAGAATCTCGACCGGCACGTGTTCAGATTGCGCGAACACGTGCCGCCCGAGGTGGTCAGACAGACCGCCAGCCACGGCCCGCGAGACCTCGGCTGGATCGACGATGACGTCGTTAATCCGGCGGTGCGCCAGTATCTGAGCACCGTGGCCACCGATTCCCGGATCCACACGGTGCTCCTGGACAACTATCCCGGCACGGGCCAGCAGGTCGAGGCGCTGCTCGACATAGCGCGGGAGCTCGCACCTGGCTGTGCCGTCGAGCCGGTCGAGCTCGTGCTCGACGCGCCGGCCAGACGCAAGAGGGCGCGAGCACGTCGAGTCTGCCACCGATGTGAGCGCGATCCGGCCGCCGATCCGCGCCTGCCCGCCTCCGCATCGACGTTCGGCGGATGGACCTGCGGGAACTGTGGCTCACTGCTGCACCCGCGGCGAGGCGACGCTCCGTCGCTGTTCGCCGCCCGCACCCGACGCCACGACGACACGGTCGAGGACGTGCGTACCGCGTTCGACCGTGCGGGCATCCCCACCAACTCCGTCGACGCGGCCGACGACGCCGCGACCCTCGCACGAATCGTCGAGCCCCTGCTCATCGTGAGGAGCACTACCGCATGACCAGCACAACCCCTCTGGGATTGCCGACCTTCCGGCCCGACACCTACGGCCACGCCCGGATGCCGCGCAACGCCGGGCAGCGCGAACCACATCGTGTCGACAAGGTCTCCTATGGCCGGTTCCGCAATGTCTACCTCTACATCACCGAGGCGTGCCAGTTGCGGTGTGAGCACTGCTACATGGGCGAACGGCTCGAGCGGGCGTTGAAAATGACCCCGCAGCAGATCGTCGACACCCTCACCACCTGGCGGCAGCTCGGCGGCGACAAGCTCACCATCCTTGGCGGTGAGCCGACCCTGCACCCCTGGTACATCGACGCCGTCCGGGCGGCCAGGACCATCGGCTACGGCCACGTCATCACCACCACCAACGCCCAGGCCATCGCCCGCAAGAAGTTCGCCCAGCTCACCCCCGAGGACTTCGCCTACGTCCAGGTCAGCATGGACGGCGGCAGCGCGGCCACCCACGACACGGTCCGGGGTGAGGGCACCTTCGACCAGGCGATGCAGACCAGCGGCGAACTGTGCGAGCGCGGGTTCGACACTCGCATCATCTGCACGGTCAACAAGGCGAACGAGGGTGATGTCCTGCGCCTGCTCGATATCGCCGACGACATTGGCGCGAGCCTGGTCAAGTTCCACGTGTTCTCCACTATCGGCACCGGCCACGGCAACGCCGACATGGCGATGAATCCCCTGGAATGGGTGAACTTCTGCGCCAGGCTCGAACTGGTTGCGCCGGAATACAAGTCGCGGGTGTGGTTCCAGCCCACCTACGTCCGTCGCGACCAGATCGACCGCTACGCCGGGGAGGGCTACCAGGGCTGTATCGGCCGCACCCTCGACCGGATCTCGATCTTCCCCGACGGCCGCTGCTACGTGTGCAGCTACCTGTTCGATACCGACACCTACTACGCCAAGATGCGCGACGGCCAGGTGCTGCTCAACCGCGACAGCGAGGTCAACGAGTTCGATCTGTTCACCAAACCTCTCGTCGGCAGCGCCTGCGGCGGCTGCAAGGAATCGGCGTGCATGGGTGGCTGCCCGGCCGAGGAACTGGTCATGGGTGCTTCGTCGTGCTCGGCCTACCCGGACATCGTGCCGGTCTGCCGACTGTGGAAATCCAGCGCGAAACCCGAATAGGAGACCCCAATGCACACCATGGAAACCGTCATCGAACCGCTGCGCTCGCTCGACTGGAACAACGTGGAGGCTGTCGAGTCGGCAACCCGCAAGTCCTTCGAAATGCTCGCCGCCCAGAAGTACCTGCTGCGCCGCGAGTTGACCACGCTGCCCGACAACCCCGATCTCGCCGCCCTGTGCGAGCACTACGACATTCTCGACAAGATCGTCCTGCACGACGACCTCGAATCTGGGATCCGGTTGCGCCTGCACATCTTCGGCCCCGGATACCACGATCGCCCGCACAACCACCGCTGGACCTACGCCAGCCACATCCTGCGCGGTGAATACCGGCACCGGCTCTACGGCGACGTCGAACTCGATACCGAGATCGATGTTTCGAGCCTGCGCGCGGTGCACGTGCGCCAGGAACGAGTCGGGGCCAGCTACGCGCTGCACCACAGCGCTGTTCACGCCGTGGTCGCCGAACCCGGCACCGTGTCGCTGGTGCTGCGCGGCCCTGCCATCAAGGACCGGTTCCTGGTCATGGACGCCAAGAACGGCGAGTCTTGGTGGCAATACGGGGCCACGAAGGAATCCCTCGAAGACGCTGCGGAGAAACGCATGTCCCCGCAGCGCCTCGAGGAACTGATCGCCTCGCTCGATGAGTGGCAGCTCATCTGACGAGGTCTAGCGACGGTGGGGACCGGTGCGAGAGAGGTCACGGTCCCCGCCGTCACCTGTCACCAGCCGAACAGTGACAGTGACGTGCCGGAAGCGATGTGGCCCAGTGCTTCCCGGCAGTAGGGGATCATGTCCGCTGGCAGCGCGTCGGCCGTGAACCATTCCAGCGCATCGCACTTGTCGGGTTCCATGTTCGTCGGCTCGCCCTCCCACTGCCGGACCTGGAAGAAGAACGCGACGCGACCGCCGGACGAGCTGTTGTGCATGATGTGCGCGAACTCGACGTCCTCGGGCGCGATCTGCACACCGATCTCCTCAGCGGCTTCACGCCGCAGCGCCTCGACCACCGACTCCTCGGCCTCGAGATGCCCCGAGGGCGGGTGGAACGCGCCATCGGCGTACCCGGTACCCGCTCGTCGACCGAACAGAATCCGACCCTGATCGTCGGTGAGCAGCAGGTGCACATCACCGATGAGGGTGTGCCTTTCAGTCCTGGCCACAGCCATTTCTACCTCTCTCTCGATGCGCTCGACATGAACGCGAGCACGACCATAAGCCATCGGCGGCCATGTACTACCTGGTCCGCCGCATCGGAATCGGAGACCCATGTCGCACCGAACCACTCTCCATCGCAGCGAAGGCCAGCTCCTCGTTGTCCCCAGCCAGACACCCGAAAGCTTCCGCGCGATCATCACTTTCGGTGCAGCGGCCAGGCGCGGCCGTCGCGATGCCTGCCTCCCCGAATATCAGCGAGTCGGCTATCACCGTCAGGACTTCGCGACGAACTCTGGCCGCCACCACATGGAGTGAGATGGACACCACCGACTCTTGGGACTGCGTCCACACCGGCACCGGATCATCGGGGCTCCGATATACCTCGAACTCAGCGCCTTGCCACGCTGACCGAAGAAACACTCCCCGCCGCCGCCACAGCCGCCGGAACAAAGAACCCCACTACACCCGCGAACCAGGGCCAGTACTGCTACCAGCGCACGGCGCCAGCAGTACTGGGCAACCCGATACGCCACGGGAATCCGCTACGTCGGTTGCCCATGTTCTACGTGCCCTCGGCAGGATTCGAACCTGCGACCTACCCTTTAGGAGAGGGTTGCTCTATCCCCTGAGCTACGAAGGCGTGGCCAGGCTGGGCTGGCCGAGCTGAGTATAGCGTGGGGTCGGGTTCGGTGGCAGAGGCCCGGTGGGCGGGGTCAGAAGCCGCCGAAATCGCCGCCGCCACCGCTGTCGAAACCTCCGCCGGTGTCATAACCCCCGTTGCCGCCGGTGTCGCCGGGGTCGAAACCGCCCTGGTCGTAGCCGGGATCGGCGCCCGCTTCGCCGGTGCCGTCCTCGAAGGCTTGCGCGTCGTAGCCGACCCCGCCCATTCCGGCGAACAGCGTCGTGAACAGCAGTGCCGAGCCGGCGCCCCAGGCTCCGGCGATCAGCGCGGGCTTCCACCACGGCTCGGAGTACCACCCGGCGGGGACGGGGCGACCTGCCACGCGGCCGCCGGGGAAAAAATTCGGTGTCCCGGCGGAGGGGGCGGGGGAGGCGGTAATCGAGCGGCCGTTGTGGGCGATGGTGCGCTGCTCGTCGACCTGACCGGCAATGTCCTGGCCGTCGATGGCCGGGATCGGCGGGCCGGGATCCATGTCCATCGCGGTGCGGGCGGCGCGAATGTAATAGAGGCCCTCCGTGGCGGACTGCTTGGCCAGCCGGGCTTGGGCGGGGGAGCCGGCGCGGTCGATCTGGCCGCCCGCGGCGTTGTACCGTTCGGACGCGTCGGCCAACGACTGCCGGGCGGCTTCGTTGCGCGGAGTCAGCTGGTAGACCTGCCCGCCGAGCTGCTCGATCGTCGCCCTCGCGTCGGCCTGTGCCTCCTCGAGTTCGCGCGCGTTGCGCTTGTTCTGTTCGGCGCGCAGGTACAGCAGAGCGCCGACGCACACAACCACGATCACGACCAACCACCACAACATCGCGTGCCTCATTTCGTCGAGGTCTCGAGATGCTGTCCAGTTTACTGAACGGTTGCCCAAACGTGCTGACCCGTGTTGATCAGCGCGTTGTCAATTAGCTGCTGGCGAGGTGGCGGGCGATTACCAGGCGCTGGATCTGGTTGGTTCCCTCGAAGATCTGCATGACCTTCGCTTCGCGCATGTAGCGCTCGACGGGGAAGTCCTGGGTGTAGCCGTAGCCGCCGAAGACCTGGACCGCGTCGGTGGTCACCTTCATGGCCGCGTCGGTGGCGACCAGTTTGGCGACCGAGGCCTGGCGGGAGTACGGCAGGCCCGCGTCGCGGCGGCGGGCGGCGTCGAGGTAGGTGGCGCGGGCGGTGTCGACGGCGGCGGCCATGTCGGCGAGGACGAAGCCGAGACCCTGGTGGTCGATGATCTTGCGGCCGAAGGCTTCTCGTTCCTTGGCGTAGGCGACCGCTTCGTCGAGTGCGCGCTGGGCGACACCGGTGGCGACGGCGGCGATGCCGAGCCGGCCCGCGTCGAGCGCGCTGAAGGCGATCGAAAGTCCCTGTCCCTCTTCGCCGATGCGACGCTCGGTGGGCAGGAACGCGTCGTCGTAGGCGGCGGTGGTGGTGGGGATGCCGCGCAGGCCCATCTTCTCCTCGGGCTTGCCGAAGCTCAGGCCCTCGGTGTCGGCGGGGACCAGGAAGCAGGAGATGCCGCGCGAACCCTCGCCGGTGCGGGCGAACAGGGTGTAGAAGTCGGCGCGGCCGCCGTTGGTGATCCAGGCCTTGGTGCCGTTGAGGTTGTAGCCGCCGTCGACGGGGGTGGCCCGGCAGCGCAGCGCGGCAGCGTCGGAGCCGGCGTGCGACTCGGAAAGGCTGTAGGCGCCGATGGTTTCGCCCGACAGCATGCCCTCCAGCCACTGCTGCTTCTGCTCGTCGGTGCCATAGGTGAACAGCGGATGGCACGACAGGCCATGCACGCTCACCGCGACGGCGACTGCCGCCCAGCGGCTCGCGATCTCCTCGAGCACCTGCAGGTACACCTCGTAGGGCTGCGCGCCGCCGCCGAATTCCTCCGGATACGGCAGGCTGAGCAACCCGGCCGCGCCGAGCGCGGGGAACACGCCGTCGGGGAAGACGCCGGTCTTCTCGCTTTCGACGACCCTCGGCTCCAGCACCTTGTCGGCGATATCGCGGGTCAGTTCGATCAGGTCGCGCGCCTCGTCGGTGGGCAGCATCCGGTCAACAGCCATGCTCGTCACAGTACGCTGAGCACTGAATTACGTGCAATACAACATGTAATTTTGTACCCCTATACTGTAGTTATGCCTGCGCTTCCGCCGAACAAGCATCAGGAGAAGAGTCTGCGGACCCGGACGCTGCTGCTCGATGCCGCCATCGAGAGTCTGGCCGAGGTCGGCTACGCGGGTGCCTCCATCGCCGACATCACGGCCAGGGCCGGGGTGACGCGTGGCGCGCAGCTGCATCAGTTCCACACGCGCGGTGAACTTATCGCTCAAACCATCGGCCATCTCACCGATCGTCAGCGAGAAGCCATGCTGCGCAAGGTGAAAGCGGTGCCGGACGGCAGGTCGGCGGGCGCTGTGCTGGTCGAGTTGGTTACCGCTACCTTCGCGGGCAAGCTCGGTCGTGCTGCGGTGGAGCTGTATGTGGGAATCGCCAACGATGCGGCACTGCGCCGCGAAATGCTGCGGGTGCAGCATGAACTCACCGTGGAGCTGCTCGACCGCTGTGCCGGGCTGATCAACCCCGCCATCACCGGTGAGCGCTTGGAGAGCGCCTTCTGGCTCACCATCAACCTGGTCCGTGGTGCCACTCTCGACGAGATGGTCGGCCGTGACCGCGTTCGTCGCAAACAGGTGTTGGCCGACTGGACCGCGCTCGCCGAGATCGCTTTGCGCTGAGCGGATCCATCGTGGCGTCACCCACCGTCGGCGATCTATTATCTGCGCATGAATGCAGATGCTCGTTCGCCCCTGGCCGAGGATCAAGTGGGGTTGGTGGTCGAGGTGTTCCGAATGCTGGCCGACCCGACCAGGGTCCAGGTGCTCTGGGCGCTGGCCGATCAAGAACTCTCGGTGAACGAACTGGCGAGCCGGGTCGGCAAGCCGGGCCCTTCGGTGTCCCAGCATCTGGCGAAACTGCGCATGGCCAGGCTCGTGCGCACCCGTCGCGAGGGAACCACGATCTACTACAGCCTCGACAACGATCACGTCCGCAGCCTGGTCGTCGACGCGGTACACAACGCCGAACATGCCGGTCCCGGCGTGCCGTCGCACCATAGTGGCCCCGATGGTCAGCCCCCGCACGCGGAGCCACCTGGTTCCCGATGACCAGCCGACCTGCAGGAATGTTGTCGGAGGAAACGATTGCGAGGTTCAAACCTTTCGGTAGCATCCGTTGTGACGTGGCTCATGCCACGGCAGGGACTTGAAGGAGCACCGATGCTGAGCACCATGCAGGACGACCAGCTATCACTGGCCAAACTGCTCAACTATGCCGCGACTTTCCAGGGCGATTCGACTGTGTCCACATGGACCGGTGACGGTGTTCGCACCATGACCTACCGCGAGCTGGGTGCGGATTCCGCCCGCCTGGCCAATGCGCTGCGTGGGCTCGGCATCGACGAGGGCGACCGCGTCGGCACCTTCATGTGGAACAACAACGAGCACATGGTCGCCTACATCGCGGTGCCCGCGATGGGCTCGGTGCTGCACGCGCTCAACATCCGCCTGTTCCCTGAGCAGCTGGTCTTCGTCGCCAACCACGCCGAGGACAAGGTCGTGCTCGTCGACGGCACGCTGCTGCCGCTGTTCGCGCAGTACCTGCCGAATCTGAAGACCGTCAAGCACGTGATCGTCGTCAACGGCGATGCCGCCGCGCTCACCGCGCCCGAGGGCGTCACCGTGCACTCCTACCGCGAGCTGCTCGACGCCCAGTCCGCCGACTTCGACTTCCCGGTCATCGACGAGCGTTCGGCCGCCGCGATGTGTTACACCTCCGGCACCACCGGCGACCCCAAGGGCGTCGTCTACTCGCACCGCTCCAACTGGCTGCACGCCATGCAGGTGAACTCGCCCAACGGCATGGGTTTCCAGGGCTCGGACTACGTGCTGGCGATCGTGCCGCTGTTCCACGCCAACGCGTGGGGCCTGCCGTACGCGGCGCTGATGTCGGGCGCCAACATCCTGATGCCGGACCGCTTCCTGCAGCCCGCCCCGCTGCTGGAGATGATGGCCGCCGAGAAGCCGACCTTCGCCGCCGCGGTGCCCACCATCTGGGGTGGCGTGCTGGCCGCGCTTTCCGCCGCACCGCAGGACATCTCGCACCTGCGCACCGCTGTCGTCGGTGGTTCCGCCGTGCCGCCCGCGATGATGCGCGCGTTCGAGGAGAAGCACGGCGTGCGCATTCTGCACGCGTGGGGCATGACCGAGACCTCCCCGCTGGGCAGCGTCGCGCACGCGCCCGCCGGTGTCAGCGATGACGAGGCCTGGGAGTACCGCTACACCCAGGGCCGTTTCCCGGCCAACGTCGAGGCCCGGCTGGTCGGCGACGACGGCAAGGTCGTCCCGAACGACGGCGAGTCGCTCGGTGAGCTCGAGGTCCGCGGCGCGTGGATCACCGGCTCCTACTACTCGCCCACCGGCGCGGAGATCGACCCGGACAAGTTCGACGACGGCTGGCTGCGTACCGGCGATGTCGGCAAGATCAGCCCCAACGGCTACCTCACCCTGGTCGACCGTTCCAAGGACGTCATCAAGTCCGGTGGCGAGTGGATCTCCTCGGTGGACCTGGAGAACTCGGTGATGGGCCACCCGGCCGTCGCCGAGGCCGCGGTCATCGGTGTGCCCGACGAGAAGTGGGACGAGCGCCCGCTGGTCGCCATCGTGCTCGCCGAAGGCGCCGCCGCCGAGGCCGCCGAACTGCGCGACTTCCTGGCCGACAAGTTCGCCAAGTGGCAGCTGCCCGAGCGCTGGACCTTCATCGCCGAGGTCCCGAAGACCAGCGTCGGCAAGTTCGACAAGAAGCGCCTGCGCGCCCAGTACGCCGAGGGCGAACTCGACGTCATCACGGTGTAGTTGGAGCGCTGGCGCGCTCGAGTCGCGGCCCTTCGGGCCCCGATTCTTCCCTCCCTCCGGGTACTCCTTCGTCGCACCCTCCAGTCAGTCCAGAATCGGGCGGGCCGCGATGACGTAGTAGGAGGAGCAAAAAAGGCGGGCGTGGAATTGCTTCCGCGCCCGCCTTCTTCGTTGATCAGCAGTTACGCAGTTCCGGGCTCTGGTTCAGGAGCTGGGCGCGGGGGCTGATGTAGCGGGTGTAGGTTTCCCCGCCGACGGCCGACAGCGGGAACGCCGCGACCCGATGGCAGTTCTGGAAGGCCAGCTTCACGCCGAAATGCCGTTCCAGGCCGCCGCGGATGGCATCGGAGGCTAAGGCGCGCAGCAGCTGTCCGCGGGCCACCTCGTCCGGCGGCGGCACCCGGTTGTCGGCGTATTCATCGGTGCCGGTGCGCAGGTCGTCCGCGACCCGGCTCACCACCTCCCATGCGTACGGCAGCGAGATACGGACACATTCGACGAATTCGGCGTCGTCGATATCGCCCTGTTCGGCGCGTTCGAGTAATGCGGCGGGAACATCGAGGGACATGGCGCTCTCCTCCTGCTTGGGGGTGGTCGGCGGGATGCGATGCCAGGACCGAGTCTAAACGATATCCGTTGTCAATAACCCTGGATTCGTTCCGAAAGTGCTTTTCGGAGTGCGCTTTTCGCGTCGGCGGCCAGGTCGGTCACCAGTTCGCTTGCCGGTTGCCCGGTGCTCAGTGAATGAGCTTGCCCCGCCCACAGATTCACTTCGTCGGTGTTGCCGCCTGCCCGTGCGGCGGCCCGCAACGGGGCTGTGGCGTAATGAATTTCGGGGTAGGCGGCCGGCGCGTCGGCGGTGTGTTCGACGAGGAAGCGGTTGCGGATCCCACGGGCGCGACGTCCGGTGAACGCACGCGTGAGCATCGTCGGTTGCGGCGTGCCGATCGCACCGCGATGCACGGCGTTGGTGCCTGCTTCCGGGCAGCGCAGCAGCGCGGTGCCGATCTGCGCCGCCGACGCACCGGCCGCGAGCACCCCGGCCACCCCGGCGCCCGTGGCGATCCCGCCCGCCGCGACGAGCGGACGGGAGGTGACCGCGGTGAGCAACTGGAGCAGGGTCAGCAGGCCGGGCGGGTCGGTCGGATCGTCGGCGGGGTCGTCGAGGAAGCTCGCGCGATGCCCGCCCGCCTCGGCGCCCTGGGCGATCAACACGTCGGCGCCCGCGTCGACGGCGATCAGGGCCTCGTCGGGTGAGGTGACCGTCACCCACACCTCCGAGCCGACCGCGTGCAGCCGGTCCACCTCCACCGCGGTGGGGCAGCCGAAGGTCGTCGAGACCACCGCGACCGGATCGGCGATGAGGAGATCGAGCTTGTCGGCCCATCCGTCGGTGTCGTGCTCGGGGGTGCCGAGCGGGAACTCGGCGCCGAGTTCGGCGAGGTAGGTCGCGTAGACGGCCGGATCGGCCACCACTCCCGGCGCGAACAGATTCACGCCGAACGGCGCCGCGGTGGCCGCCCTCGTCGCCTCGATCTGCGCTGCCACCGCCTCGGTGCCGAGGTAGCCGGCGGCGAGCTGCCCGAACCCGCCCGCGGCCGCCACGGCGACCACCAACTCGGGTGTGGACGGGCCGCCCGCCATGGGCGCGGCGACGATGGGGGCAGTCAGGGTCTCGATCACCATGGGTCGAGTCTGGTCGGTCGGGGCCGTGTTCAGGCCCGGTGACAGCGCGTGTGACCGGTTGGACACAGTGATTGTTACTGTGCGGCACGTCATCTACCTGCGATTTCGTGGCGGAAGGTTGCGGAATGGTCACGGCGGGGTAGAGTTCCCGTCACAACGTATGCCGAACCGTTACACACGGATCGGCAGTGGGGATCGCGCAAGTGGTCTCCGGGCCGGTCGCAGACCGGTTTCGTTTCCTTGTTGTCGGACGCTAGGACGAGATCTTGTCGCAGCACCGTGTGGGTCCCGAATCCATCTCCGTGCAGGCTCTGCTTGCGAACGCGGATGGCCGGAGCCCGAGCAGGAGCAGGCACCGCGCCGAATCGTCGCGTTCGGATCGTGTGCGGGTCGCCGCCAGCGCCGCGGTCGCCGCGGGTGCGCTGGTCGGGGTCACTGCCCAGATCGCCCCGGCGCTGGCCTTCGCCGCGCCGCTGCTGCCGACCCACGACGACAGCGTCAAGGAATCGGTCGTCCCCGAGTCGGCCCGCCAGGATGTCGCCCTCGTCGCCGCGCAGCAGGTCTCCGCGCACGTCGAGACCCCCGCGCCGGTGGACGCGGTCGCCGCGCCGATCGCCGCCCCCGTGGCCGCGCCGTTCGGCATCGGCAACCTGCCCCCCGAGATCGCCGGCCCGCTGTCGCAGGTCGAGGACATCCTCCAGGGCATCCAGCACCAGGTCGCGCCGCCGCAGTCCGCGCGCCCGGTCGCGGGCCCGATCAGCTCCGGCTACGGCGCCCGCTGGGGTGCCATGCACTACGGCCTCGACTTCGCCGACTCGATCGGCGCCCCGATCAAGTCCGTGTCCAACGGCACCGTGATCGAGGCGGGCCCGGCGTCGGGCTTCGGCCTGTGGGTGCGGGTGCTGCACGACGACGGCACCACCGGGGTCTACGGCCACGTCAACGAAATGCTGGTCAGTGAGGGTCAGCGGGTGAACGCGGGCCAGGTCATCGCGACCGTCGGCAACCGCGGCCAGTCCACCGGCCCGCACCTACACCTCGAGATCTGGGATCAGGCCGGCGGCAAGATGGACCCGATTCCGTACCTCGCAGCCAAGGGCGTGCCGCTGGAGTGGGGCCCTTCCGCGCACTGAGCGGGGTGAGCGCGGAGCTTTCTCCGTAGAGCGAGTGACGGTGGTTCTTATGAACCCCGTCACTTTGCTGTTGAAGCGGCAACACGTTCGCGGGCCGGTCCGATACTCCTTCTGGCCCCGAGCCCTGGGGGCACGCTGACTCGGCTGATGTGTAGCCGGTCTATATGATGGCTCGATCTGCACGGTGCGGGATCGCCGCGCGCGTACAGGCTCGATGAGAGGTGAATGAACCCGAATGGAAACTGCCCGTCGTTCTGCCCGCGGTAACCGCCGTCGCCGATCGAGCAGTCCGACATTCGGGCAGTTGCTGACGGGGGCCGTCGAATCGGCCGCCGATCGGGTCGCGGTTCGGTTCAACCCATCCGGTGACCCCGCCGATCAGCGTCAGCTCACCTACTCCGAGTTCGACCAGCAGTCCTCACAGTTGGCCCGCGCGCTCATCGCCCGCGGCATCGGCCCGGGCCACGTGGTCGCCATCGGCATCGCCCGCGGTATCGAGTCGGTGCTCGCCGTGTGGGCGATCGCCAAGACCGGCGCCGCCTACGTTCCGGTCGACCCGAACTACCCGGCCGACCGCATCGCCCACATCGTGTCCGACTCCGGCGCGGTGCTCGGGCTCACCACCGCCACTCATCGCGAGGTGCTCGGTACGGCGCTGACCTGGCTCGAGCTCGACGACGCCGAGACGGACACCCACATCGCGGCCCAGCCCGCGCACCCGATCTCCTACACCGACCGGATCCGCACCCTCGACGAGCGGCACCCGGCCTACGTCATCTACACCTCGGGTTCCACCGGCAAGCCCAAGGGCGTCGTGGTGACCCACACCGGTCTGGCCGGTCTGGTCGCCGCCGAGCGCGCGCACTATCGCGTCGCCGCCGACTCGCGCGTGCTGCACGTGTGTTCGCCGAACTTCGACGTGTCGGTGCTGGAGTTGCTGCTCACCTTCTCCGCGGGCGCCACCCTGGTGATCGCGCCTCCCGGTGTGTTCGGTGGCTTCGAGCTTGCGGATCTGCTGCGCCGCGAACAGGTTTCGCACATGCTCATCACCCCGGGCGCGCTGGAATCGGTCGATCCGACCGACCTGGACGACCTGCGGGTAGTGGTCGTCGCCGGCGACAAGTTCGGCCCGGAACTGGTCGGTCGCTGGGCTGTCGGCGAGCGTGAGTTCTACAACGGCTACGGCCCCACCGAGGCCACCATCCTGGCCACCAGCACCCCGCCGATGGATCCGGCCGCGCCGGTGACGATCGGTGCCGCGATCGCCGGTGTCGGTGCGTTCGTGCTGGATTCGCGGCTGCGGCCGGTGCCATCGGGCGTGATCGGCGAGCTGTACCTGTCGGGTCCCGCACTGGCACAGGGTTATCTGAACCGGCCCGCGCTCACCGCGGAACGTTTCGTCGCCAGCCCCTTCGGCACCGAATCCGGTGACGCGAACGCGCGCCTGTACCGCACCGGAGACCTGGTGCGGCGCAGCGAATCAGGTGACGGTGTCATCGAGTACATGGGGCGCTCGGACTTCCAGGTGAAGATCCGTGGCTTCCGGATCGAGCTCGGCGAGATCGACAACGCGCTTACCGCGCACCCCGACATCGACTTCGCGGCCACCCTCGGCAAGACCCTGCCTTCCGGTGTGACAGCGCTGGTTTCGTACGTGATGGCTCGTTCCGGTGCCACCGTCGATGTGGCCGCGCTCGACGCGTTCCTCGCGGAATCGTTGCCCGGCTACATGATTCCGGCCGCGATCATGGTCTTGGACCGGATCCCGCTGACGCCGGTGGGCAAGCTGGATCGAAAGGCGTTGCCCGAACCCGTCTTCGCGGTGCGCGAGTTCCGTGCGCCCGCTACCCCGGTGCAGCAGGTGGTGGCCGGTGTCTTCGCCGAGTTGCTGACCGCCGGTGCGCCGGAGGAGATCCGGGTCGGCGCCGACGACGACTTCTTCGAGCTCGGCGGTAACTCGCTGCTGGCCGCGCAGGCAGCCACGCGCATCGGGGCCGCACTCGACACCCGCGTGCCGGTGCAGTTGCTGTTCGAGGTCAGTACGGTCTCCGGGTTGGCCGAACGCGTGGAGCGCCATATCGGCACCGGTTCGGGTCAGGAACTGGTCGCGCAGCAGCGCCCCGATTCGATCCCGCTGTCGTTCGCCCAGCAGCGGATGTGGTTCCTCAACCAGTTCGACCCGGCCAGTGCCGTGAACAACATGCCGATCGCGGTGCGCCTGTCGGGTGCGCTCGATGTCGAGGCGTTGCGTGTCGCGGTCACTGACCTGGTGGCGCGCCATGAGGTGCTGCGCACGATGTACCCGCCGGTCGACGGGGTCGGCACGCAGCTGGTGCTGCCGCTGTCGGACCCGCGCGCCGTGCCCACCCTCGCGGCGGACGACGCAGGCGAGGACGCGATCGCCGCCCTGGTCACCGAGACCGTCGGCGCGGGCTTCGACGTCACCGTCGCCCCGCCGCTGCGGCTGCGCCTACTGCGGCTGAGCGCGACCGAGCACGTGCTGGTCTGCGTGATGCACCATATTGCCGGCGACGGTGTGTCGATGGGCCCGCTCACTCGCGACCTGATGACCGCCTACGTCCAGCGCAGCGCGGGTAGCGCGCCGGGCTGGCCCGAATTGGCCGTTCAGTACGCCGATTTCACGCTCTGGCAGCGTGCGGTGCTCGGCACCGAGGACGACCCGGAGTCGATCCTGACCCAGCAGATCGACTTCTGGCGCACCCAGCTCGCCGGTGTGCCCGACCAGCTCGAGCTGCCGATCGACCGGCCGCGACCCGCGACCGCCTCCTACCGTGGTGCGAGCCTGGACTTCCGGATTCCGGCGCAGGTGCATGCCGGGCTGGATCAGCTTGCGCGCACGCACAATTCGACGCTGTTCATGGTGGTGCACGCGGCGCTGTCGGCACTGCTGGCCAGGCTGTCCGGCAGCACCGATATCGCCATCGGCACTCCTGTCGCCGGTCGTGGTGACGCCGCGCTCGACGACCTGATCGGCATGTTCGTCAACACGCTGGTGCTGCGCACCGAGGTCGACCCGGCAGCCGGTTTCGACGAGCTGCTCGCCCAGACCCGCGCGGTCGATGTCGCGGCGTTCGGCCACGCCGACGTGCCGTTCGAGCGATTGGTCGAGCTGCTCGACCCGGCCCGTTCGACCGCCCGGCATCCGCTGTTCCAGGTGATGCTCGCCTTCCAGAACATGGCACGCACCGCACTCGAACTGCCCGGACTGACCGTCGCGGGCGTCGAGCTGACCATGCCGTTCGCCAAGTTCGACCTGCAGTTCGAGATGGTGGAGGACACCGATCGCCACGGTGCGCCGCACGGCATCGCGGTCGGGCTGACCTATGCCACCGATCTGTTCGACGCGGACACGATTGCCGGGATCGCCGATCGGTTCCAGCGGCTGCTGGCCGGGATCGTCGCCGCACCGGCCGAGCCGCTCGGTGCGATCGAGCTCCTGGAGCCTGCCGAGCTGGACCGAATTCTGGTGCAGTGGAACGACACTCGCCACGACCTCGCGCCGGAACTGCTGCTCGATGGCTATCGGCGTGCCGTGGCCGAATATCCCGATGCCGTCGCCCTCGCCTATGAGGGCGCCGAGCTGACCTATCGGGAGTTCGACGAGCGGGTCAACCGGCTCGCCCGTCTGCTGATCACACAGGGCGTCGGGCCGGAATCCCTGGTCGGGCTCGCCGTTCGGCGCTCGCTCGACCTGGTGGTCGGGATGTACGCGATCGTGACCGCCGGTGGGGCGTATGTGCCGATCGACCCGGATCATCCGGCCGATCGCATCGCGCACATTCTCGATACCGCCGCGCCCGCCGCTGTCCTGAGCACCACCGCGGATGCGATCGAGGTGCCCACTGGTGTGCCGGTGATCCTGGTGGATTCCGTTGCGCTCGAGGAGTTCTCGGCCGCGCCGGTCGAGTTGACCGAGCTGGTTCGGCCCGGGAATCCGGCCTACGTCATCTTCACCTCCGGTTCCACGGGGCGGCCCAAGGGTGTGGCGGTGTCGCACGCGGCGATCGTCAACCAGATGGCGTACATGGGCGCCGAGTACGGGATCGGCCCGTCGGATGTGTACCTGCAGAAGACGCCAGCCACCTTCGACGTGTCGCTGTGGGGTTACTTCCTGCCGCTGCGGACCGGCGCGAAGCTGGTCGTGTCGACCCACGACGGACACCGCGATCCGGTGTACCTCGCCGAAACCATCGCGGCGCAGGGTGTCACGCTCACCGACTTCGTTCCGTCGATGCTCTCGGTGTTCGCCGCGCACACCAGCGCCGGTTCGATTCCGAGTCTGCGCGCGGTGTTCGCCGCCGGTGAGGCGCTGCCCACCGAGACCGTGGCCGACGTGGCCCGCGTCTGCACGGCGCGGGTGCACAACCTGTACGGACCTACCGAAGCTGCTGTCACCGTGACGCGTTGGCCCGCAAGCGATTCCGATCGCGGTTCGGTGCCGATGGGCGTGCCGGAATGGAATACCCGTGTCTACGTATTGGATTCGCGGCTGCGCGCGGTGCCCGCCGGAGTGGTGGGCGAGTTGTACCTGGCCGGTGACCAGCTCGCGCGCGGCTATGTCGCCCGCCCCGGTCTGACCGCGGATCGGTTCGTCGCCAACCCCTTCGAGCCCGGCGCGCGGATGTACCGCTCCGGTGACCTCGTCCGCTGGGGTGGATCGTCGGCCGGGCCCGCGCTGGAATACCTGGGCCGCACCGACTTCCAGGTGAAGTTCCGCGGTCAGCGCATCGAGCTCGGCGAGATCGAGACCGCCCTGCTCGCGCAGGACGTGGTCAGCCAGTCCGTGGCTTTGGTGCTCGACACCGCATCGGGTCAGCATCTGGTCGCGTACGTGGTGGCGCGCCCCGGCGAACAGCCCGACCCCGCGGCACTGCGGACGGCCGTCGCGGAATCGCTGCCCTCCTACATGGTTCCGACCGTCGTCACGGTGCTCGACAGCTTCCCGCTGAACCCGAGCGGCAAGCTCGACCGCAAGGCGCTCCCGGCCCCGGCCTTCACCGCGGGCGAGTTCCGTGCGCCCGGCACCCCCGCCGAGGAGATCGTCGCGGGGGTCTTCGCGGAACTGCTCGGCATGGCCCGGGTCGGCGCCGACGACGACTACTTCGCCCTCGGTGGCAACTCGCTGCTCGCCACCCGCGCGATCGCCCGCATCAACGAGGCGCTCGACGCCGACCTCGCCATCCGCGACCTGTTCGAGACACCCACCGTGTCGGCCCTGGCCGCGCGCATCGGTGGTGCGAGCGGTGCCGCCGCACGGCCGCCGCTGGTCGCTACCGAACGCCCGCAACGGATTCCGCTGTCGCTGGCACAGCAGCGCATGTGGGTGGTCAACCAGGTCGACCCGACCTCGGGCTCCTACAACATCCCCTTCGCGATCCGCCTCACCGGCGAGCTCGACGTGACCGCGCTCGACGCCGCGGTTATCGACGTGCTCGGCCGCCACGAGTCCCTGCGCACCTTCTTCCCGGTGGCCGGTGACGCCGTTTCCCGGGGTGGCGCCGGTCGAGTCGACGTCGATGCTGAAGGCGTGGCCGTGGCCGATGGCGGCGCATCCTCGGACGGCGTCGCCGTCTCCGCGGGTTCCGGGCGAGACGAGCCCGCACGCGGTAGCGCTGGGATCGACGGTGTCACATCCGGTGACGCCGGTCGTGGACCAGTCGGTGGTGACGCCGCAGCGGGTGGCGTCGTGGTGGCCGATGGGATGCCTGTCCAGGTGGTCCTCTCCGCGGCCGATGCGCTGCCCGGTGGGCTCCAGATTGAGACGACCACCGACATCCTCACTCGTGCGGCCGAACTGGCAGGCGCGGGCTTCGACGTGACGCGTGAGGTTCCGCTGCGCGCGCGGTTGCTCACCGACGGCAGCTCGGCCGACTGGCTGCTTGTTGTTGTGGTGCACCACATCTCGGCCGACGGCGCCTCGCTGGCACCGCTCGCGCGCGATCTGATGACCGCTTACGTGGCCCGTGCCGCGCAGCAGAGCCCGGCGTGGGCGCCGCTGGAAGTCCAGTACGCGGACTTCGCGCTGTGGCAGCGGGCGGCCGTCGGGGACGACGAGCAGCCGGAATCGCCTGCCGCCGTTCAGCTCGACTATTGGCGCAACCAGTTGGCCGACGTGCCACCGCTTGTGGAGCTGCCGCAGGATCGCCCGCGTCCGGCGGTGCCGACCCTGCGCGGTGCCACCGCCGAGCTGCGCCTGCCCGCCGAGGTGCATGCAGCGCTCAATCACCTTGCGCGCGAACATAAGTCGTCGCTGTTCATGGTCGTGCACGCGGCGCTGGCCGTGTTGCTCGGCCGCTTGTCGGGCACCTCCGACATCGCCATCGGCACCGCTGTCGCGGGGCGGGGTGAGCGGGCGCTCGACGAGCTGGTCGGCATGTTCGTCAACACCTTGACGCTGCGCACCACACTCGATCCGGCCGGTTCCTTCGACGAGGCCGTCGACGTGGCCCGCGAGACCGATCTCGGCGCGTTCGCCAATGCCGACCTGCCGTTCGAGCGGGTCGCCGAGGTCGTCGCGCCGGGTCGGGGCAGTGCTCAGAGCCCGCTGTTCCAGGTGGCGCTCACCTTCAGCAACAACGAGGCGGCCGCGCTCGAACTGCCCGGCCTCACCGTGAACGCGCTGGAAACCGCGGTCGCGGCCAAGTTCGACCTGCAGGTGGACGTCGAACCGCGCTTCACCGCCGCCGGTGATCCCGACGAGCTGGTCACCCTGTTCAACTACGCCACCGACCTGTTCGACGAGGCCACCGTGCGCAGCATCGGCGCCCGCTTCGCCCGCATCCTCACCGCCGTCGCCGCCGACCCGCAGATCCGCATCGGCGATATCGACATCCTCGACGAGTCCGAACGTGCCCGGCTGCTCGCCGGCGCGGCACAGGCGCCCGCGCCGAGCACCCCGTCGGGCGGCACCACGCTCGCGCAGGCCTTCACCGCCGCCGCTGAAGACGACCCCGACGGCCCTGCCCTCGTCTGGGGCGACGACGCGCTGACCTATGACCAGCTCGACGCCCGCTCCGCCCGCCTGGCCCGCCTGCTGATCGGCCGGGGTTTCGGACCAGGAGACGCGGTGGCCGTTGATCTTTCGCGCGGCATCGACTGGGCAACGGCGGTCTGGGCGATCCTCAAGGCAGGCGCGACCGTGGTCCCGGTGACCGGCGCCGAGCTGCCTGCCGACCCCGCCGCGAAGCTGGGTATCACCGTCGGCGAACCCCGCGGGGTCGACTGGATCTCACTCGACGACCCGGCGATCAAGACCGAACTGTCCACCCAGTCCGCCCGCCCGGTCACCTACGCCGATCGCACCCGCGCCCTGCGTGGCGGCGATCCGGCCTTCGCCGGCGCCGACGGCACCCGCAGCTACGACGAACTCGCCACGGCGGGTGCGCAGGTGCGCGCCGACACCGACCTGACCTTCGAAGCGCGAACCTTCGGCTATGGCGCTGTCGACACCTTCGCCGCGCTGGTCGAGCCGGTCGCCGCGGGTGTTGCGGGTGCGTCGATGGTGCTGGTGCCCAGTGTCGCGGACGGTCGGTTGTCGGCTGGCAGGCCTGCGGCTGTGCGGTCGGCGGGTGGTGCGGATGCGTTGTCGGCGCAGGTGTCTGCCGTCGGCGTCGCAGGCGCGTCGGCGGTCCGGGCTCCGAATGGGCCCTCGGACACAGGGATCGCCGCTGGTGCTGGCATCGGATTGTCGGCGGCATTGGCCGAGGAGTGGGTAACCCACTTGTTCGGTGATCAGGCGGGGATCGAGGCGGTCGACACCGCCGAGCTCGGCGATCTGCAGGCGCTGATCGCCGACGATGCCGCACCGGGCAACCCGGGAGCGGCCGGGGTAGTGCTGGTACTCGGCGATCTGCGCGCTCCGGTGGCTTGAGCCCCGTGCTCGGGGCCCGCTGCGGGACAACAAGTTTCGGTGATGGGTGAGGTGGAACAGCTATGACACGACCGGCGAGAACCCGACCGGTACGTACACGTCGCCCGCGCGTTACCGCGTTGGCGCAGCTGCTGGCCACCGCGGTCGAGACCAACCCCGACGGTCTCGCGGTCGTCCTCGCCGACGCCACCCACACCATCGGCAGCCTCACCTACGCCGAACTCGACGCCCGCTCCAACCGCATCGCCCGCCTGCTGATCGGCCGCGGCATCGGCGCGGGCGACCTGGTGGCCATCGGAATCCCGCGTTCGATCGAGTCGGTCCTTGCGATCTGGGCCGTCACCAAAACAGGTGCGGGCTTCGTCCCCGTCGACCCGAACTACCCCGCGGACCGCGTAGCCCACATGGTCTCCGACTCCGGCGCGGTCTTCGGACTGACCGTCGCGGCTGTCGCCGGTGGCCTCCCCACACAGGTGGAATGGCTCGAACTCGACGCCGGCCAGCCGTTCGACGATCTCTCCGGCGAGGCGATCACCTCGGCAGACCGGCTTCGTCCGGTTCGAGCCGAGGACCTCGCCTACCTCATCTACACCTCCGGCTCCACCGGCCTGCCCAAGGGTGTCGCGGTGACCCAGGCCGGGCTCGCTGGATTCAGCGCGGAACAGCAGCGGCACCTCGGTGTCGAATCCGGCTCGCGCACTCTGCACTTCGCCTCACCCTCGTTCGACGCCTCGCTGCTCGAGCTGCTGCTGGCGATCGGCGCGGGCGCCACGATGGTGATCGTCGACCCGAGCGTGTACGGCGGCGACGATCTGGCCGCCCTGCTGCGGCGCGAGCGGGTGAGCCACGTTTTCATCACGCCGGCCGCGCTGGCCTCGATCGACCCGGACGGGCTCGACGACTTCCGGGTGGTGGCGGTCGGTGCTGAGGCTGTTCCGCCGGATCTGGTGCGGCGCTGGGCGATTCCGCTCGCCGACGGGACCCTGCGCGAATTCCGCAATGTGTACGGGCCCACCGAGACGACCATCGTCACCAACATCAGTGTGCCGCTGAAACCGGGTGACCCGATGACCATCGGCGGCCCGATCAACGGCGTGGCCGAATATGTTCTCGACGACCGGCTCGGCCCCGTTCCGCCCGGCGTCACCGGCGAGCTCTACATCACCGGCGCCCAGCTGACCCGCGGCTACCACGCCCGCCCCGGCCTCACCTCCTCGCGATATATCGCGAATCCGTTCGACCCGGCCGGTTCTCGCCTCTACCGCACCGGCGACTTGGCCCGCTGGACCGCCGACGGTGCGCTGGACTATGTGGGCCGCAACGACTTCCAGGTCAAGATCCGTGGTTTCCGGATCGAACTCGGCGAGATCGACGCGGTGCTATCGGCGCACGAAAGTCTCGACTTCGCTGTCACCGTCGGCCACGAACTCGACAGCGGCGCAACCATTCTGGTGTCCTACATGCATGCGGCGCCTGGTGCGATCATCGATACCGCCGCACTCACCGCCTTCGCGGAGCGCAGTCTGCCCGCGCACATGGTGCCGACCGTGCTGATGGAGCTCGACACCATCCCGCTCACCCCGGTCGGCAAACTCGACCGAAGGGCGCTCCCCGCGCCGATCCTCGAACATGCCGAATTCCGTGCTCCCACCACACCGGTCGAGCAGATCGTGGCGGGCACCTTTGTTCAGGTACTCGGCCTCGGCGACACCCAGCTCGGCCTCGACGACGACTTCTTCGCCCTCGGCGGCAACTCGCTGATGGCCACCCAGGTCGCCGCCCGCCTCGGCGCCGCACTGGACACCGACTTCGGAGTCCGGCTGCTGTTCGAGGCGTCGACGGTGGCATCACTGGCACGGCGACTCGCCGAATCCGCCGGCGCGGGTGCCCGTCCCGCGCTGACGGCGGGGGAGCGGCCCGCGCGGATCCCGCTGTCGCTGGCCCAGCAGCGGATGTGGTTCCTCAACCAGTTCGACCCGGGATCGGTCGCCTACAACATCCCGATGGCGGTGCGGCTGCACGGCGCCATCGATGTCGAGGCGCTGCGCGCGGCCGTGGCCGACCTCGTCGCCCGGCACGAGACCTTGCGCACGATCTATCCCGAGACCGACGACGGCCCGATCCAGCAGATCCTGGCCGAGACCGAGGCGACGCCGCGGCTCGAGGTGCGCTCGATCGCGCCCGATCAGCTCACCGCCGCCATGCGCGAGTTCGGTTCGTCGGGATTCGATGTGCGTGGCCAGGTGCCGTTGCGGGTCGCGCTGTTCGAGCTCGACGCCGACGAATCGGTGCTCGCGGTGGTCGTGCACCACATCGCCGGTGACGGTTCTTCGCTCACGCCGCTGACCAGGGACCTCATGCTCGCCTATGCGGCACGCTCGGCGGGCAGCGCGCCGGAGTGGGCGCCACTGGCCGTGCAGTACGCCGACTACGCGCTGTGGCAGCGGGCCCTGCTCGGCAGCGAGGACGACCCGCAGTCGCTGGCCTCGGCCCAGCTCACCTACTGGCGTGATGCGCTGGCCGGGCTGCCCGACCAGCTCGACCTGCCCGCCGACCGGCCGCGTCCCGCCGTGCAGTCCTTCGCCGGTGGTCGCGTCCCGATCGAGGTCGGCGCCGAAACCCACCGCGCCCTACTGGCTTTGGCGCGCAAGCATGGTGCGACGCTGTTCATGGTCGTGCACACCGCCCTCGCGGTGACCCTGGCGAGGCTGGCGGGTACCGACGATCTGGCCGTCGGTACTCCCATCGCCGGCCGCGGCGAGGCCGCGCTCGACGACCTGATCGGCATGTTCGTCAACACCCTGGTCTTTCGAACCACCCTCGCCGCCGGCGAGTCGTTCACCGAACTCCTTGCCCGCCAACGTGATACCGACCTGCAGGTGTTCGCGAACGCGGACCTCCCGTTCGAGCGACTCGTCGAGGCGATCAACCCCGCCCGCTCCACGGCCCGTCATCCACTGTTCCAGGTCGGCTTGTCCTTCCAGAACCTCAGCCGCACCGGCCTCGAACTCGGCGAGACCGCGGTCGAGGGCGTCGACGTGGACCTGGCGGTATCCCAGTTCGATCTGCACGCCATCGTCGCCGATGCCTACGACAGTGCCGGAGTCGCGCAGGGGATCAGCGGCGTATTCACCTATGCCACCGACCTTTTCGACGCGTCGACCGCCCAGGCCTACGCGGATCGGTTCGCCCGGGTTCTCACCGCGATCGCCACCGCGCCCGAGCGCCCCGTCGACGAGCTCGACCTGCTCTCCGATGCCGAGCGGCAACGAATCCTGCACGACTGGAACGCGACCGACTACCCCTGCCCGTCCGCGACGCTGGCCTCGCTGTTCGCCGATACCGCGGCGGCAAATCCGGATGGCCTCGCGCTGATCGACGCCGAGGGCGCACAGCTCACCTACCGTGATCTCGCCGCTCGCGTGAATCAGCTCGCGCGACACCTGATCACGCAGGGCGTGGGAGTCGAGGACCGCGTTGCCCTGGCGATGCGACGTTCCACCGACCTGGTCGTCGCGATGTATGCGGTGACCCAGGCCGGAGCCGCCTACGTTCCGGTCGACCCGGATCAACCGGCCGACCGTATCGCGCACGTCCTCGACACGGCCGCCCCCGCAGGTGTCCTGACCACCGTACGCGACGGTTTCGCGCACAATGGCGTGACCGGCGCGTCGGTGCCGGTGATCGTCGTCGACACCATCGACGTGTCCGCGGTCTCGACCGCGCCGATCGCGGCGAGCGAGCGGATCGGCGTGCTGCGCCCGGAGAGCACGGCGTACATCATCTTCACCTCCGGCTCCACCGGCAAGCCGAAGGGTGTGGCGGTCTCGCACGGCGCGATCGTCAACCAGTTGCTGTGGAAGACAGCCGCTTTCGGTCTCGGCCGCGACGACTCGGTCCTGTTGAAGACCGCCGCCACGTTCGACCTCTCGGTCTGGGAATTCTGGTCGGCCGCGATCTGCGGTGGCCGCCTGGTGATCACCGCCCCCGACGGCCACCGTGACCCGGCCTACCTGCTCCGCGTGCTCGCCGCGCACTCGGTGACAACCTTGCATGTAGTGCCTTCGATGCTCGATGCGCTGATCACCGAATCCGCAGGCGCTCTGCCGAATTCGCTGCGCCGCGTCCTCGCCATCGGCGAGGCCCTCCCCGCCGCGACCGCCCAGCGTTTCCTGGCGACAACCTCGGCGGCACTGCACAACCTGTACGGCCCCACCGAGGCCGCGGTCTCCATCACCGACCACCGCGTCACCACCGCCGATCGGACCACGGTTCCGATCGGCCGACCCGAATGGAACAGCCGCGTCTACGTTCTCGACGCCCGGCTGCGCCCGGTTCCGGTAGGTGTCGCGGGTGAGCTGTACCTCGCGGGCGCGCAGCTCGCTCGCGGGTACTTCGCCCGCCCCGACCTCACCGCGGACCGCTTCGTCGCCGACCCCTTCGCCGGGTTCGGCGCATCGGCCGACGAGCCCGTTGCGGGGCCATACGACTCCGTGGCTCCGAACCCCGATGGCCGAGAACACGGCGGCGCACGCATGTACCGCACCGGTGACCTCGTCGCCTGGACCGCCGATGGCGAACTCGAATACCGCGGTCGCACCGACTTCCAGGTGAAGATCCGCGGTTTCCGCATCGAACTCGGCGAGATCGAAGCTGCCTTACTCGCCGCACCGCGGATCGCCCAGGCAGCGGTCCTCGCCACGACGGATCCGCGACTCGGCGACCGGTTGGTCGCCTACGTTGTCCCCGCGCCCGACACAACGCTGACCGCCGCGGATGCCAAAGCCGCAGTGGCGCAGGTACTCCCGTCCTACATGGTGCCCTCCGCCTTCGTCGTCCTCGACCACCTCCCGCTGAACGCGAACGGCAAACTCGACAGAGCCGCACTCCCGGAGCCGGTACTCGAACCGCGCCGCTACCGCGCACCCGAGACAGCGCACGAGATCGCCGTAGCCGCCTTCTTCACCGAGGTTCTCGGCGCGCGAACCCCCGGCCTCGACGACGACTTCTTCGCTCTCGGCGGCAATTCGCTGCTGGCCACCCGTGTCGTGCACCACCTACGCGAACACACCGGCGTCGAACTCACCGTCGCCGCGTTCTTCGCCGACCCGACCGTCGCCGGTCTCGCAACGAGAATCAGCGACGGCCCGGCCACCGACACCGACCTCGAAGCCGCACTCGCGGTCGTCCTCCCGATCGCCCGCCGCGGCACCCGCCCGCCGCTGATCTGCCTGCACCCGGTCTCCGGCCTGGCATGGGCCTACGCCGGCCTCGTGCCGCATCTGCCCGACGACCAGCCCGTTGTCGGCATCCAGTCACCCGCGCTGAGCGACCCGGAATTCCGGCCCACATCAGCCGGCGAACTGGTCGACCGTTACCTGGCCGAAATCCGTGGCGTCCAACCGCACGGCCCCTATCAGCTGCTCGGCTGGTCCCTCGGCGGTGTGCTCGCGCAGGCGGTCGCGACCCGCCTGCAAGCCGAGGGTGAGACAGTGGCGTCGCTGACGATGCTCGACAGCCTCCCCGGCGCCGCACTGGCCGATTTCGGTACCGAATTGCGGCATGTGCTGGTCGAACTCGGCTTACCCGAGCATCAGCTACCCGACCAGCTCACCGAACTGGGCGATGCGGCACTGGAATCGCTGCACGCCGCGCTGGCGGGCGACGCGCCGATCTCGCGCGCGCAATTCGTCGGCATGTACCGCGGCGCGCTGCACTCGGTGGCGTTACTCACCGAGCTCGAACACGCCCGATTCGAGGGCGATCTCACCTATTTCACCGCCATGCGGACCCCCCAAAAGCTGGGGGACGGCGCCTCGCGATGGCGGCCGTTCGTCAGCGGGATCATTGCTGACCACCCGGTCGATGCCACCCACCAGCAGCTGCTCGACGCTGTGTCGATAGCCACGTCCGGACCGGTAATTGCGCAGGTCGTCGCGGGTGTGGACGGATCCGGCGATACACGTCCGTAACGGACTCCATGGGCATTACGATCCTGTTGCGATAGAGTTGGTGTGTCGTGGCGCACACCTCGGCGACGGTCGGCAGTAGCTATATAGGTGTGGCTATGCTGTGTCCGACTCGGCCGCCGGACGCGAGAGGTGTATTGGTCTGTGGAAACCCCCCGCCGCACGGGCCGTACCGGCCGCCGACGTGCTCCCGGTGCACCGTTGTTCGGTCAGCTGCTCACGGCCGCCGTCGAGTCCGCGGCCGATTCGATCGCGCTGCGTTACAACCCGACCGGGATGCCCGGCGCGGAACAGAACCTCACTTATCGCGAGCTCGACGAGCAGTCCTCGCGCCTGGCACGTGAACTCATCGACCGTGGCATGGGCGCGGGCGATGTCGTCGCGATCGCGATCGCCCGCTCGATCGAATCCGTGCTCGCGGTGTGGGCGATCGCCAAGACCGGCGCCGCGTATGTGCCGGTCGACCCGGCCTACCCGGCCGACCGGATCGCCCATATCGTGGCCGACTCCGGCGCGACCATCGGCCTGACCACCGCGGCCCATCGCGCCTGCCTCGGCACCACCGCGTACTGGATCGAACTCGATGACCCCGTGGTCGCCGAACGCATCGCCGTGCGGCCCGCGCACGCGGTGAGCTACGCCGACCGGGTCCGCCCGATCGACGAACTGCATCCCGCCTACGTCATCTACACCTCGGGCTCCACCGGCAAGCCCAAGGGCGTCGTGGTGACCCATGCCGGGCTGGCCACGCTGGTCGCCGCCGAGCGCGAACACTATGGCGTCGAGCCTGATTCGCATGTGCTGCATGTTTGCTCACCGAATTTCGATGTGTCGGTGCTCGAGCTGCTGCTGCCATTCGGTGTCGGTGCGACGCTGGTGATCTCGCCGCCGCGGGTGTTCGGCGGTTTCGAACTGTCGGACCTGCTGCGCCGCGAACGCATCACCCACCTGCTGATCACCCCGGGCGCGCTCGAGTCGGTCGACCCGGCCGGGCTGCCGGATCTGGCGACCGTGATCGTCGCGGGCGACCGGTTCGGTCCGGAGCTGGTCGGCCGCTGGGCAACCGGTGGGCGTGCGTTCTACAACGGGTACGGGCCCACCGAGGCCACGATCCTGGCCACCAGCACCGCGGCGCTGCGGGCGCACGCGCCGATCACCATCGGCAACGCGGTGCCCGGCATGGGCTTGTACGTGCTCGACGCGCGGTTGCGCCCGGTGCCCGCCGGGGTGGTCGGCGAGCTGTACCTGTCCGGCCCCGCGCTCGCACAGGGGTATCTCGGCAGGCCAGGACTCACTTCGGAACGTTTCGTCGCCTCGCCGTTCGGCCCGGGCAGGCTGTACCGCACCGGCGACCTGGTGCGCCGATTCGAACACGACGGCACGCTGGAATACCTGGGCCGCACCGACTTCCAGGTGAAGGTGCGCGGGTTCCGGATCGAGCTCGGCGAGATCGACAACGCGCTCACCGCCCACCCCGACCTCGATTACGCGGTGACGCTCGGCAAGACGATGCAATCGGGCGCGACGGCGCTGGTCGCCTATGTGCTGCCGCGCGCCGGCCAGCCGGTCGACACCGGGGCAGTGGCGGAGTTCCTCGCGGAATCGTTGCCCGCGTACATGATTCCGTCGGTCATCATGGTCCTCGACGCGCTGCCGCTGACCTCGGTCGGCAAGCTCGATCGTGCCGCGCTGCCGACGCCGGTGATCACCGCGCGCGGCTTCCGCGCGCCCGCCACCCCGGCCGAACAGGTGGTCGCCGATGTGTTCGCCGCGCTGTTGCTGAGTGACGGCGCGGGCCGGGTCGGCGCCGACGACGACTTCTTCGAACTGGGTGGCGACTCGCTACTCGCGGCCCAGGCGGTCGCGCGCATCGGTGCCGCGCTGGACGTGCGGGTACCGGTGCAAGCGGTCTTCGAAGCGCCGACCGTCGCCGCACTCGCCAATCGGGCCGAGCAGCAACGGCTGACGGCGCACGCGCTCCCGCTGACGGCGCGTGCGCGCCCCGAGCTGGTGCCGTTGTCCTATGCCCAGCAGCGGATGTGGTTCCTCAACCGCTTCGATCCTGCCTCGGCCGTGGACAACATCCCGGTCGCGGTCCGCCTCTCCGGCCGCCTCGACCTGCCCGCCCTGCGCGCCGCGATCGACGACCTGATCGCGCGCCACGAAGTGCTCCGCACGGTCTATCCGGTATCCGACGGCGTCGGTTCCGCGGGGCACGGCGCGGTGCTCGACGGTGAAGGCCACCAGCTGGTGCTGGCGGCGGGCGACCCTGCCGCGGTGCCCGAGTTCGAGGTCGTCGAGGTGGCGGAGGACGGGCTCACCGAGGCGATCGGGGCCGCGGCGCTGACCGGCTTCGACGTGACCGCCGGTCCGCCGGTGCGGGTGCGGGTGCTGGCGATCTCGGACAACGAGCACGTCGTGGTCTGCGTGGTGCACCACATCGCCGCCGACGGATTCTCCTTCGCGCCGCTGACCAGGGATCTGCTCACCGCCTACGCCGAACGCCGCGGTGGCGGCGCGCCGCAGTGGCCGCCGCTGCCGGTGCAGTACGTCGACTACACGCTGTGGCAGCGCGAACTGCTCGGCGCCGAGAACGACCCGGATTCGCTGCTCGCCGCGCAAGTGGCCTTCTGGCGAAAGACTCTGTCCGGCCTGCCCGAACAGCTCGAACTGCCCACCGACCGGCCGCGTCCCGCCGTGTCGAACCGGACAGGCGGGTCGCTGAGCGTTCAGGTGCCCGCCTCGGTGCACGCCGGTCTGTCCGCGCTGGCCCGCGAGCACAACGCCACCCTGTTCATGGTTGTGCACACCGCGCTGGCCATGCTGCTGGCCCGGCTCTCCGGCACCCGCGACATCGCGATCGGTACCCCGGTCGCCGGTCGTGGTGAACAGGCACTCGACGACCTGATCGGCATGTTCGTCAACACGCTGGTCCTGCGCACCGAGGTGAATCCGGCGGCGAACTTCGCCGAGTTGCTCACCGAGGTCAGATCCCGTGATCTCGCGGCCTTCGGGCACGCCGACGTGCCGTTCGAGCGGCTCGTCGATCTGCTGGAACCGGTGCGTTCGACCGCACGGCACCCGCTGTTCCAGGTGATGCTGACCTTCCAGAACCTGGCCCGCACCGATCTCGCGCTGCCCGGCCTCGCCGTGTCCGCCGCCGACTTCACGGTGCCGCTGGCGAAGTTCGACCTGCAGGTGGAGCTCGCCGAACACATCGGCGCCGACGGCGCACCGCAGGGCATGGCGGCCACTTTCGTCTATGCCACCGACCTTTTCGACCGTGCCACGGTCGCCGACTTCGCCGACCGCTGGACGCGGGTCCTCGCCGCGGTGGTGGCCGAGCCGGCGAAGCCGGTCGGCGATATCGACGTGCTCGCCCCCGGCGAGCGTGAACTCGTGCTGCGCGAAGGCACTTCGCCCGGCATCTCGGTGCCAGAGGTGACGCTCGCCGACCTGATCACCGCCCAGGCGCGACAGCGGCCCGAGGCGATCGCGATCAGGGCGGGGGAGCGGTCCCTCACTTTCGCCGGCCTCCTCGGCCGGGCATCGGCTCTCGCCCGCGCGCTCATCGCGCAGGGCGCGGGCCCGGAAACCCTGGTCGCCGTTGCTGTTGCGCGCACCGAGGAGCTACCGGTCGCCTTGCTCGCGGTGCTCCTGTCAGGTGCGGGCTATCTGCCGATCGACTCCAGCTACCCCGCGCAGCGCCTCGACTACATCGTCGCTGACGCGAAACCCGCTGTGCTGCTGACAACCTCGGCGGAGAGCGAACTGCTGCCGCCTCTCGCGGGCCTGCCCGTGGTGTTGCTCGACGAGCAACCCGTCTACACCGATGCCCCCCTGCATTCCGGCGAACGCCGCGCCCCGCTGCGTCCGGATCACCTCGCCTACGTCATCTACACCTCGGGTTCCACCGGTCTGCCCAAGGGCGTCGGCGTGACCCATCGCAATGTGCTCGAGCTGTTCGCCAACACCCAGATGTTGTTCTCCTTCGACGAGGACGATGTGTGGACGGTGTTCCACTCCTTCGCCTTCGACTTCTCGATCTGGGAACTGTGGTGCGCGCTGGCCGGTGGCTCGTCGGTGGTCGTCGTCGACCATCTCACCTCCCGTTCGCCGATCGAATTCCGCGAACTGCTGGCCCGTGAACACGTGACGGTGCTGAGTCAAACCCCCACCGCCTTCGCCCAACTCGACGAGGCCGACCGCGCCGCGCAGGCCGCGGGCGCCACGCCGCTACCGTTGCGTTACGTGGTCTTCGGTGGCGAGGCTTTAGACCCCCGCAAGCTCAACCGCTGGTACGACCGCTACGGAAACGGCGCGGGCGCACCGGAACTCGTCAACATGTACGGCATCACCGAGACGACCGTCCATGTCTCCCATCAGGTGCTGACCTCGCGGACCGCGGACATCGTGGCCGACCGGGCGGGAAGTGGTGCGAACTCCGACCACGCGGACGCGGAGGTAGCGCCGCGTGACAATGCCGCCGAACTACCCGGCAGCCTCATCGGCCGCGCGCTGCCGGGCTTGTCGGTGGTCGTCCTCGACGACCGGCTGCGCCCGGTGCCCTTCGGCGTCGCCGGTGAGCTCTACATCGCGGGCAACCAACTCTCGCGCGGCTACCTCGGCAAGCCGGGTCTCACCGCCACCCGCTTCGTCGCCGACCCGTTCGGCGAGCCGGGCGCCCGCCGCTACCGCTCCGGCGACCTCGGCCGCTGGATCGGTTTCCGGGGCACCCCCACCCTCGAATACGGTGGCCGCGGCGACCAGCAGGTCCAATTGCGTGGTTTCCGTGTCGAACCGGGCGAGATCGAGGCCGCCCTGCTCCGCGTCCCCGGCGTCGGGCAGTCCGCGGTCATCGTGCGCGCCGACGAGCACGCCGGTGACCGCCTGATCGCCTACGTCGTCGCGGCGACAGGTGCCGTGGACGATGTCGCCGGGGCGAAGGGCCCGGTTGGGGCACGCTTCGGACGGGGCGACGGCGGTGCGGAGTCCACCGGCGAAGACGCCGCGGCCACCGCTCTCGACCCGCTGGAAGTGCGTGCCGCGGTCGCCGAATTCCTCACCGGCTACATGGTTCCCGACGCCGTCGTGGTGGTTCCCGAACTGCCGATGACCACCAACGGCAAACTCGACCGGGCCGCACTGCCCGCACCGGAGTTCACCGCCGCCACCACTTTCCGCGCGCCGACCACGCCCATCGAACTCAGCGTCGCCGAGGTGTTCGCGACCCTGCTCGGCGTGCCCGAGATCGGCCTGGACGACAACTTCTTCGACCGCGGCGGCAACTCGCTGCTTGCCACCAGGGCCGTCGCCCGCATCGACCATGCGCTCAGCACCGATCTGGTGGTGCGTGACCTGTTCGAGGCGCCGACCGTGAGCTCGCTCGCCGCCCGCGTGCGCCCGGGCTCGGTGGCCGCGCCACGACCGCCGCTGATCCCGGCGCAGGATCGTGGCGTCATTCCGCTCTCGCCCGCGCAGCAGCGGATGTGGCTGCTCAACCGCATCGACCCCGACTCACCGGCGTACAACATCCCGCTGGTCCTGCGGCTGCGCGGCGCGCTCGACACCTCGGCGTTGCGCTACGCCGTCGCCGATGTGCTCGAACGGCACGAGGCGCTGCGTACCCGCTTCCCGGCCGACGACGCCGAAGCCGTTCCGTACCAGGAGATCCTGCCCGTGAGCGCGGTGTTGCCGACCGGCCTCGCGCTCGAGGAGTGCGACGATCCGCGTGAGCGGGTAATCCGCCTGCTCGCGGGCGGTTTCGACGTCGCTGAGCGAGTTCCCCTGCGCGCCGGGCTGTTCACGTCTCCCGCCGACGACCCGCTCGCGGAGGAAGAGTATGTGCTCGCCGTGGTGGTGCAGCACATCATCGCCGACGGTGCCTCCCTCGCTCCGCTGGCCCGTGACCTCGTGATCGCCTACCGGGCCCGCGTCGAAGGCCGCTCACCCGCCTGGGCGCCACTGCCCGTGCAGTACGCCGACTACGCGCTGTGGCAGCGCGAGGTACTCGGTTCGGAATCGGATGAGAATTCCACCGCCGCGCGGCAGCTGGGATTCTGGCGGCACACCCTGTCCGGCCAGGTCGGCGCGGTCGAACTCCCGCACGACCATCCGCGCCCCTCGCACGCCTCGCTGCGCGGCGCCGACGTGAGCACCACTCTGCCCGCCGACGTGCACGTCGGCCTCGCCGAGATCGCCCGCAGGCACAACGCGTCGCTGTTCATGGTCGTGCACGCGGCACTGGCCGTGCTGCTCGCCCGGATCTCCGGCAGCACCGATATCGCGATCGGCACCCCGATCGCAGGTCGCGGCGAACCCGAACTCGACGACCTGGTCGGCATGTTCGTCAACACCTTGACCTTGCGCACCGAAGTCGACCCGCGACACGGATTCGACGAATTGGTCAGCGCCGCCCGCGAAGTCGGCCTCGCCGCGTTTGCCAACGCCGACCTGCCGTTCGAGCGCGTGGTGGAGGAGGTGGCCCCGACCGGCACCGTGTCGCACAACCCGCTGTTCCAGGTGGTGCTCTCGTTCCACAACAACGAGACGCCGGTGCTGCGCCTGCCCGGCCTCACCATCGAGGCGATGGACCTCGCGGCCCGGCCGGCCAAGTTCGACCTCCAGGTCAATGTCGAACCGCGCCTGTCCACGACCGGCGAACCCGACGAGATCGGCGTCGTGTTCACCTACGCCACCGACCTTTTCGACGAGCACACCGTCGCGGCCTTCGCACGCGGGCTCACCGAGATCGTCACCGCGGTCGTCGCCGATCCCGCGGTGCGAGTCGGCGATATCGACCTGCGCGACGCCAGCGAACGCGAACGCGAACTGACCGCCGCGGCCTATGCGCCCGCACCGTCGGCCAACGGTGCCGCGCTGGCGCAGGAACTGGCCTCGGCGGTGGAGGAGGACCCGGACGCGCCCGCTCTCGATCTGGGTGAATCCGAGATCGTGTACGCCGAATTCGACGCCCGCTCCTCGCAATTGGCGCGCTCGCTGATCGCCCGCGGCGCCGGGCCCGGCACCGGAGTCGCGATCCGCCTCGACCGCGGGGTGGACGCGGCGATCGCGACCTGGGCGGTGCTCAAGGCCGGTGCCGCGGTGGTGCCGCTGATGACGATGGACGCGGGCCTGCCGGGCAGCCTCGAGGTGAAACTGGGCCTGACCATCGACATCCTCGACGCACCCGACGGCCTGGACTGGTACGACCTCGCCGATCCGGCGTTGCGCGCCGAACTGGCCGCGGAATCACCGCGCCCGATCGGCTACGCCCACCGCACCCGCGCCCTGCGCGGTGACGACGTGGCCTTCGTCGGCGGTGGCCGCACGCTGAGCTACGACGAGCTGGCGACCGCGGCCGAGCAGGTCGCCGAGCGCACCGGGCTCAACTTCGAATCACGCACGCGAGCGGCGGGCCGACCGGATTCGGTGGCGGGCGTGCTCGAGATCGTCGCGGCCGCGATCGCGGGCGCGACGCTGGTGATGGGGGCAGACCAGGGGGGTGCGGACGAGGTGAGCCACGTGTTCACCGAGTCCGCGGTGGCCGTCGCCGAACCCGGAGACGGGACAGGTGCGAGGATTGTCGCGCTCAGTGAGATGATCGGCAACGCCGGGCAGCCGCACGAGCGGCGCACGGTGATCGGGATGGATGGATAGGTGGAACGAACACTGACTGGTCCGCGCGCGGTGCGCGAACGTGGCAGTGCGCGTCGATATCGGTACGAGGTGTGCATGACCGGGCAACGGCAAGTCGACTCCGACGATCGGATGGACCTGTCGTGACCCGGGCGAACAGGGCGTCCGGCGCCCGAGCCCGGCAGCGCGGAAAGTCGCTGCCGCAACTGCTGTCCGTGGCGGTGGAATCCAACCCCGGCGGCCTCGCGCTGTCGTGGGACGACGGCGTGTCCGCGCCGGTGCATTGGACCTATGCCGAGCTCGACGAACGGTCCAACCGGTTGGCCCGGCTGCTGATCGCCCGTGGTGTCGGGCCCGAGGACGTGGTGGCCGTCGGCATTCCGCGTTCGCCGGAATCGGTGCTGGCGATGTGGGCGGTGACCAAGACCGGCGCGGCTTTCCTGCCGGTCGACCCGAACTACCCGCCCGCGCGAGTGAGTCACATGCTGGGCGATTCCGGTGCGGTGCTCGGCGTCGCGGTCGGTGCGGCGGTGGACCGATTGCCCGGTGCGCTCGATTGGTTGTGCCTCGACGACGACGCCGTGCGTCGCGCCACCGACGATCAGCCCGGTGATCCGGTGACCTTCGCCGACCGGGTGCGCCCGCTGCGGCTACAGCACCCCGCCTACGTGGTGTACACCTCGGGATCCACCGGCCTGCCCAAGGGCGTTGTGGTGACCCACGCCGGGCTGGCCGGGTATTGCGCCGAGCAGCGCGCGCACTACGCGATCGAGCCGACCTCGCGCACCCTGCATTTCGCGTCGCCCTCGTTCGACGCGGCCGTCCTCGAATTGCTGATGGCGGTGGGTGCCGGGGCCACGATGGTGCTCGTGCCCGCGGGCATTCTCGGCGGCGCCGAGCTGGCCGAGGTGCTGCGTCGGGAAGCCGTCACGCACATGTTCATCACCACCGCCGCGCTGGCCTCGCTCGATCCGGTCGGGCTGGACGCGCTGGCCGTGGTCACGACCGGTGGCGAGGCGTGCCCGCCGGACCTGATCCGGCGCTGGGCCACGGATGCACGCCGGTTCCACGACTGTTACGGGCCGACCGAGACCACCATCGTGACGAATATCAGCGCGCCGCTGGTGGTCGGCGACACGATGAACATCGGGGCGCCGCTGCGTGGGGTGACCGAGTACGTGCTCGACGAGCGCTTGGTCCGGGTCCCCGACGGGATGATCGGCGAGCTGTATATCGCCGGTAACGGGTTGGCGCGTGGCTATCACCGTCAGCCTGGTTTGACCGCGTCGCGCTTTGTCGTCGATCCGTTCGCCGGGGGCGATGGGCGGATGTACCGCACCGGCGACCTGGTGCGTCGCCGGGTAGACGGTGCGATCGAGTTCGTGGGGCGCAACGACTTCCAGGTGAAGGTGCGTGGCTTCCGGATCGAGCTGGGTGAGATCGACACCGTGCTGACCGAGCACGGCACTGTCGACTTCGCGGTGACCGTGGGGCACGAACTCGACAACGGCACAACGATTCTCGCCGCGTATGTGCACGCCGCACCCGGCGCGCGAATCGACACCGACCAGCTGTTCGAGCACGCCAGGGCCGGTCTGCCCGCGCATATGGTGCCGACCGCGCTGACCGTGCTCGACACCATTCCGTTGACGCCGGTCGGCAAACTCGATCGGGCCGCGCTGCCCGCACCGACCCTGCGTGCCGAGGAATTCCGGGCGCCCTCGGGTGCGATGGAAGAGCTTGTGGCGCACATCTTCACCGAGTTGCTCACGCCGACCAACCCGGTGGGTGCCGATGACGACTTCTTCGCCCTCGGCGGCAATTCGCTGCTCGCCACGCGGGCGGCGGCGCGCCTCGGGGCGGAGCTCTCGGCGCGGGTGCCCGCGGGTCACGTCTTCGAAAGTCCCACTGTCGCAGGACTTGCCGTGCTGCTCGAGCCGCTGAAGGGTGCGGGCGGGCACGCACCGCTGGTCCCTCGCGGCCGTCCCGAGCTGATCCCGCTCTCGCCGGCACAGCAGCGGATGTGGTTCCTCAACCAGTTCGATCCGAGTTCCACTGCCGAGACGATCCCGTTCGCGCTGCGCCTGTCCGGACCGTTCGACGCGCGCGCACTGCACGCGGCGCTGTCGGACCTGGTGGGCCGGCATGAATCCCTGCGCACGTGGTACCCGGTCTACACCGGCGACGAGCGTGCCGCGCGCTCCGGCGATGACGGCGCCGTGGTCGACGGTGTCGGCCACCAGGTCGTCCTCCCGATGGCCGAGGCTGTCCCCGATGTGCTGGTCGACTCGCTCACCGAGGACGAATTACCGCTGTGGCTGGCCGAATTCGCCGGTACCGGGTTCGATGTCGCCGCCGGTGTGCCGTTCCGGGTGGCGCTGGGCGAGCTCGGCCCGCACGATCATGTGCTGGCCGTGGCCTTGCACCACATCACCGCCGACGGTGCTTCGGTCGCGCCGCTGCTGCGTGACCTGCTCGGTGCCTACCTCGCTCGCCGCAACCGTTCGCGGCCCAGATGGCAGGCGCTGCCGGTGCAGTACGCCGACTACACGCTGTGGCATCGCGAGCTGCTCGGTTCCGAGAACGACCCGGATTCGGTTGCCGCCGACCAGATCGCGCACTGGCGTAGCGCGCTCGCCGGTCTGCCCGACCGGCTCGACCTGCCGACCGATCGCCCGCGCCCGCCCGTATTCACCGGCCGCGGTGCCGAATTCGGCTTCCAGATCCCGGCTTCGGTGCACTCCGCGCTCGCCGGGCTCGCCCAGCGCAGCGGCACCTCCGAATTCATGGTCGTGCACGCAGCTTTCGCGGTGCTGCTCGGCCGCGTCGCGCACACCGAAGACATCGCCATCGGCACCCCAGTGGCCGGGCGCGGAGCCCGTGAACTCGACGACCTGATCGGCATGTTCGTCAACACGCTGGTGCTGCGTTCGCACCTCGACCCGCGTGCGAGCTTCGCCGAACTGCTGCGCGCGACCAAACGCGCCGACCTCGCCGCCTTCGCCCACGCGGATCTGCCGTTCGAGCGCCTGGTCGAACTGCTCGATCCGGTTCGCTCGCAGGCCCATCACCCGCTGTTCCAGGTTGCCCTGTTCTTCCAGAACCTCGACCTGCCGAGCCTGCGCCTACCCGGCCTGGACGCCACCGTTGTCGAATTCGATGGTGCGGTAGCACGTTTCGACCTGCAGCTCACGATCGTGCCCGGCGCCGATCCGGCCGAACCGATGGCCGCGTCGTTCAACTACGCCACCGATCTGTTCGATGCCGACACCATCGAAACCCTGGCGGCCCGGTTCACCCGCCTGCTCGACGCGGTCACCGCCGACGCCGATCTCGCCATCGCCGAGATCGACCTGGTCACCGAGGCCGAGCGGGCGCAGACCCTGGTGAGCTGGAACGAGACCGGTCATCCGGTGCCGCCGGAACCGATGCTCGACGCGTATCGCCGTGCGGTGCAGACGCATCCGGATGCCACCGCGCTGGTCTACGCGGACACCGAGCTCACCTACCGGCAGTTCGATGAGCGCGTGAATACCCTCGCCCGGCTGCTGATCGAGAAGGGCGTCGGCCCGGAAAGCCTTGTCGGCCTGGCTATCCGGCGTTCGCCCGAATTGGTGATCGGCATGTACGCGGTGCTCGCCGCGGGTGGCGCCTACGTGCCGCTCGATCCCGATCATCCGGCCGAGCGCATCGCCTACATCCTCGACACCGCCCGGCCCGCGTGCGTGTTGAGCACCCGCGCCGACGCCATCGGTGTCGCGCCCGGCACCTCGTTGCTGTTGCTCGACGAACTCGATGTCGCCGGCGTATCGGGTGATCCGGTCCTTCCCTCGGAACTGCGCGCCCCGCTGCACCCCGACCACCCGGCCTACGTCATCTTCACCTCGGGTTCCACCGGCAAGCCCAAGGGTGTCGCGATCTCGCATACCGCCATCCACAACCAGCTGGTGTGGATGCTGGCGAAATACCCGCTCGCACTGGGTGATGTGTACCTGCAGAAGACCGCGACCACCTTCGACGTGTCGCTGTGGGGCTACTTCATGCCGCTGCGCGTCGGCGCGAAACTGGTGCTCGCCACGCCCGACGGCCACCGTGACCCCGCCTACCTGATCGATCTGATCGGCAAGCACAAGGTCACCGTCACCGACTTCGTCCCGTCGATGCTCACGATGTTCGCCGCGCAGGCAGCCGCGGACTCCGGGTCCGAGGGCCACGCGGGCCTGGAGTCGCTGCGCGAGATCTTCGTCATCGGCGAGGCGCTCCCCGCGGAGACCGTCGACGCCATGGCCGCGATCAGCTCGGCCAGGTTGCACAACCTGTACGGCCCGACCGAAGCCGCTGTCTCGGTGACCTACTGGCCCGCGCGACCGGGCGAGCGTTCGGTGCCGATCGGGCTGCCGCAGTGGAACTCTCGCGTCTACGTCCTCGACGAGCGGCTGCGGCCGGTGCCCCCCGGCATCGCGGGAGAGCTCTATCTCGCGGGCGATCAGCTCGCCCGTGGTTACGTCGCGCGACCAGGCCTGACCGCCGATCGATTCGTCGCCGATCCGTTCGCGTCGGTCATCGGCAGCGGGTCAGCCAGGGGTGCCGGATCCGGCCCCGCGATGGGCGCGCGCATGTATCGCACCGGCGACCTGGTGGTGTGGCGCCGGCCTACCTCGAACGCGCCCCACCGGCTCGACTACCTGGGACGCATCGACTTCCAGGTGAAGTTCCGTGGTCAGCGGATCGAGCTCGGCGAGATCGAGACCGCGCTGTTGGCGCACGAATCCGTCAGCCAGGCAGTGGCATTGGTCGTCTCGACCGAACTGGGCGACCAGTTGGTCGCCTACGTGGTGCCCGCCCCTGGCTACCCCGCCGAGCCGGCTCGGTTGCAGGCGGTGGCCTCGAAAACCCTTCCGGTCTATATGGTTCCGGCGTCGATCACCGTGCTCGGTGAGCTGCCGCTCAACGCCAGCGGCAAGCTCGACCGCAAGGCGCTACCCGCACCTAGCTTCACCGCACGGGCGTTCCGCGCACCGAGCACCGCGCAGGAGCGGCTGGTCGCCGATCTGTTCGGGGAAGTGCTCGGCCGCAACGACATCGGCGCCGACGACGACTTCTTCGCGCTGGGCGGCAACTCCCTGATCGCCACCCGCCTGGTCGCCCGTCTCGGTGCCGCCACCGGTGGGCGCGTCGCCGTACGCACCGTCTTCGAAACTTCCACCGTCGCCGGACTCGCCGCAGTCCTCGACCCCGATGCGGTGCCGGAACCGACCAGCGGTCTGGGCACCCTGCCTCGTCCCAGCGAGCTGCCACTCTCGCCCGCCCAGCGCCGCATGTGGTTCCTCAACCGCTTCGACCAGGGCGCCGACGACGGAGCGGCCGCCTACAACCTGCCCTTCGCGCTACGCCTGACCGGCACCCTCGACGTCGCGGCCCTGACCACCGCCCTGCGCGACGTGCTGGCCCGCCACGAGGTCCTGCGCACGATCTACCCCGACACCGCCGACGGCCCGATCCAGCAGATCCTGCCGGTCGAGGAAGTCGACCTCGATCTCGTTGTGCGCAGGATCGGTCCGGGCCGCTCGGCGGGGATCGACCTGGACCAGCCTTCGGCAGTGGCGCCGCTCGATGGGCCGTCGGCCGTGGTGACCGGGCTGATCGAGCAGGTGACGGCGCTCGCGTCGACAGCGTTCGATGTGACGACCGAGGTGCCGCTGCGGGTCCAGCTGCTCGACGTCACCGGGATCGAGCCGGACGCGCCCACTGAGTACGTGCTCGCCGTGGTGGTGCACCACATCGCCGCCGACGCCTCCTCGATGGCGCCGCTGGTGCGCGATGTGACCACCGCCTATCTCGCTCGGGCCGCCGGTCATGCCCCGGACTGGGCAGCGCTGCCGGTGCAGTACGCCGACTACGCGCTGTGGCAGTTGGATCGGCTGGGCACCGAGGACGAGACGGATTCGGCGGCTGCCCGACAGCTCTCGTTCTGGCGTGCCGAACTCGCGGATCTGCCGGACTTGCTGGAACTGCCCGCCGACTACCCGCGTCCCGCTGTCGCCTCCCTCGCGGGTGGGCGGGTGCCGGTGCGCATCGATGCCGATACGCACGCCGCGCTCGCCCGGATCGCGCGTGCTGGTGGCGCGACCGTATTCATGGTGTTGCACACCGCTTTCGCCGTGCTGCTGGCTCGGCTCTCCGGCACCACCGAGGTGGCGGTGGGTACTCCCGTCGCCGGGCGTGGTGAGCGCGAACTCGACGATCTGATCGGCATGTTCGTCAACACCGTCGTCTTGCGCACCCGCTACGACGGTGGCGCCACCTTCGCCGATCTGCTCGCCGCCCAGCGCACGAGCGATCTCGCCGCGTTCGCCGCCGCTGACATTCCGTTCGAGCGGCTGGTCGAGGTGCTCGATCCGCCGCGCTCCACCGCGCGACATCCGCTGTTCCAGGTGGGTCTGTCCTTCCAGAACGTGGACCGTGCCGAACTGGAGCTGCCCGGCTTGCGGATCGCGCCGGTCACCGCGGAACTCGCGGTGTCGCAATTCGATCTGCACCTGATTGTCGGCGACGGTTACGACGCGGACGGCGCGCCCACCGGCATCGAGGGCTTCTTCACCTACGCCACCGATCTCTTCGACGCAGCGACCGTGACGGCCTTCGCCGACCGGTTGACGCTGCTGCTCGACGCGGTAGTGCGCGAACCCGCCGTGGTGGTCGGCGACGTCGACCTGCGTACCGCCGCCGAGCGAGCATCCGAAAATGTCAGCGGTGCGGCCGATCTCGCTGTTCCCGGTGGCACACTCGCCGAGCTGCCGCTGGTCGCTCGCCCCGAGACCGTCGCGCTCGTCGCCGACCTGCCAGAGGGTCGCCTCGAACTCACCTACGCCGAGTTCGATTCACGGGTGAACAGGCTCGCGCGCCACCTGATCTCGATCGGGGTCGGCCCGGAGTCGCTGGTCGCGCTCGCCCTGCCGCGGTCGATCGATCTCGTGGTCGCCATGTACGCGGTGACCAGGTCGGGCGGTGCCTACGTGCCCATCGACCCCGATCAGCCCGCCGATCGTACCGACTACATCCTCCACACGGCCGCCCCGATCTGTGTACTCACCAACGGCTTCCGCACCGATGCCGCGCCCGTGGTGCGGGTCGACCACCCGGTGATCGCCTCCGCCGACCCCAGCCCGATCACCGATGCCGACCGCCGCGCACCGCTGCACCCGGAGAACACCGCCTACGTCATCTTCACCTCGGGTTCCACCGGTCGCCCCAAGGGCGTGGCGGTACCGCACGCGGCGGTGATCAACCAGTTGCAGTGGCTACGTGGCGAATTCGGGACGACCGCGGCCGATGTCTTCCTGCTCAAGACACCCGCCACCTTCGACCTGTCGGTATGGGAATTCTGGTCCGCCGCCGTCTGTGGTGGTCGCCTGGTGATCGCCGCCCCCGACGGCCACCGCGACCCGGCCTACCTGGACGCTCTCATCACCGATGCGGGCGTGACCACCCTGACCGCCGTGCCGTCCCTGCTCGACGCACTGTCGGGCTACTGGGAGTCGCATGGCTCCCCGCTGACCCGCATTCTCGCGATCGGTGAATCCCTGCCCGCCGCACTGGCTCAGCGTCTGCTGAAGGCGTTGCCCGGCACCAGGATCGACAACCTGTACGGCCCCACCGAGGCCGCCGTCTCGATCACCGACCACCGTGTCACCACCGCGGATGTGCTGACCGTGCCGATCGGCGCACCCGAGTGGAACAGCCGCGTGTACGTCCTCGACGAGCGCCTACGTCCCGTCGCTCCCGGTATCAGGGGCGAGCTCTACCTCGGTGGCGTCCAGCTGGCTCGCGGCTACCTCCGCAAGGCGGCCCTGACCGCCGAACGCTTCGTCGCCGACCCCTTCGAGCCCGGCGCGCGCATGTACCGCACGGGCGACCTCGTCGCCCGCACCACGGGTGGTCCCGCGATCGAAGCGACAGGGTTCGCCGCAGTCGCTCCGATACCGGGCGAGCCTGGTCATGCGCGCGGCGTGGGCGAGCTGATCTATCTGGGCCGCAGTGACTTCCAAGTGAAGATCCGTGGGTTCCGGGTCGAGCCCGGTGAGGTGGAAGCGGTCCTTCTCGGGTTGCCCGGGGTGACTCAGGCCGCGGTGCTGGCCCGCACCGACGCTCACTTCGGTGATCGGCTCGTCGCCTATGTGGTCGGCGCGGATCTCGATGTCGCACAGCTGAAGTCCGTGCTGCGCGACAAGCTGCCGACGTATCTGGTGCCCGACGCCTTCGTTGTTCTCGACGAGCTGCCCTACACCATCAACGGCAAGCTGGATCGAAAGGTGTTGCCCGCGCCGGTATTCGAGGCCGCTACCTTCCGTGCCCCGGCGACCCCCACCGAACAGCTGGTCGCGGAGGTCTACGGTGAGATCCTCGGTGTCGCCTCCATCGGCGCCGATGACGACTTCTTCGCCCTCGGCGGTAACTCGCTGCTCGCCACCAGGGCGGCGGCCCGGATCGGGACGGCGCTCGATCGCGCGGTCGGCGTCCGGTTGCTGTTCGAGGCGCCGACGGTGGCCGATCTCGCACTGCGCGTGCACCGATCGGACGAGGCCACCACGCCGCGGCTGCTCGCCGGACCGCGCCCGGAGCGGGTGCCGTTGTCGCTGGCACAGCAGCGGATGTGGTTGCTCAACCGGCTCGATCCCGATGCCACCGTCTACAACATCCCGGCCGCGATCCGCCTCACCGGCGCCCTCGACCTGCGCGCTCTGCGCCTGGCCGTCGCCGACCTGTTCGCCCGCCATGAGGTACTGCGCACCCGCTACCCGGTGGTCAGCGGCGCAGGGACCGCTACCCGGTCGCGCGCGAGTTCGGCGGTCCCGGCGGGCTCCGCCTCGTCGACCGGGATCGTCGGCTCGAATGACCGAGAATTCGAGGGCTCCGCCGATCGCGGAGCTCGTGCGGATATGCCGTTCCAGGATGTGCTGGCACCCGACGGGATGCGGGTCGACCTGACGCCCGTCGACCTTGCCCCCGAGGACATCCTCGACGAGGTGCGCGGCATCGTCGCCATCGGATTCGACGTCACCGCCGAACCTCCCGTCCGGGTGCGACTGCTGCGCGTCGGCGCCGACGACCACGTCATTGTCTTCGTCGCCCACCACATCAGCGCGGACGGCTTCTCCATGGGGCCGCTCACCCGCGACCTCGTCCTCGCCTACACCGCGCGCACGGCAGGCGCGCCGCCCGCTTGGTCGCCGCTGCCGCTGCAATACGCCGATTACGCGGTGTGGCAACGGGGCTCACTCGGCGACGAAGCCGACCCAGCCTCCACGGCGGCCGCACAGCTGGCCTACTGGCACGACGAGCTCGCCGGTCTGCCCGAGGAAATCGCGCTGCCCGCCGACCGTCCACGCCCGGCGATGCAGTCCTTCGCCGGTGCCACCAGCACCTTCGAGATCGATGCCGCACTGCACGCCGAGCTCGCCGGACTGGCCCGCACACAGGGCGTCACGGTGTTCATGGTCGTGCAGGCCGCGCTCGCGGTGCTGCTCGCCAGGCTCAGCGGCACCGACGACGTCGCCATCGGCACCCCGATCGCGGGCCGCGGTGCCCGTGAACTCGACGATCTGGTCGGCATGTTCGTCAACACCCTGGTGCTGCGCAGCCGGATCACCGAGAGCGAGCCGTTCACCGCGCTGCTGACGCAGACCCGCGACACCGATCTGCGCGCCTTCGCCCACGCCGACGTCCCGTTCGAGCGGGTGGTCGACGCGATCCAGCCCGCGAGGTCGGCGGGCAGGCATCCGCTGTTCCAGGTGGCCCTGTCGTTCGAGAACCTCGCCCCGGTCGCGTTCGAACTGCCGGGGATCACGGTCGGCGCACTGGATGCCCGCACCGCCGAGGCCAAGTTCGACCTGTTGCTCACCGTGCGGGAACAGCAGGACAACGGCGGTATGCACGCCGAATTCAGTTACGCGACAGACTTGTTCGATGCGAACACCGTGCGGAGCTTCGGTCGGCGGTTCGTCCGTCTGCTCACCGCCGTGGCCGCCGACCCCGACCTCGCCGTCGGCGATATCGACCTGCTCGACCCCGCCGAATTCCTCGCGCAAACCACGTTCGCGGGCCCGGCGGCCGAGCCGGAACGCACGCTCGCGCAGTTGATGGACGACGCGGTACGCGCGAATCCGACCGGCATCGCCCTGCGCGGCGACGGTCGCGGCTTCACCTACACCGAGCTCGACGCCGCCGCCAACCAGCTGGCCCGCGGTCTCATCGCCCGTGGCGCCGGTCCGGAAGTCGCTGTCGCCGTGGCGATTCGGCGATCGGTCGAATCGGTGCTCGCGGTGTGGGCGATCGCGCGCACCGGCGCGGTGATCGTGCCGATCGACCCCGGCTACCCCGCCGAGCGGATCAGTCACATGGTCAGCGACTCTGGCGCTGTCTTCGGCATCACCCTGGCCGCCGAACTCGCCGGATTGCCCGCGCTGCCCGGCGACGGCGGCTGGGTCGCGCTCGACGACCGGGCGTTCACCGCCGAGATCGCCGGGTGCGCGACCGTCGGCCTGCGCGAAATCGAACTATTCGCCCCGTCGAACACCGGCAATGCCGCGTACATGATCTACACCTCCGGCTCGACCGGACTGCCCAAGGGTGTCGTCGTCACCCACGCCGGACTCGCCAACTTCTGCGCCGAGCAGAAGCAGCGCTACCGCCTCGACTCCGCTACGCGCGCACTGGCTTTCGCCTCACCATCGTTCGACGCGTCCATGCTGGAACTGCTGCTCGCCATCGGTGGCGCGGGCACTCTCGTGGTAGCGCCCGCCGGATTCGTCGGCGGTACCGAACTCGCCGAGCTGATCCGCACCGAGGGCGTCACCCATACCTTCCTGACGCCTTCGGTACTGGCCACCCTCGACCCCGACGGCGTCCCCGGTCTGCGCGCCCTGATCGTCGGCGGCGAACACGTACCCGCCGAGCTGGTCGCGCGCTGGAATACGCTGCCCCAGCGGCACTTCCACAACGGTTACGGGCCCACCGAAACCACCGTCATGACCGCCATCAGCGACGCGCTGCACCCCGGCGACACCGGCCACATGGGCGGGCCGATCCGCGGCATCCGCGCCCTGATCCTCGACGAACGCCTGCGCCCGGTCCCCGAAGGCGTCACCGGCGAGCTCTACCTCGGCGGCATCCAGCTCGCCCGTGGCTACCACCGACGCCCCGCTCTCACCGCGTCACGCTTCATCGCCGACCCCTTCGGCTCCGTGGCCGCCGGGTCACTCTCCGCTGTGGGTTCGGGCTCGGCCGGCTCGTTCGGGTCCGCAGGCGCTCGTCTCTACCGCACCGGCGACCTCGTTCGCCGGCGTGGCGATGTCCTGGAGTTCGTGGGCCGCAACGACTTCCAGGTCAAGATCCGTGGTCTGCGGATCGAACTCGGTGAGATCGACGCCGTGCTGGCCGCCGCACCCGGCGTCGCCTGGGTCACCACGCTCGGCCGCGACAACGGCACCGGCTCGACCATGCTGGTGTCCTATGTGCTGGCCGATCAGGGCAGAGATCTCGACACCGCCGCGCTCACCGCGCTCGCCGCACAGGTGCTGCCCGACTATATGGTGCCCGCCGCGATCATCGTCCTCGACGAGATTCCGCTGACCCCCGTCGGCAAGCTGGATCGGCGCGCGCTGCCGGACCCGGCGGCTGTCCGCGGCGAATACCGCCCGCCACGCACCCTCGCCGAGAAGACCATCGCACGGGTGATCGCCGACGTCCTCGGCCACGACCGGGTCGGACTCGACGACGACTTCTTCGCCCTCGGCGGCGACAGCATCACCGCCATCCAGGTGGTATCACGGGCCACCTCGGCCGGAGTCGCCCTGCGACCGCGTGACCTGTTCGACGCGCGCACCGTCGCCGCGCTCGCCGAACGCGCCGAAGTCACCGTCGAACCGAGCGTCCCGTCCGCCTCGCTCCCGCTCACCGCGACCGCCGCTGCGCTCATCGAAGCGGGCGAGACCGCGGTGGAACCCCGGGCGGTGCTGCTCGAGGTGCCTGCCGACTGCCCGGACGAGGCCGTGGCGGCCGTCGCGGCCACGGTGATGAACCAGCATCCGATGCTGTGGGCGCTGCTCGACCGCACCGGCGATACCCCGGTGTTGCGTATCCCGCCGGTCGACGAACGCACCGGCCGCGCCTTCCGCAGGCTCGACTCCGAGGACGGGGAGTCCTCGCTGCCCGTCGACGACATCGTCGCCGCGGCGGCCGCCGCGCTCGACCCGGACGAGGGCCGCAATATCCACTTCGTGCTCACCGGCGACGCCGGTAGCTCGACCACCCTGGTCGTCGTCGCGAATGCCCTTGTCCTCGACGAGAATTCGTGGCGCGCCGTTGTCGACCAGCTCACCACGGCGTGGAGCCGCGGCCGCCACGCCGCACCCGCCGCGCCCGATGCCGGACTCGGCGACCTGGTCCGTCGACTCGCCGAGTATCCGGCCACGGCCGCGGCGCGCGGGGAACGCGAGTACTGGCACCGCGCGATCCGGTCCAGGGCAGGTGAATCCGCCGATCTGCACCAGCGCAACCGGGTCTCACTGAGCATCACCGGTGAGGGCACCACCGCGGTGCGCACGGTCGCCGAGGCCTACCGCGCCACCGTCGACGAGGTGCTGCTCACCGCCGCCGCGCTGGCCCTGCACACCGCGGCCGACACCGCCGCGGCACGGGTGATCGGCACGGTGGTGCGGCTGCGCGCCGACCAGCGCCTGCTCGGTCGGCCCGATGCCGAGAACGTGGTCGGCGGGTTCACCACCGACTACCCGCTGGCACTGCGCCTGGACGGGGTCGACGTCGCCGACGCGCTCGTCGGCGGTCCCGCCGCGGGGGCGGCCCTGGCCCAGATCAAGGAACTGCGCCGCGCGGTCCCCGCCCACGGCGCCGGTTTCGGTCTGCTCCGCTACCTCGACGCCGAGACCTCCGACAGCGTCCGCACGCTGGACCGCGGCCGATTCGCGGTGCGCCTGCGCGACCTGCGCCCGGCGCGGGTGCACACCGATGTCGCCGCCGACGACCTGGCGCTGGCACTCACCGTCGACGCCACCGATGACGGGCTGGTCGCCCGATTCGATTACGCCACCGCCGTACTCACCGCGGACGCGGTCAAAACCTTTGCCGAACACTGGATCCGCGCGCTCGGCGGACTCGCCGAACACGGATTACGGCCCGGTGCGGGTGGATTCACGCCGTCGGACTTCCCGCTCGTGCGGCTCGGTCAGACCGAGCTGACGCGACTGGCCCGCCGCTACCCGCTGATCGGTGACGTGTGGCCGGTAACCCCGCTGCAGTCGGGGATGCTGTTCCACGCGCTGCTCGCGGAGAACTCGGTCGACCCCTACATCACCCAGTTCGTCCTCGATCTCGACCTGTCCGTGGACGCCGAGCGACTGCACGAGGCGGCGCAGGCCGTGCTCGACCGGCACGACAACCTGCGCGTCGCGTTCGCCACCGATGCCGCGGGCACCCCGCTGCAGGTGGTGCTCGACGACATCGACGTGCCGTGGCAGGTCATCGATGCCGACGATGCCGCCTACCAGCGCATTCGTGCCGCCGATCTGGGCGCGCACTTCGACATGGCCGCCGCGCCGCTGCTGCGGTTCACCCTGGTACGCACCGCCGGGACCGCGCATCTGCTGGTCACCAGCCACCACATCCTGATCGACGGCTGGTCGACGCCGCTGCTGTTGCAGGAACTGCTCACCGCGTACGTGGTCGGCGGTCGGAGCAGGCGGTTGCCGAAGGTCGCGCCCTACCGCGACTACCTGGCCTGGCTCGTCGATCAGGATCTCGAAGCCGCCAGGACGGCATGGCGCACCGCGCTCACCGGCCTGGCCGAGCCCACTCCGCTCGCGCCCGTCGATCAGGGCCGCGAGATCGCCACGGGCACAGGTGAAACCGGCTTCGCCCTCTCACCCGCCGACACCACCGCACTGAGCGAGCTCGCCGCGAGCCTCGGCGTCACGGTGAACACCGTGGTCCAGGCGGCGTGGGGTCTGCTCATCGCCCGGCTGGTGGATCGCGACGACGTGGTGTTCGGCGCCACCGTCTCGGGCAGGCCGGCCGAGCTCGACGGTGTGGAGCGGATGGTCGGGCTGTTCCTCAACGCGATTCCCGTCCGGGTGCGGTTGCGTCCCGGCGATACCGTCGCCGAGCTGCTGCGCAGGCTGCAAGACGAGCAGGCCGCGCTGCTCGATCATCACTATCTGGGTCTCGGTGAGATCCAGGAGATCGCCGGTATCGACGCGCTGTTCGATTCGCTCGTCGTCTTCGAGTCGTTCCCGGTCGACCGCGCGGGGCTCGCGCAGGCCGCGTCCGGATCGGCCGCTGTCACCGGGATGGACGCCGCCAACGGCACCCACTACCCGCTCACCGTGCAGGTTGTCGCCGACGGCCAGCTCCGGGTATCGGTGAAGTACCTGCGCGATGTGTTCGGCGAGGACACCGCGAATGCCATGGCGCAACGCTTTTCGATGTTGCTGGCGAGATTCACCGCCAGCCCGCAGGCCAGGATCGCCGAGATAGATGTGCTGCTCGCGGAGGAGCGCGCGACCCTGGCGACGGTCAATGCCACCGACGCGCCCGAACTGCTCGACGAGGCCACCCTGCTGTCATTGTTCGACGCGCAGGTCAAGCGCACCCCGCACGCCACCGCGCTGGTCGACGGTGAAACCAACTACACCTACACGGAATTCGACGAACGGGTGCGCCAGCTCGCCGCCGGTCTTCGCGCACGTGGCGCCGGGCCGGAGACGCTGGTCGCCGTCGCCATGCGGCGCGGAATCGATCTGGTGACCGCGATCTACGCGGTGCTGCGGACCGGGGCGGCGTACGTTCCGGTCGACCCGGACCATCCGGCCGAACGGACCGAGCGGGTGCTGGCCGCGGCGGCCCCGATCTGTGTGCTCGCCACCGCCGGATTCACCTCCACCTCGGGCCCGCCGATCATCGAGATCGACGCTGTCAGTGGCGAAGTGGCGGATCTCGCGATGCCGAAGGCGGACAATCTCGCCTACGTCATCCACACCTCCGGGTCCACCGGAACGCCCAAGGGTGTCATGCTCACCCATCGTCAGCTGGTCAACCAGTTCCGCTGGGCACAGCGCACCTACCCGCACGGCCCCGGCGACGTGGTCCTGCACAAGACCCCGGTCACCTTCGACATCTCCACCTGGGAGTTGTTGTGGCCGTTGCACACCGGCGCCACCGTGGTGATCGCCGCCCCCGACGGTCACCGTGACCCGGCCTACCTGGCCGAGGTGATCACCGAACGCGCCGTCACCACCGTGCATTTCGTGCCGTCGATGCTCGATGCTTTCCTCGCCGATCGCGGCAGCGGCGAATTCCCCTCGCTGCGGCGGGTATTCGCGGCGGGCGAGGCGCTGTCGTCCTCGACCGCCCGCCGGTTCGCTCAGGTGCTACCCGCGGCGTCGCTGGTCAACTGGTACGGGCCCGCCGAGGCCACCGTGGTGACCGCGGCGCCGGTCGAAGCCGGGCCTGCCGTGGGTATTCCGATCGGCGTACCGGTCGCCAATACGCGCGTCCATGTGCTGGATCGTCAACTGCGGCCGGTCCCGCCCGGCACGGTGGGGGAGTTGTACCTGGAAGGCGTGCAGCTGGCCCGTGGCTACCTCGGTGCGCCCACGCTCACCGCCGAACGCTTCGTCGCCCATCCCGGTGGCGGCAGGCTCTATCGCACCGGCGACGTCGTGCGCTGGACAGCCGACGAGAGCCTGGAATACCTGGGCCGCAGTGACTTCCAGGTGAAGTTGCGCGGTCAGCGCATCGAGCTCGGTGAAGTCGAGGCCGTCCTGCGCGACCACCACAGCGTCCGGCACGCCGCGGTCGCGCTGGTGCACGGCCCGACGGGTGACCGTCTGGTCGGCTATGTGGTGCCTGCCGAGGCGCCGCTCGAGGAAACTCGAGCGTCGGCTCGCCCCGAGGGCTACTCGATCGAAAGCGGCGCCACCACTGCCGGTTTCGATCAATCGGCATTGCTCGCCCATGCCAGGGCGGCGCTGCCGTCGTACATGGTTCCGGCGAGCCTGGTGACGCTGAAGTCCTTGCCGCTCAACGCCAGCGGCAAGCTCGACCGTAAGGCCCTACCCGTCCCCGCCTTCACCACTCGCGCCTACCGCCCGCCGACCACGCCGTTGCAACGTGCCGTCGCCGAGGTCTACGCGGAGGTGCTCGGCGCGGGCAAGGTCGGCCTCGACGACGACTTCTTCGAACTCGGCGGCAACTCCCTGGTCGCCACCAAGGCGATCAGCCGATTGCGCACCAGGGTCGGCGCGGAGGTGCGGGTGCAGTGGTTCTTCACCGACGCCACCGTCGCCGCGCTGGCCGCCCGGATCGACGCCACCCAGTCCGCCGGCGGCGACTACGACCTCACCTCCGACCTCGAATCCGACGACGCCCTCGGTGTCCTGCTGGCCATCCGCAACCGGGTACCGCACGGCACCGAGGCGGGCGGCGCACTGTTCTGCATCCACCCGATGTACGGGCTGTCCTGGTGCTACGCCGGTCTGGCGCAGTACATTCCGGCACGGCGGCCGATCTTCGGTCTGCAGTCACCCGCGCTGAGCGAGGCGGGCTACCTGCCGGGCACGCTCGCCGAGATGGCGCGCCGCTACGCCGCCGAGATCAGGACCCAGCAGCCGCACGGGCCGTACCGGCTGATGGGCTGGTCGCTCGGCGGTGTGCTCGCCCATGCCGTCGCCACCGAACTCCAGGCGGCGGGGGAGCAGGTGTCGCTGCTGGCGATGCTCGATTCCCATCCCGATATCGACGTGCCCGATTTCCACTCCGCGGTCCGCGACGCACTCGCCGAACTCGGCGTCGACATCAGCGCGGCGCTGCCCGCCGCGGGCGTGCGCGAACTCAGCGAGGACGCACTGGCCGCGCTGCACGCGATCATCCCGGCCAACATGGCCGTGCTCACTCCGGAACGGGTGCGCCGGATCTATCGCAGCGCGGTGCGCTCGGCCGAGTTGATCGCCGAGCACCGGCCCGCGGTGTTCCGCGGCAGGCTCGAGTACTTCAGCGCGCTCGGACACGAGGCGGCGGCGGCGAATTGGGCCCCGTATGTCGACGGCGCGGTGCGCGACCGGCCGGTCGCGGTGGTGCATGATCAGATGACTTCGCCGTCGGCGCTGGCCGAGATCGGGCCACGGCTGGCGGAGTTGCTCGACGCCGGTGACCGTGCGGCCGGAGCGCGATGACATCACGACGGGCGCAATCACAGTGCGCAGGGGCGCGATGACATCAGCGGTGCCGGTGAGGCATGATGTGACCGCGCTGTTGTAACGATTACCCCTGTTGTAACTACCGGATAACCCGTAGGGTCTGGCGTGTTGCAACTTCGTGCCCTGTTGGGAGCACGGACCGAGTCGGAATTCGAGACGAAGCGAAGGTGCGAAATTGATGCGTCGGCCCACCCGGCGTCGTGGCTCCAGGGCCGCGGCGATGATCGCGGCAACGGCAGTGGCGGCGGGACTGATGTCCGGTATCGGCACGAGCCCGGCATCAGCTGACCCGATCATCGATTCCAAGAGCCTGCTCGCCAACCCCGTCTCCGACGACGGCTCCAAGATCGTCAAGGCCGAGGTGAAAGACGCGCGCAGTCTGCGACTGCACGTGTACTCCGCGGCCATGGACCAGAACATCATCGTCGACGTGCAGCGCCCCGCCGACGCCTCGGTCCCGCGCCCCACCCTGTACCTGCTCAATGGTGCGGGCGGCGGCGAGGATTCGGCCTCGTGGGTGGCCAAGACCGACGCACTCGAGTTCCTCGGCGACAAGAACGTCAACGTCATCCAGCCGATCGGTGGCTCGTGGAGCTACTACACCGACTGGATCGCCGACGACCCGGTCCTCGGGCGCAATAAGTGGAAGACCTTCTTCACCGAGGAGCTGCCGCCGCTGGTCGACGGCGCGCTCGGCACCAACGGCGTGAATGCCATCGCGGGTCTGTCCACCTCGGGCACCACTGTGCTCGCGCTGCCGATCGCCAAGCCCGGCCTCTACCAGGCGGCCGCGGCGTACAGCGGTTGCGCGCAGACCTCCGACCCCGTCGGTTCGGAGTTCGTGAAGGTCACGGTCGAGACCTGGGGCGGCGGCGACACCATGAACATGTGGGGTCCGCAGGGCTCGGAGGAATGGGTCAAGAACGACCCCTACGTCAATGCCGAAGGTTTGCGGGGCGTCGATCTCTACGTCTCCACCGGCAACGGCCTGCCCGGCCCGTACGACACCCTCGATGGTCCGTACGCGCTGCCCGGTGCCTTCGGCCTGGCCAACCAGATCGTCATCGGTGGCATCATCGAGGCCGGCACCAACTACTGCACGCACAACCTGGCCAACCGGCTCAACGAGCTGGGTATCCCGGCGACCTTCAACTTCCGCCCCAACGGCACCCACTCCTGGGGCTACTGGAAGGACGAGCTGAAGCTGTCGTGGCCGACGCTGGCTCGCGGGCTCGGCCTCTAGACACCAGTTTCTCCCGAACCGCCCCGGTAGCGAGCACTTCGCTGCCGGGGCGGTTCCATTTCCTCGACCTGCCCTCACCGTTTGCGAATTGTGGTTAACTTAGGTTGACTGGTCCAATCCGGTTCGCGCAACGGAAAGTGAGTGCATGGTCGCCGATCGCAGTGAGGCCGAACAGGCCGGCGAGCCGACGACCGCACCTGCCCGCGTCGTACGCCGCAGGCCGAAGGACCGCAAGATACAGATCATGCGGGCCGCCGCCCGCGCGTTCAGCGCGCGCGGTTACTACCCGGTCGGCGTGGACGAGATCGCCGCCGAGGTCGGCATCTCCGGGCCGGCGCTGTACCGCCATTTCGCCAATAAATACGCACTGCTCGTCGCCGCCGCCGAAGAGGGTGCTCGGGGTTTGCGCGATGTCGCCGCAGCGGCCGACGATCCGTCGCTGAGCCCAGAGGCCCGGCTCGACGCGCTGCTCACCGCCGTCGCCGAACGCAATATCGACATCCGCCGCGAGGCCGGGCTCTACCGCTGGGAACGCCGCTACCTCGAGCGCGAGGACCGGGTGCGCATTCGCGCGTTCTATCGCGAACTCGAGGCGAACGTCGCCGCGCGCATCGCCGAGGTGCGGCCGGCGGCGAGCGCCGACGATGTCATCCTGCTCGCGGTCGGCGCGTTGAGTTCGCTGGCCAGTATCGCCGCGCACCGCACCACCCTCTCGCACGGACGCATGCTCGCGGTGCAGCTCGAGATGGCCTGGGCGATCGTGCGCGCCGAGCTGCCGCCGACCCCCGCCGAGGCCGAGCCCGACAAGCAGACCCGTGGCCTGCCGGTCACCTCGAAACGTGAACAGCTACTCACCGAGGCGATCCGGATCTTCGGCCGCAACGGGTATCACGAATCGGGCATCGAGGAGATCGGCGCCGCCGTCGGCATCAATGCCTCGAGCGTGTACCGCCACTTCGACAGCAAGGCCGATCTGCTCGCGGCAGCCTTCCATCGCACCGCCGACCGGCTCGCGGTCGCGATCGGCGAAGCGCTGGCCGAGGGCGAGGACCGCGCCGACGCCGCCCGCCGCATCGCCGACCAGCACGCCCGGCTCACCTTCGCGACGCCCGAGATCATGCCGGTCTACTACGCGGAGTTCAGCAACCTCCCGCAGGCCGAGCAGCACCGCCTGCGCGCCATCCAGCGCCAGAACATCCTCGAATGGGCGAACCTGCTCGACGGCGACTCGATCGAAGCCCGCTTCCGCGTGCACGCCGCCGTCGGCCAGATCATCGATGTCGGTCGGTTGCTGCGCTTCGACTCGCGTCCCGAACAACTGGCGCGCCTGGCCGCCCTCACCGACGCGGTGCTGCTCGGCAGCGGCTCGGCGGACGGGAACTAACCGCGGCCGTGGCGTAGGCGGAACAGCGCTTTCGCCAGCTGTAAATGCCCCGGGCGACGGTCGAAGGTGGACAGCCGGATCGGCGCCCGGTAGCGCCTGCGGGCGATCGACATGGTGCGGCTGTATTCGTGCAGACCCTGCTGACCGTGGCTGTGTCCCTGGCCGTATTCGCCGACACCGCCGAACGGCAGGGCCGGGATGCCGGTGAACGCGGTCGACGAATTCACCGTCACCACACCGACTTCGATCTGTTCGGCGATGAGCTCCGCGCTGGGGATATCGAGAGTGAAGATGGTGACGGCGATGCCGTTGCCCGCCGCGTTCACCCGGGTGACCGCGTCGGCGAGGTCGGCGACCCGGTTCACCACGAGCACCGGGCCGATCCCTTCGCCGGTGATCGCGATGCTGTCCTCGGGAACCTCGGCCAGCAAGATCGGTTCCACATACGGGTCGCGGAACGAATCGAGCCCGCCGAGCACCGCGTGCCCGCCGCGGGCGAGCGCGTCGCGGACCTGTTTGCGCACCACGTCGACCTGGGTGGCATTGATCATCGGCCCGTAGGAGGAGCGGTTGTCGGCGCCGGGACGCAGCTTCGCCGCCCGCTCGGCCACTGTGGCCAGGAAGTCGTCGAACACCGAATCGGCGACATAACAGCGCTGGATGCCCGAGGAGTTCTGCCCGGCGTTGGCCATCGCGCCGAACACCGCCGCCTCCGCGGCCGCGTCGAGCACCGCGTCGACGTGCACGATCATGCTGCCCTTGCCGCTGTTCTCCACGACCACCGGCGTCAGCGTCTGGGCGCACAGCGCGATCACCTCGCGTCCGCGCGCCTGCGGCCCGGCATAGGCGATCTTGTTCACCCCGGCCTTGCACAGGGCGGTAGCGGTCCGCGAATTTCCGGTAACCGCTTGCAGCACAGGCTGCTCGGGCGATACCGCGGCCCAGCTGTCGGCCAGCCAGGTGCCGACACCGGTGCTGAGTTCGTGCGGATTGAACACCACCGTATTACCGGCGGCCATGGCGTAGGCGATCGAACCCATCGGCGTGAACACCGGGTTGTTCCACGCACCGAGCACCCCGATCACGCCCAGCGGCAGATAGCCGACGGAGGCATGCTGATTGCGGGTCAACCAGCCGCTGGACAGGCGTTGCCTGCCCAGGGTGCGCTCGGCATTGCGGGCGGCCCAATCCAGATTCTCCACCGCCAGCATCACCTCCAGGGTGGCGTCGGCCTCCGGCTTGCCGGTCTCGCTGCGCAGAATTTCCACCAACTCGCCTGCGTTGCGGGCGATCTGGCGACGCCATTCGAGCAGCAAGCGCTTGCGGTCACCGAAAGTCAGTTCCCCCCACCAGTTCTGGGTGGCGCGTGCGGTGCGCACCGCACGGGTGACCTCGGCCGTGCCCTGCACGGGATACTGCGCGAGCTGTTCACCGGTGCGCGGATCGAATGCCGTCAGCACATCGGATCGACCGGTAGGCGCGGCGGCGGTAGAAGCCGACTCGACCATGGTCACCTCCCCAGATCGAACACGCCCGCACGCGGGCCGGTGAGACGAGTGTTTCCCCGCTGTCAGCGTATGGGTGCACAGCCCGGCCGACAAGGTCGGCGCACTGCCCTTGCACTGCCCACGTGAGCAACCCCACTGCCTTCGGCGAAGAACGCCCGGCAAACCGGGCGCATCAACGCAGACCCGGGCCGGGAAAACCGCCGGACCGGTAACATCGCGCCGAACGGTATGGATCACTTACCGGGAAGATTTTTTCCGCGTGCGCTCGTCTCGTTCAGGCCGTGCGCACCCGGCCGATGGTGGAGAGTTGATGCCGAGTTCGATCTCAGTGGATTCGCCCGCAGGTGGCGTCGCGTCGCGCGACAGTGAACCCGCGGTGCTGGTGTCCGACGTGCGCAAGTCGTTCGGTGACGTGCACGCCCTGCAGGGCATCAGTTTCCAGGCCGAGAAGGCCAGTGTGCTGGGCATCCTCGGACCCAATGGTGCGGGCAAGACCACGATGGTCAAAGTCCTGTCGACGCTGCTGCGCCCCGACTCCGGCACCGCCGTGGTCGCCGGGCACGACGTGCTCACCGACGCCGCGGCCGTGCGCCGGTCGATCATGATGACCGGCCAGTACGCCGCGCTCGACGAGAACCTGACCGGCCGGGAGAACCTCGAGCTGTTCGGTCGGCTGATGGGCCTGACCAAGTCGGCCGCTCGCAAGCGCGCCGAGGTGCTGCTCGAGGAGTTCGACCTGGTGAGCGCGGGCAAACGGGCCGTGCGCAACTACTCCGGCGGCATGCGCCGTCGCGTCGACATCGCCTGCGGGCTGGTGGTACGGCCCGAGGTGGTGTTCCTCGACGAGCCGACCACCGGTCTCGACCCGCGCAGCCGTCAGGGCGTGTGGGATCTGGTGACCGCGCTCAAGAATCAGGGCATCACGGTGTTGCTCACCACGCAGTACCTCGAAGAGGCCGACGTGCTCAGCGACAACATCATCGTCATCGACAAGGGCACCGTCATCGCGGAAGGCACCGCCGACCAGCTCAAGGCGAAGACCGGCGGCAGCTACTGCGAGATCGTCCCGCTGGACCTGAGCCGCCTCCCGGCGACCGTGCAGGCCCTCGGCGACCTGGTCCCGGCCGCCGTCGCCGCCGATATCGACGGCGCCGACAAGCTGTCCATCCCCGCCCCCGACGGCGCGGCCACCCTCGCCGAGGCGCTGCGCAGGCTCGACAACGCGGGCATCGACCTGGCCGACATCGCCCTGCGCAGGCCCTCGCTCGACGACGTGTTCCTCTCGATCACCGGTCATTCGGGCGGCCACTAGTGAGCGTCTCCACCCCCGCGGCGAACACGTTGTTCGCCGAGCTTCCCGCTGTGCACCCGAGCAGTTTCGCGCAGTGGCGCGCGCTGACCGGGCGCATCGTGCGCACCATGGCCACCAAGGGTGAGCTGATCGTCGCGGTGCTCACCCCACTCGTGGTCACCGTGGCCTTCTACCTGCCCCTGCGGTACGTGATGAAGGTCCAGGGCATCGACTACGCGCAGTACGTGATGCCGATCGTCGTGCTGCAGACGATGGCCATGACGATGATGTCGAACGCGCAGCTCGCGGCGTTCGAAGCGCTCACCGGGTTGAGTACCCGGCTCCAGACGATGCCGATCGGTTCGCTGGTTCCGCTGATGTCGCGCATTTGCGCGGGTCTGGTGCGGTCGATCGTCTCGCTGATCGCGACCGTCGGCTACGGCTATGTGATCGGTTTCCGGTTCACCGGCGGCTGGGTGCAGGCGCTCGCGTTCTGCGGATTCGCGCTGGCCGTCGGCGTGGTGCTCACGCTCGGCGCCGACGCGCTCGGCAGCATGACCAAGAACCCCGAGGCGCTCAGCCAGGCCCTCACCCTGCCGATTCTGATCTTCGGCATGATGTCGACCGGGTTCGTGCCAGAGGCCAGCTTCCCGTCGTGGGTGCGCCCGTTCGCGCGCAATCAGCCGATCTCCCAGTTCGCCCAGACGCTCAGCGATATGGCCGCGGGCCACCTGAGCTGGGCCGGCACGTGGGTGTCGCTGGCGTGGCTGGGCGGACTGGCTGTTTTCTTCCTCCCACTGGCGGTGTGGGCGAGTGTGAGGCGATCATGACAACAATCGAGAAGGCCTCCGTGGAGGAGGCCGCGGCCGATCTGCCGGTGGTGCGTACCAAGCCGGAGGGATCGCTGTCGGTGTGGTTCACCCACAGCCTCATCCAGACCAAACGGCTGTTGATGGTGTGGTTGCGTGACCCGTCGACGACCATCCAGACCATCGCCTACCCGGCGGTGACCCTGCTGATGTTCCGCATCGTGCTCGGTGACTCGATCACCGCGGCCACCGGTGCCCCCAGCATCTACGGCCAGGCCGCGCTGCTCACCCTGGTCGCCGCCATGACCGGCGCGGTGGTGAGTGCGCTCGGATTCAAGCGGGAGAAGGCATCGGGACTGCTCAGCCGGTTCTATACGATGCCGCTGAACAAGGCTTCGCTGCTCACCGGTCGGCTGCTGGCCGAGATGCTGCGCATCCTGATCACCACATTGATCGTGCTGCTGGTCGCGGTCCCGCTGGGGTTCCTGTTCATGGAGGACCCGTTCGCCAATATCGCGCTGGTCCTGGTTCCGGTGCTGTTCGGCATCGGGTTCGCGGTGATGGTGACGGCGCTGGCCACGATCACCGAGGGCGTGATGCTGATCAGCCTGATCGGCATCCTCAACACGCTGCTGATGTTCTTCAACACCGGCTTCGTTCCGGTCTTCGCCTACCCGACCTGGTTGCAGGATGTGGTCGCGAATCAGCCGATGAGCTGCGCGATCGATGCGATGAAGGGGCTGTCCTACGGTGGGCCGGTCGCTGAACCGCTGCTCAAGACCGTCGCGTGGACGGTGGGGATGGTCGCGGTCTTCGCCTATCCGGCGATCGTCGGCTACAAGAAGGCCGCCGAGTCCTCGTAGCGACTGTCGTAATCGTGCAATCGGGCTTCCGAGAATCAGTTTTCTGATTGATGCGAGGCCGATTGCACGATTACGCCGGTTCCCCGTCGAGTGCTGCGGCGCGGTCGAAGGGGTAGTCGAGCCAGCGGTCGCGGTTGGTCCAACCGACGAGGTCGTAGCGCCAGCGGAACGGCCAGGTGTGGGCGACGGTGTTGAACAGGGCCGCGCCGAGCGCGGTGTAGTCGTCATGGGCCGAGAGCAACGCGCGCTGGCCGCGCGCGGATTCGGTGAAGAAGGCGTCGAACATGGCGATGGACTGGTCGGTGGTGAGCCGGCCCAGACCCCACAGGCCACGCATGCGCATCCAGTACACGGCCCTGGCCCGCCACGGCCAGAGGGCTTCGATCGGGTTCTCGCCGCGCTGCACCGCGGCGACGGCGGTGTCGGCCAGCGCGAGTGAGTCGGCCACGCTGTAGCCCGTGCACGGGTGCATCATCCCGCCGAGTGAGCCGAAAGGCACCGCCACAGCGGTCCCCTTCTTCGGGGGCGGCTGATCCAGGGGATAGTGGGCGGCTTCGTGCGGTTCGCCGCCGGTGAGCTGGATACCGTGGGCCGCGAGCCTGTTCAAGGTGCGCTTGCGTAACTCGTGCTGCGGCATCCCGCCACGTAACCCGAGGCTGGTTTCCTCGAAGATCACCGTCCCGTCCCCGAGCGGCACCGCGTAGAGGAACGACGGCGGCTCATCAGGACCCGCTCCGTTCTCCGGCCGCCAATCCAGCAGCAGCCCTTCGCCTTCGGCGACCATCGGTGCCGCGGTCTGCGCGTCCACGAAGATCCCGTGCGCCGACGCGGCCCTGCGCTTGCCCAACGTCGGCAGTCCCCGCGTATCGAATACCGCCCCCGCGGCGATCACCGTGCCGTCCGCGAGCTCCACCTCGTGCGCATCCACCCGCCGCGCCCGGTCCGCGAAAACGGTCGCGTCATCCAGCGCCAGCGCGGCGTGCAACCCAGCCTTCGACAACACGCAATAGGGCCGCTCGATCCGATGCTCACCCTTGGTCCACACCGTCGGCGCCGCGATCAGCTGCGCGATCGCACTCGCGGGCAACCACTCCGGCAGTTCGTCCACCCAGCAGGAAAAGGTCGGGGGAAACAGTCGCTCAGGCCGAGGATCCACCGCCGCGACCCGCAGCCCGGCCACCGCGGCCCGATGCGCCAACCCGCGCCCGGCCGGTCCGAGCCCGACCACACAGATATCGAATTCCCGCGCAACGCTCACGTCCGCATTCAATCGGCAGCGTCCGCGCCACGCAAGCACCCTGTGATCGGGTAGTCACTCAGGAACTCGCGCAGCGTCTCCGCCATCGAACAGGCAGCCCGCGGTGGCGGGCTGGTATCCGGGCGTGTCGAACACCGGCTGCTCGGGAGCCGTACCGAGGCAACGGTTTACCCGGCGGAATCAGCGCGGCGTCACCCAGGTGGTGATGTCGGCGTGGACGACCTCGATGCCGTCCTTGTCGTAGATCGAGACGGGGACGGTCAGTTCCTGGCCCGTGGTGATCGCGCCGAAGTCGGGGATCTCGTCGAGTTTCGCGACCGCGCGCAGGCTCGATTCCGCCTTGGCCAGGTACTGGACGTTCATCGACTTGGGGATCCAGCGATGGGTGGTGGGAACGGTGGCCTCGCTGAGCATGCCCATCGCCACCTCGGCGAGATTGCAGGCCGCGATCGCGTGGAAGGTGCCGAGGTGATTGTGGATGCCGAACCACTTCGGCGAGGTCACCTCGCAGACGCCGGGTTCGAGGCGAATCACCTGGGGGAGCACGGTGCCGAAGTAGGGGACCTTGGCGACCATGCCGAGTGAGAACAGCGCGTGTCCGATGCGGTTGTCGGGCAGCTTCTTCCAGCCGCGGTAGGTCGCGGTTTCCTGTGTCATGTCCGCTATCTTACTCAAAAGTAAGGTAGCGGGGAACCCTCCGGTGACCAGGCATGGCGACGAGCCAGCTACCATTGCTCGGTACAGCCCAGCCGGCGGTGCGGTCCAGGTAGTAGCCCCTTTGGTGGCGTGATCGATACCTCATGGCCCCCGATTTGAAGGACGTCGTCGGCATGGTGCATACTGTTCGGGTTGCCTTGCGCAGGATCCCCGCTCTTCGGAGCGGATGGCCTGGGCGAGGGGAGCAGTAGTTTGTATCTCGCCGGTTCGCCGGTGTGGATACGTTCGGTACCACGCACTTCCGGCCGATGGTGAGCAACTGACCAGGGTCGGAGAATAAGCGTTAGGGCGACACGCCCGACCGCGTGGGCCGGAGAACCATGACAGATGAACAGCGGCGAGGACTAGGTAGTGCCTTTTGGTGCGCCCTGGTTGCGGGTCTTTAGTGGGAAACCACGCTGAGGCGTCTTTCTGTGTTCGGGCTGTGCAAATTGAGGGTGGTGCGGGAGCCAGCTCCTGTGACCACGAAGGAAAGCGGAGAAAAGGACACTTAGCGTGGCGGGACAAAAGATCCGCATCAGGCTCAAGGCCTATGACCACGAGGCGATCGACGCGTCAGCGCGCAAGATCGTGGAAACGGTGACCCGCACCGGCGCCCGTGTGGTCGGGCCTGTGCCGTTGCCGACCGAGAAGAACATCTACTGCGTCATCCGTTCGCCGCACAAGTACAAGGACTCGCGCGAACACTTCGAGATGCGCACGCACAAACGCCTCATCGACATCCTCGACCCGACGCCGAAGACGGTTGACGCGCTCATGCGCATCGACCTGCCGGCCAGCGTCGACGTCAACATTCAGTGACGGGGACTCGAGACACAATGACTGACAACAAGAACCGGCCCGCAGCCGGCATCCTGGGCACCAAGCTCGGCATGACCCAGGTCTTCGACGAGAAGAACCGCGTCGTCCCGGTCACCGTCATCAAGGCGGGACCGAACGTGGTCACCCAGATTCGTACCGTGGAGCGCGACGGCTATTCGGCCGTGCAGATCGCTTTCGGCGCCATCGACCCGCGCAAGGTGAACAAGCCGACTTCCGGCCAGTTCGCCAAGGCCGGTGTCACCCCGCGTCGCCACGTCACCGAGATCCGCGTCGCGGATGCCTCCACCTTCGAGATCGGCCAGGAACTCTCGGCTGATGTCTTCGAAGAGGGCACCTACGTCGACGTGACCGGAATCAGCAAGGGCAAGGGCTTCGCCGGCACCATGAAGCGTCACGGCTTCAAGGGCCAGGGCGCCTCGCACGGTGCGCAGGCTGTGCACCGTCGCCCGGGTTCCATCGGTGGCTGTGCCACTCCCGGCCGCGTGTTCAAGGGCATGCGCATGTCGGGTCGTATGGGTTCCGACCGCGTCACCACGCAGAACCTCTCGGTTCACAAGGTCGATGCCGAGAACGGTTTGCTCCTGGTCAAGGGTGCTATCCCCGGCCGCAAGGGCAACATCGTGATCGTCAAGAGCGCCGTGAAGGGTGGTGCGCACGCATGACCAGCCTCGACAAGAAGGCCAACCTGACGCTGACCGTTAAGGCCGCAGGCGGCAAGACCGAAGGCACCGTCGAACTCCCCTCGGAGATCTTCGACGTGACCGCCAACGTCGCGCTGATGCACCAGGTCGTCATCGCGCAGCTGGCCGCCGCTCGCCAGGGTACCCACTCCACGAAGACTCGTGGCGAGGTCCGTGGTGGTGGCAAGAAGCCGTACCGCCAGAAGGGCACCGGCCGCGCCCGTCAGGGCTCGACCCGTGCGCCGCAGTTCGCCGGCGGTGGCGTTGTCCACGGCCCGCAGCCGCGTGACTACAGCCAGCGGACCCCCAAGAAGATGAAGGCGGCCGCCCTGCGCGGTGCCCTCTCCGACCGGGCCCGCAACGAGCGCATCCACGTGATCACCGAACTGGTCTCGGGTCAGAACCCGTCGACCAAGATTGCCAAGAACTTCCTGGCCGAGCTCTCGGGCCGCAAGAAGTTCCTGGTCGTCGTCGGCCGCGAGGACGTCGCCGCGTGGAAGAGCGTGGCGAACCTGGAGAACGTGCTGCCGATCGCCCCGGATCAGCTCAACACCTACGACGTCCTCAACAGCGACGACGTGGTGTTCAGCGTCGAGGCCCTGAACGCGTTCGTTCACGGTCCCGCCGAGGCGGCCCAGGAGGAGAGCAAGTGACCACCATCGCCGACCCCCGCGACATCCTGCTCGCGCCGGTCATCTCGGAGAAGTCCTACGGGCTGATCGAGGAAGGCACCTACACCTTCCTGGTGCACCCGGACTCGAACAAGACGCAGATCAAGATCGCCGTTGAGAAGGTTTTCGGCGTCAAGGTCACCAGCGTCAATACCGCCAACCGTCAGGGCAAGCGCAAGCGGACCAAATTCGGTTACGGAAAGCGCAAGGACACCAAGCGCGCACTCGTGACCCTCTCGGCCGATAGCAAGCCCATCGAGATCTTCGGAGGACCGGTCGCGTAAGCGCCTGGGACTCCAGAAAGCGAGAAGAACTCATGGCAATCCGTAAGTACAAGCCGACAACGCCGGGCCGTCGTGGCTCCAGCGTCTCGGACTTCGCCGAGATCACCCGGTCGACGCCGGAGAAGTCGCTGCTGCGCCCGCTCACCAAGTCCGGTGGTCGTAACGCGCACGGTCGCATCACCACGCGTCACCGCGGTGGCGGTCACAAGCGTGCCTACCGCGTCATCGACTTCCGTCGACTGGACAAGGACGGCATCCCGGCCAAGGTCGCTCACATCGAGTACGACCCCAACCGCACCGCCAACATTGCACTGCTGCACTTTGCCGACGGCGAGAAGCGCTACATCATCGCGCCGAAGGGCATCAAGCAGGGCAGCCCGATCGAGTCCGGCCCCACGGCCGACATCAAGCCGGGTAACAACCTGCCGCTGCGCAACATCCCGACCGGTACCACGATTCACAACGTGGAGCTCCGTCCGGGCGGCGGCGCCAAGCTGGCTCGTTCCGCTGGAATGAGCATTCAGCTGCTCGGCAAGGAAGGGCCGTACGCGACCCTTCGTATGCCTTCGGGTGAAATCCGCCGTGTCGACGTGCGCTGCCGCGCATCCGTCGGCGAGGTCGGTAACGCCGAGCAGTCGAACATCAACTGGGGCAAGGCCGGCCGTATGCGCTGGAAGGGCCGTCGTCCTACCGTCCGTGGTGTCGTCATGAACCCGGTCGACCACCCGCACGGTGGTGGTGAGGGTAAGACCTCCGGTGGTCGCCACCCGGTCTCCCCGTGGGGTCAGCCTGAGGGCCGCACCCGCAAGCCCAACCGCCCGAGTGACAAGCTCATCGTTCGCCGTCGCAAGACCGGCAAGAAGCGCTAAGGAGGAGGTAAGAAATGCCACGCAGCCTCAAGAAGGGCCCGTTCGTCGACGACCACCTCCTCGCGAAGGTGGACGTGCAGAACGAAAAGGGCACGAAGCAGGTCATCAAGACCTGGTCGCGTCGCTCGACCATCATCCCCGATTTCATCGGACACACTTTCGCCGTCCACGACGGTCGCAAGCACGTCCCGGTGTTCATCTCGGACAACATGGTCGGTCACAAGCTCGGTGAATTCGCGCCGACCAGGACGTTCCGCAGCCACATCAAGGACGACCGGAAGAGCAAGCGGCGATGACTGAGACCATTCAGAACCCGACTGCACGCGCCACCGCCAAGCACGTTCGGTGCACCCCGATGAAGGCCCGTCGCGTCGTGGACATGGTCCGCGGCAAGAGCGTCGAGGACGCGCTGGCCATCCTGCGGTTCGCACCGCAGGCTGCCAGCGAGCCCGTGGCCAAGGTCGTGGCTTCGGCCGCGGCGAACGCCGAGAACAACCTCGGCCTCAACCCGGCCACCCTGGTCATCTCGACTGCTTTTGTCGACGAGGGCGCCACCATGAAGCGTTTCCAGCCGCGGGCCCAGGGCCGTGCGTTCCGGATTCGCAAGCGCACCAGCCACATCACCATCGAGGTCGAGAGCGTGCCCACCACCGGCGCTGCCACTCGTAGCCGCCGGAAGGGAGGGGCAAAGTAAATGGGACAGAAAATTAACCCCCATGGCTTCCGCCTCGGTATCACCACCGACTGGAAGTCGCGTTGGTACGCGGACAAGCAGTACGCGGAATACGTGAAGGAAGACGTTCAGATCCGCAAGCTCCTCGCCACTGGCATGGAGCGGGCCGGCATCTCGAAGGTCGAGATCGAGCGCACCCGTGATCGCGTCCGTGTGGATATCCACACCGCGCGTCCCGGCATCGTGATCGGTCGTCGTGGCGCGGAAGCCGACCGCATCCGCGCCGAGCTGGAGAAGCTCACCAAGAAGCAGGTTCAGCTGAACATCCTCGAGGTCAAGAACCCCGAGTCGGATGCGCAGCTGGTTGCTCAGGGTGTTGCCGAGCAGCTGTCCAACCGTGTGGCGTTCCGTCGTGCGATGCGTAAGGCCATTCAGTCGGCCATGCGTTCGCCGAACGTCAAGGGCATCCGCGTGCAGTGCTCGGGCCGCCTCGGTGGCGCCGAAATGTCGCGCTCGGAGTTCTACCGTGAGGGTCGTGTTCCGCTGCACACGCTGCGTGCGGACATCGACTACGGCCTCTACGAGGCCAAGACCACCTTCGGTCGCATCGGTGTGAAGGTCTGGATCTACAAGGGTGACATCGTCGGTGGTCGTCGTGAACTGACCGCCGCCGCCGCTGCTCCGGAGCGCCCGCGTCGCGAGCGTCCGAGCCGCCCTCGTCGGTCCGGCGCCACTGGCACCACCGCGACCAGCACCGAGGTCGGTCGCGCCGCCACTGCAGTGGCGGAGGCTCCGGCAGAGAACAAGGAGGGCTGACGCATGCTGATGCCCCGTAGGGTCAAGCACCGCAAGCAGCACCACCCCGGTCGCTCGGGCATGTCCAAGGGCGGCACCGCGGTGGCCTTCGGTGAGTACGGCATCCAGGCTCTCGAGCCCGCCTACGTCACCAACCGTCAGATCGAGTCGGCGCGTATCGCAATGACCCGCCACATCAAGCGTGGCGGCAAGATCTGGATCAACATCTACCCCGATCGCCCGCTCACCAAGAAGCCGGCCGAAACCCGCATGGGTTCCGGTAAGGGTTCGCCGGAGTGGTGGATCGCGAACGTGAAGCCCGGTCGGGTCATGTTCGAGATGTCTTACCCCAACGAGGAGACCGCTCGTGAGGCCCTGCGCCGCGCGATGCACAAGCTCCCGATGAAATGCAGGATCGTGACCAGGGAGGAGCAGTTCTGATGGCTACCGAAACACCGGCCGCAGAGCTCCGTGAGCTCAACGAAGAAGAGCTCGTGGCCAAACTGCGCGAAAGCAAGGAAGAGCTCTTCAACCTGCGTTTCCAGATGGCGACGGGTCAGCTCGACAACAACCGTCGACTGCGCGTCGTTCGTCACGAGATCGCGCGCATCTACACGGTCATGCGTGAGCGCGAGCTCGGGCTGGCCACGGCACCGGCTGGCAAGGGAGATGCGGCATGAGCGAGAACACCGAAGAGCGCAACAGCCGCAAGGTTCGTAGCGGCTACGTCGTCTCGGACAAGATGAACAAGACGATCGTCGTCGAGCTGGAAGACCGTCACCGGCACAAGCTCTACGGCAAGATCATTCGCACCACCTCCAAGGTGAAGGCGCATGACGAGAACGAGATCGCCCACGTCGGCGACCACGTTCAGCTGATGGAGACCCGTCCGCTGTCGGCCACCAAGCGCTGGCGTCTGGTCGAGGTCCTGGAGAAGGCCAAGTAAGGTCCCTCCTCGATCCATCGAGATCGTTGTAGTACGAAGGCCCGCTTCCTTTGGGAGGCGGGCCTTCGTCATTCGATCACGCCGAGCGCATCACAAAGGCCCGCTCCTATATTCCGGAGCGGGCCTTTGCTGTGTGCTGTGTCAGCCGGTGAAGGCGTAAGGCTGGCGGATCTTGTGGGCGAATTCGACGATGTTGGTGACTGTGCTGCTGGGGACGCCGACTTCGCTGCCGATGCTGCGGGCCGACCAGGATTGGTCGGTGAGTTCGAGGATCTCTTCGATCTGGTCGAGGGTCAGGCGCAGGGGATTGCGGTGCGCGATCTGGCGTGCCAGGGCGCGGACCTCGGTGTCTTCGTCGAAGTCGATATCGTCGGCGGTTGGGAGGTCTTCATCGGATTCGTCGAGGGTGAGGTCAAGGTCGACCGGCTCGGGAATTGTCTCTGTGAGCTGGTCGACAGCGGCAACTGGGGCAGACTCGGCTGAGGCGGGCGCGGTGGGGTCGGCCACCGGCTGCCGGGGGGTCGGCTCGACTTCGGCGACCGGGGTGGGCTTGCTCCTGGACGCGACCTGTTCGCCCTGCGAGGGCTCGAGTTCCGTTCGCAGGGTTAGTTGCTCCGCGGGTTCGGCGGTGAGGGTCAACTGTTCCGGATCGGTGGCGGGAGGTTGTGGATCGTTGTGCACCGCAACCGGATCGGTGGGTGCCGAGGTGTCGCCATCAGGGTCACGGGCGACGGTGCCGGCGTGCATCGTCGCCTCGGGAACCGGGTCGGTACCGGTCGCGTCGCCCAGGGCGGACTGTGCGGCGGTGGTGACCGGTATTCGCCGCAACGTCGACGCGGCGCCATTGGTTCGGGTGGCGTGCTCGATGCCGTTGCGGCGGTGGTCGGCCGCCGCCTTGTGGATCAGTTCGAGGGTGCCGGGGGCGTTCGGTGTGTCCGACGATGGGCGCCGCAGCCCGTGCGGGTAGGCGCGCTCGGCCGCCGATGCCGCGATTCGTTCGGCCTCCGCGACCAGCGGATCCACGCTCGGTGCCGAAGTATCGCGCGGTGCGGGCTCCGGGGCTACCGGCTGGGCCGGTTCGATGATGTCGTGATCGGCGGTGGTTGCTTTCGCGAGAGGGGCGACGGTCTCGCGAACCAATTCAGCTGCGGGGGAGGGCTCCACGCCGCCGAGGGTGGCTTCTGGTGTTGGAGTCAGAGCCGCTGACATCATTCGCTCGGCGGGGGCATAGCTGGTGTCCCCAGGTAATTCCACCGAGGCACTCTCGATCAACATCGCGTACCGCGCCGACACCCAGGCGTGCAGCCAGATCACCACACCCACCATCACCGGGGCGATAGCGAATTCGGCCGCGCGACCGAAGGATCCGGAGGCCAGGTGTGGGCCCGCGTTGAGGGCCACGGTGGTGCCGAGCAGGGCTAGTTCGAAGACGAGTACCTTGCCGCGTTCGAGTTCGCGGCCCCAGCGGGCGGCGGTGGTGGCGGCGATCATGATGACGATGATCGGGATCGAGATCATCGCCTCGATGCCGAAGCTGAGCCAGTAGAGCGGGTCGCTCATGTCACCGCTCGGCACGAGGTTCCGTTGCACATTGACGCCCGCCCACACCATCCCGAGGATGACGACGCCGATCAGCGCGCGCGACGACCACTCCGACCGCCGATACAGCTGCGCGAGCCGGGCATCGGCACTGGAGACCCGGCGTCGGGCGGCCAATGCCTTGCGGTGCCAGCGCGCGTCGGCTTCGTCGGTGCGGCGGATGAGCGTGCCGGTGCGCCGGTCGCGCTGGTCGGCGGCGAGTTCGTCGACGATGGCGCGGCGCCGCTGTTTACGGCGCTGGGCTCTAATCCATTCGGCCAGCTCGCGTTCCGCCCGGATCTCGTCGTCGGAGAGCGCGTCGTAGAGGGCGGTGTCGTGTTGCAGGGGGAGCTTGTCGCGAGCCGTCGCAACCTGCTTGGCGAGCGCGGTGATCTCGGTGTTCGGCGCGATGGCGGCGTTCTCGCTCAACCGATCGTCGGACATATCGCGCCTTCCGCCACTCGAACATATGGACTATCGAACATATGTGTGATTGCCAGAGAGCGTAAACGCCCACCGTGCCCCGGTCAACGACAACGGGTCGATTCCGCCGAATCCCCGGCAGCGACACGCCGGAATTCAGAAATCGCCGATCACCGTGGAGCGGCCGTTTTTTCGGCGGTCGCTCAGCTCAGCGCGGTGTGCCAGACGACAGCCGCTGCGAGCGCGCCCGCCCCGTTGAGCGACCAGTGCAGGGCGATCGGTGCGAGCAGACTGCCGCTGCGGCGGCGCAACCAGGTGAACACGACGCCCGCGGCGGCGGTTGCGGCGACGGCGAGGGCGATCCCGGCGAGCTGGCCGAGGAGGCCGCCGCCGACGATGCCTGCCAGGCCCTTGTTACCGGAGGTCAGGCCGAACGACGAGGCGATATGCCAGAGGCCGAACATCAGCGATCCGGCCGCGAAGAGCCCGCGGACGCCGAGGACTCGATCGAGGGTGCCGTGCAGTACGCCGCGGAACGCGAGCTCTTCGGGGATCACCGTCTGCAACGGGATGACGATCATCGACGCGATCAGCGCGCCGGAAATCGTCGCGTAGCGATCGGCGAGGAAGAACGGCCTGGTGAGCGGTAGAAGGGCGCCGATCGCGACCGCGGTCAGCACGATCGCGACCGCGCCGAGCGCGTACACGGTCCCGCGCTTCCAGTGCCTGGGTGAGAGTCCGAGTTCGGACCAGCCGAGTCCGCGTTTGCGCATCAGCGCCAAGAGCGCGACCGCCGCGATGGGGACGATGACGATATTGGCCCAGGCCGTCGTGAAGTGCGCGATCAGATTGGTGCCTGCCAGCACGACGACAACCACCGCGATATCGATGTAGGCATGCAGTTTCGGCCGGGAATCGGCGACGGCGGGTACGGGCACCCGATCGAGTGTACGGAAATATCACGAAATGAAAACGGTCCGGTGAATGCGGGACAACCCGCCGACCCCAGCGTTGAGCGGCCCGGAGTGCGTTTACCAAGATCGAGCAGGATTCGCCGCGCTGTGAGCTACGCGACAGCCGATCCGGACCATCCAGCCATATCGGTCCACGCCTGCAGTGTGCGCCGGGTCTCGAATCGCCGTGGCACTCCGCTGATCGGATCGGTGAATTCGAGCGAAGCCGCCAGCAATTGCAGCGGACGGGTGTATTCGTCGACCGGTTTATCGGTGATCACCGGATAGAAATCGTCGCCGAGAATCGGCACGCCGAGCCCGTTCATATGCAGCCGCAGCTGATGGGTTCGGCCGGTGTGCGGGCGAAGGCGGTAGCGCCCGAGGCCGTCGCGGTGTTCGACCAGCGCCACCTCGGTCTCGGCATTGGGCTCGCCGTCCACCTCGAAAGCGGCGAGCACCTGCTTCTCCTTGATAATCCGGCTGCGCACGATCCGCGGCAGCTCGAGCGCGGGATCGTAGGGCGCGATGGCCTCGTACTCCTTGCGCACGGTCTTGCGGTGGAACATCGTCTGATAGGCCCCGCGTCGCGCCGGATTCACCACGAACAGCAGCAGGCCCGCGGTGACCCGGTCCAGTCGGTGCGCCGGGATCAGGTCGGGCAGTTCGAGCTCGTTGCGCAACCGCACCAGCGCGGTCTGCAAGATGTGCTGGCCACGCGGGATCGTCGCCAGGAAGTGCGGCTTGTCGATCACGAGGATGTCGTCGTCGCGGTGCACGATGCCGATCTCGAAGGGCACCTCGGTCTCGGTGGGCAGATCGCGGTGGAACCACACGGCACTGCCCGGCACGAACGGCGCGTCCGGTGCCAGCGGACCTGCCAGATCCACGATCTCGCCCGCCACCAGCATCGCGTCGATCCTGGCCGGATCCACCCGAGGTAACCGCTCGACGAGGTGGTCGCGCACGGTCACCCACTGCCCGTCCTCGGGGAGCCGGAGTCGAGCGGGATCTAGGCCGTGCCGTTTCGGCAGCGGCGGCTGCTGCCTACGTCGCATAGAGCAAGTGTGGTCTGTCCGGTGATCGTGATCCGCCGTGGGGTTCAGGCGGCGCGCGTCGCGAGTCCCGGATAGTCGACGATCAGACCCGACGCGTCGTAGTCCAGGGTGGCCTGGAAGTCGAAGTCGGGCGCGCTGTAGTCGTAGCGCTGACCGACCCCATCGGTGATTCGGCGATAGCGCTGCGGTAATCGGGCCGCCGTGAGATCCGCGGCCCGCAGATAGACCGCGGGCGCGTCGGCGGCATCACCGACGGCGAGTCCGAGGCGATGCACCGGCAAGGCGTTGGTGAACGCCGACGCCTCGAGATCGATATCGAGACACCCGTCGAGTTCGGGCGCGGGCGCGCCGTCGAGCTGCCAGCGTCCCAACCCGTCGGACTGCACGTTCACCGATCGCCTGCCCGCGGGATATCGCCCGACGATCTGTGCCGAGCGGGTGTGCCAGCTCCCGTCGAGCCGCAGCCGATAGTCGATCGCCCAGACGATCCCGTCCTCGACCGCCGTCGCGCACCCTTCGACGAGATGTCCGCGCGCATCGTCGTGGAAATACGTCACCTCGAATCCGGTGCGCGCGTCGCGATGTAACCAGGCGGCCGAAGATGGCAGGGGAGTGAACATGAGAAACGCATTCCCCCGATTCCGCTGACCAATCGCTAGCCCGCTCGCTGATCGAGCACCATCAGTTTCGCTTCGACGAGGACATGGCGCGCACGCCGTCGTACCCGGCACAGGTCGACGCTGCATTCCAGATGTATCTGCATCGCCCGATGCGCTTGTTCGGGCGACAGCTTTCCAGGATCGGAATGGCAGTCGGCAATCGCTGAAATGATTGACGTGACAAACATTTTCGTTCTCCCACCGCTATACGAGATCAAGAGGTACGGAGGAAATTACGCCCGAAAATGCGAATTGCAGACGGGTTGACTGGCAGTTCACGCAACCTTCCCCGGTCGGCCACAACCGCTCAACTTAGGCTAACCTACCTTTGGCGGAGTTGCCGCGGACAGGTCGAGAGGCGAGAACGATATGACGGTGCAGGTAGCGCCGCCGCCGGGGGCGGAGTCGGGGAACCGGCTGCCCAAGGCGGCAGCGAAAGCGCAGAAGCAGCGGGAAGCGCAGGCGCGCAAAGAGATTCTGGCACCGGTATCGGGCATGCTCACGGTGGCGAGCCTGCTCGTGGCCGTCGCGTCGGTCTGCTCGGTGGTCCCGTTCCTGCTGATCGTGGCGGCCTGCCGTGAACTGCTGAACTCCCCGGTCGACACCGACCGCGTGTGGTGGCTGTTCGGCGCGGCCGTGATCGTGCTCGTGGCGCGGGCACTGCTGCAGGCCGTCGCGCTGACGTGGTCGCACGCGGTCGACGCCGGCTACCAGCTCACCCTGCGCCGACTACTCGCGAGCAAGCTCACCCGGGTACCGCTCGGCTGGTTCGGCGAGCGCAGCTCCGGCGAGGTGAAGAACTACCTGCGCGACGATGTCGAGGCCCTGCACTACCTGGTCGCGCACGCCCGGCTCGAGTTCGTGGGCGCACTGGTGGTGCCGCTGGTGACCCTCGGCTACCTGTTCACCGTCGACTGGCGGCTCACCCTGGTGCTGCTGATTCCGCTGATCGCCTACTTCGTCCTGTTCGGCAAGATCATGGACCGCGACGGCCGCGACCGGCTCGCGGTCTACACCCGCTGGGAGCGCCGCACCGCCGAGGCGACCATCGAGTTCGTCGACGGCATCCAGGTGGTGCGCGCGTTCGGTCAGGCGGGCAAGGCGCACAAGGAATTCCAGGACGCGGTCGACGGCCAGGTTCAGGCGGCGCATCGGATGAAGATGCCGATCATCCGCGTGCAGTCGGCCTCCGACATCGTGGTGATGCCGGTGTTCGTCATGCTGGTGGTGGTCCTCGGCGGGCTGGCCGGCGTCGGCCTCGGCTGGGTGGATCCCCTGGACATGTTGCCGTTCCTGCTGGTGGGGCTGGGTATCGGCAGTTCGCTGCTCGGCCTCGGCTACGGTTCGCAGGCGCTGCGCGCCGGTGGTGCCGCGGCGCTGCGTCTGCACGAACTGATGCAGACACCGGAATTGGAAACCGTCGCGACCGAAGCCACCGCCAAGACCGGGATCGTCCGCTTCGAAGGCGTCGAATTCGCCTACCGCACCGGACATGACGTGCTGCGCGGCATCGACCTCGAGCTGACTCCGGGCACGATCACCGCCCTGGTCGGCCCGAGCGGTTCCGGCAAGTCGACACTGGCGAAACTGCTACCCCGCTTCTACGACGTCGGCACCGGCCGAATCACCATCGATGGCCGCGATATTCGCGAGTTCACCAGCGAAGAGCTGTACCGCACCGTCGGATTCGTCTTCCAGGATGTCCGCCTGATCCGCGGCTCGATCCGCGAGAACCTCCTGCTGGCCAGTCCCGACGCCGATGACGAAGCCATCGAGCGCGCGACCAGGGCCGCCCAGATCCACGATCGGATCCTGGCGCTGCCCCGCGGCTACGACTCCGAGATCGGTGTCGACGCCACCCTGTCCGGCGGTGAGGCACAGCGTCTTTCGATCGCCAGGGCACTGCTGGCCGACACCCCGGTGCTCGTCCTCGACGAGGCCACCGCCTTCGCCGATCCCGAATCCGAAGCCGCGGTCCAGGACGCGCTGGCCGCCCTGGTCGCCGGACGTACGGTGCTGGTGATCGCGCACCGCCTGCACACCATCACCGGGGTGAACCGAATCCTGGTGCTGGACAACGGCGCCATCGTCGAACAGGGCACACACCCCGAGTTGCGCGCCGCGGGCGGGCTGTACCAGCAGCTGTGGGAGATCAACGAAGCCGCGCTCGGCACGCTCGCCCTGGTGGAGGAAACACGATGATTCGCAAGGTTTTCCGCCTCGTCCCCGACGAGTTCGCCCCGCTGATCCCGCGCCTGCTCACGGTGATCGTGCTCCAGGCGTTCTTCCAGGCGATCGCCTACCTGCTGCTGGTCCCCGTGCTGGAGGCGCTGTTCGGTGACAACCTGAGCGGTGCCTGGCTGTGGGCGCTGGGGATGACCGCCGCCGTGGCGGGCGTGGTGGTGTTCGGTTTCGCGCAGGCCGTGATCGGTCTGCGCATCGGTCTCGGCATGCAGCGCGGTCTGCAGACCCGCCTAGGCGATCAGCTGAACGCGTTGCCGCTGGGCTGGTTCGAAGACCGCGACGCGGGCCCGCTCTCGCGCGTGATGGTCGAGCAGGTCCGCGAGATGCAGGGGCTGATCGCCTACCTGCTCACCAAGGTGCTCACCGGCATCATCGTGCCGCTGGTCGTCGCGATCGGCATGCTGTTCATCGACTGGCGAATCGGGGTGGCGATGCTGCTCGCCGCGCCGGTGCTCTACCTGGTCAATAATCTCGCGAACCGCGCCTACACCGGCGCCGACGCCCGCCTGCACACCGCCGCGGCCGAAGCCGATTCGCGGGTGGTCGAATTCGCGCAGGCACAGCCGGTGCTGCGGGCCTTCGGTGCCGTCGGCGCCGGGAACAAGAAGCTGGATTCGGCACTGGTGCAGCAACGTTCGGCCGTGCGGAAGATGATGGTCGCGACAGTGCCCGGCCTGATCGTCTTCGCACTGTTCGTCCAGGCCGTGTTCCTGGTGCTGGCCTACATCGCGGTCGTGCAGGTGACCGACGGTTCGGTCTCGGCCGCCGCGGCGATCGCGCTGATCGCGGTGAGCGCGCGCTTCATCGAACCGGTGAACCAGGCCGCCCAGCTCGGCGCCGCCCTGCGCTCGGCCGCCGCGGCCGCGGATCGCATCACCGACCTGCTGGCCGAATCGCCCCTGCCGAGTCCCACCGAGCCGGTCACGCCCGGTGCCCCCGCGGTGGTCTTCGACGGGGTGAACTTCGGTTACCGCGCCGACGAACCGGTCCTGTCCGACCTGACCTTCACCGTCCCGGCAGGCACCACCACCGCCATCGTCGGACCGAGCGGCTCCGGCAAGACCACCCTGCTCCGCCTCGCCGCCCGCTTCTACGACGTGGACTCCGGCGTGGTGTCGGTCGGCGAACACGATGTGCGTCAGCAGCCTTCGGACACCCTGCTCGACCAGCTCGCCCTGGTTTTCCAGAATGTCTACCTGTTCAACCGCTCGGTCGCCGACAACATCCGCATCGGCAAACCCGACGCGACCGACGAGGACCTGCGGCGCGCGGCCGAGGCCGCCAGGGTCGACGAGATCGTCGAGCGGCTGCCCGACGGTTTCGATACCGCCGTCGGCGAAGGTGGCACCGCGCTGTCCGGCGGTGAGCGTCAACGGGTCTCGATCGCCCGTGCCCTGCTCAAGGACGCCCCGATCGTGCTGCTCGACGAGGCGACCAGCGCGCTGGACCCACACAGCGAAGCTGTCGTGGTGCGTGGCATCCACGAACTCACCAGGGACAAAACGGTTCTCGTCGTCGCGCACCGTCTCTCGACGATCGCCCACGCCGACCAGATCCTGTTCCTGGACAAGGGCCGCATCGCCGAACGCGGTACGCACACCGAGCTTCTCGCCCTGAACGGCCGCTACGCCGCCTTCTGGAACGAACGCGACCGGGCCACGGGCTGGCGCCTGGAACCCGTCCCCGCCTGACGACGAGCGCCTTGGCGGTGTTGCGACACCGCCAAGGCCGCCCGATTCTCGATCAGGGCTCGGCGACCAACCCCTGTTGTGAGTCGGAGACCAGGACCCTGTTGGCGAAGTTCGCCAACTGCGTCCGCATCCTTTCGCGCGGCATGCGCTCTTGTCCGGCCAGTTGCTCGACGAGGTCCGCTCGGGTGGCGGCGAGCAGGGCGTGGGCGGTGAAGTCGCTGTCGGTGAGGCCGGGGATCTGCTCCAGTACGGCTTGGACCAAGCCGTGCCACCGTACGTAATGCTCGGCCTGATACGGGCTGCCGCTCCCGCTTTCCTCCAGGGCGAGCGCGAGGCGCCGGTTGTCGAGTTTGAAGCACAGGACGGCGTCGAGCAGGGCGGGCACGCGCTGGTGTGGTGGGGTGGCGGGCCCCAAGGGTGGTGGTCCGGCTTCGATGGCTTTCCTGATCGGTTCGAGTCGTGCCTCGTACAGCGCGCGGAGCAGCCCGGCGCGGTCGCCGAAGGCTCGGAAGAGCGTGCCCTTGCCGACGCCGGCCGCTGCTGCGATGTCGGCCATGGTGATGTCGTCGGGGCTCTCGCCGCGGGCGAAGAGGGTGTCGGCGGCCGCGAGGACGGCATTCCGGTTACGGGCGGCGTCCTTGCGGATCTTGTGCTCGGGCATGCGGTTCCTCCCTTTACAAAACGGACCCCAGGTCCGTATTGTCAAAAGCGGACCTTGGGTCCGAATTCTATGCGATGGAAGGAGGCCAAATGTCCGCACCGACTTCTCCGGCGGATCTCTACCGCCACAGCTTGAGGCTGCTACTGGACAAGAACATCGCCGGGTGGGTAAGCCTGTGGGCCGAGGGCGGCATCATGGAGTTCCCCTTCGCCGCACCGGGCTGGCCCGAGCGGCTGGAGGGCAAGGAGGCCATCGCGGCCTACATGCGCAACTACCCCGATCACATCGATGTGCACGACTTCCCTGACCTGCGGATCCACCAGACCACCGATCCGGAGACCATCGTGGTCGAGATGCGCGGTATCGGCCGTCTGGTGCAGACCGACGCTCCCTTCGACATGACCTACATCGCCGTCGTCACAGTTCAGGACGGGCGCATCACCTCCTACCGTGACTACTGGAACCCCCTCGCCGTCGAACCCAGCGCCGACTTCACCGGAAGCAGTCGATGACCACCACCGGCACCACTTTGATCATCGGCGCCACCGGCACCACCGGCAGCCGCACCACAGCGCAGCTGACAGCCGCCGGTCATCGTGTCAAAGCGGCCAGCCGTCAAGCCACCGCGGTCGCCGGCGCTGAGCCGGTCCGCTTCGACTGGTACGACCCCGCTACCCACACTGCCGCCCTCGATGGCGTCGACCGCGTCTACCTCATACCGCCCGTGGGCGAGTCCGACCCGGCGGAGGTCATGCTGCCTTTCCTGCAGCGGGCCCGCACCGGCGGCGTGGATCGCGCGGTGCTACTGAGCTCCTCGGCCATACCCGAGGGCGGCCCTGCGGCGGGAACAGTGCACCAGGCCCTGCCCGATCTGTTCGAACAGTGGGCGGTACTGCGGCCCTCGTGGTTCATGCAGAACTTCACCGGCACACACGCGCACGCGCACAGCATCCGTGAAGACGGCATCATCTGGACCGCGACTGACAGCGGCCGGGTCGGCTTCGTCGACGCCGACGACATCGCAGCCGTCGCCGTGCACGCCCTGACAGACCAGCAAGCCCCCAACACCGACTTAGTCCTCACTGGGCCCGAGGCCCTCAGCTATGACGACGTCGCCACGATCATCACCGAGGTCACCGGTCGGCCCGTGGCTCACCGTCATCTGTCCAACAAGCAGCTGCGCGATCGCCTCACGGCGCTGGTGCCGGCGGAGTTCGCCGTGATGCTGGCCGGCATGGACCGTGCCATTGCCGAAGGGGCGGAGGACCGCGTCACCGACGATGTCCAGCGCCTCACCGGTCGGCCCGCGCGGGCCTTCCGAGCCCTCTGCGAAAGGGAAATGCGATGAAGCAGCTGATGGAGACGCTGGTGGCAGTCGATGATCGCCAGGTTCGCCGCCCGCGGCGTCTCCTTCCGTACATCTGATTGCAATTTCATCGGATGCAAGACTCCGATCGGTCCGCACACGGCAGCCCTGGCGATGGAGGTCGTACCGCGCAGCGGCGTATTACTGGTGGTAGGTCGAGAGGAATTCGCCGATCCGGCCGATGATCTGGTCGAGTTCATCGGCGTGCGGCAGGGTGACGATGCGGAAGTGGTCGGGTGCGGGCCAGTTGAAGCCGGTGCCTTGCACAACGTGAATCTTGGTGGCCAGCAAGAGATCCAGCACGAACTTCTCGTCGTTGTCGATCCGATAGGTCGCACGGTCGAGCTTGGGGAAGGCGTACAGCGCGCCCTTGGGCTTCACGCACGACACACCCGGAATCGCATTGAGGGCAGTCCACGCGCGATCGCGCTGTTCGAGTAGTCGCCCGCCGGGCAGGGTGAGTTCGTGGATACTCTGATGCCCGCCGAGCGCCGCCTGAACAGCTTGCTGCGCAGGCACATTCGCGCATAGTCGCAACCCGGACAGCATCGTCAGGCCTTCGAGGTAGCTCTCGGCGTGACGGGTCGGCCCGGAGACGGTGAGCCAGCCGGATCGGAAGCCGGCGAGGCGGTAGGCCTTGGACAAACCGTTGAACGTCAGACACAGCAGGTCGGGTGCCAGCGAGGCGGTGACGGTGTGGGTGACGTCGTCGTAGAGGATCTTGTCGTAGATCTCGTCGGAGCAGACGATCAGATTGTGCTGGCGGGCGAGCTCGAGCATCTGCTCGAGCACCTCGGTCGGATACACCGCACCGGTCGGGTTGTTCGGGTTGATGATCACGATGGCCCGCGTGCGGTCGGTGATCTTGGCCGCGATGTCGGCGATGTCGGGATACCAGTCGGCGCCCTCATCGCACAGGTAGTGCACCGCTTTGCCGCCGTTGAGATGCACCGCGGCGGTCCACAGCGGGAAGTCCGGTGCGGGGACCAGGACTTCGTCGCCGTTCTCGATGAGCGCGGTCATCGCCATCATGATGAGCTCGGAGGCGCCGTTGCCGAGGAAGACGTTCTCGATATCGAGGTCGTCCACCCCGCGGCCCTCGTAGTACTGCACCACCGCGCGCCGGGCGGGCAGCAATCCCTTCGAGGTCGCGTAGCCCGCCGACATCGGCAGGTTGGCGATGATGTCGCGCAGCAGCTCCGACGGTGCGTCGAACCCGAATTGCATCGGGTTACCGGTATTGAGCTTCACCACCCGGTGTCCCTCGACCTCGAGCCGGGCGGCGTGCTCGGCTATCGGGCCGCGGATTTCATAGGAAACGTTCGCGAGCTTGCTCGACTGTTTGAACTGCATGTCGGCTCCCCACCGTGATACGGACGGAGCTCGCCACAGTACTCGCCGGGATCCGGCGCCCCCACCGCGGCAGTTCGGAAGCGGTCCGGGGGCGCTTACTTCCAGTAGGCCTGCGCCTTGATCGAGGTCTTGGGCAGGGCGTGCTGGGTCTTGAGGGTCTTCACGATCGAGCGGGTGGTGTGCCCGTCGCAGGTGACCCATCCATAAGTCCCTGGGACACATGTGATTTCCTGTGCGGCCTCGCGCAGCAGGCGGCCGTCGTCGACGCGCTGGAGCCAGGTGAGGGTGTGGTGGGGCTTGTTGCTGACCGGGATGGTCTGGTCGGACTCGTACTGCCATTCCAGCCAGACTCGCGCGGGGGTGTCGCCGATGGCGTCGAGCAGCGAGTTGATGGCGGGCAGCGAGGCGGTGTCGCCGAAGATCACGTACTCGCTCGGTGCCTGCTCGGGGAGCTGGAAGTCCGAACCGAGCACGGTGGCGTCGAGCGGATCGCCCGGCTTCGCGCGGCGGGCCCAGTCGGCCGCCGGACCGGCGTGCAGGGCGAAGTCGATGCTCATCGTGTCTTCGGCGGGGTTCTGGTCGACCAGGGTGTAGCCGCGGTGGTGCAGCTTGTCGCTGGTCGCGTCGGGAATCCACAGGCGGATCCACTGGGTCGGATGCACCGGGTGGTCGGCGAGCAGGCCGCCCGCGGTGAAGCCGATGCGGATGAACTTGTCGGTGATCTGCTCGTTGGACGTCACCGTCAGCCGGTAGTCGGCGCCGCCCCAGGCCTTGGTTATCAGACCATTCAATCCCTTACCCATGTCGTTAGGTTAGCCTAACGACACTTGTTTGTCCGCTCCGGTGGTTTAATAAGGTAAGCCTATGCAATGTTGGCTGTGCGTGAGAGAGCGGAGAACGAACCGGTGGAAACCCTCCTGGTAGTCGGCGCGGGGCCGAAAGCCCTTGCGGTGGCGACTAAATCGCACGTTCTGCGCTCGCTCGGGATGCCCGCTCCGCGCGTTGTCGTGGTCGAGGCGCATGCCGTGGGCGGCAACTGGCTGCCCACCGGCGGCTGGACCGACGGACAGCACCGTCTCGGCACCAGCCCTGAGAAGGACATCGGCTTCCCGTACCACTCCACCTGGGCGCGCGGCCGCAATCGCGACATCGACCATGCGATGGCCGCTTTCAGCTGGACCACCTTCCTGATCGAACACGGCACCTACGCCGAGTGGATCGACCGCGGCAGGCCGAGTCCGCAGCACCATGTGTGGGCCAAGTACTTGCAGTGGGTGGCGAAGTCCATCGACCTCGAGCTGGTACTCGGGCGGGTGGAGCGAATCAGTCACGGTGATGGCGAGCAGTGGCAGGTCGACGTGGTCGACGCCGACGGCACCCGCAGCGAGCTGACCGCCGACGGCCTGATGATCACCGGCCCCGGCCGCAGCAGCCGCGCCCTTGTCGATCATCCGCGCGTGCTCAGCATCGCCGAATTCTGGGACCGCGCAGGCAAACGCACGCTGCCGGCCGCCTCGCGCGCCGCGGTGATCGGTGGCGGCGAGACCGGTGGCTCGGCGCTGGACGAGCTGGTTCGCCACGAGATGCTCACCATCTCGGTGATCTCCCCGCTGGCCACCCTCTACACCCGCGGCGAGAGCTTCTTCGAGAACTCGCTGTTCAGCGATCCCGTGAAATGGGCGGCGCTGAGCCTTCAGGAACGCCGCGACGTGATCCGGCGCACCGACCGCGGGGTGTTCTCGGTGCGCGTGCAGGAAAGCCTGTTGGGCGACAACCGCGTTCACCACCTGCAGGGCCGGGTAACCAAGATCGCGCCGCAGGGGGAATCGCTGGCTTTGACGCTGAGCAACGAGTTGCGGGCCGATCAGGTGCACAAGTTCGATCTGGTGGTCGATGCCACCGGTGGTCAGCCGCTGTGGTTCCTCGAGATGTTCGATCAGCGGACCGCGGATCTGCTCGAACTCGCCGTCGGCGGAGCGTTGACGCAGTCGCGAATCGAGTCATCGATCGGCTACGACCTGGCCGTCACCGGGCTCGGCGGGAAGCTCTACCTCCCGAACATGGCCGCGATGGCGCAGGGGCCGGGGTTCCCGAATCTCAGTTGCCTCGGCGAACTTTCGGACCGGGTGCTGCAGACGGTGCCCGCTCGGGCACGGGCCGCCGCCATCGCTCGCTGAGCACACACAAAAGAGCCCCTTCCGGTCGAACACTCGATCAGAAGGGGCTCTTTGCTCGCGCTCAGCGCGGCGCGACCATGTCGTCCGGCGTGCGAGGAACGTACTGCAAGGCGATCCGCCGATCGGGGCGGACATCGATCTCACCGATCAGCTGGAACCCGGCCTTGGCCAGACTGCGCCCGATCGCCACGTTGCGGTGGTCGGGATCGCCCAGGACGCGACGGCAATCGGGGTCGGCCGCGAAGACGGCGGTGGTCATGGTGGAGATCCACGCCGACATGATGCCCTTGCCGATCACCGCGGTGTCGGCGGTGGCGATGTGGAAGCCGATATCGCTGGGATCGCTATCGTAGAAACGGCCGACCTCATCCTTGGCGGCGCGATAGAACTCCAGGTAGGCGATATCGCGCACGCCGTGTTCGGGCTCGCCGAGCACGGCGAAATCCAGGCTGAGAATGCAAGGGCGGGAATAGGTTCCGGCCAGCTGGGCGCGGAAGTTCTCGCGACGGCGCTCGGCGTCCCAGTCCTGTTCCCACGACTCGAGCAGGTGCGGGCGGGCCATCCATTCGGCGAGCAGCTCGGGGTCGGTACCGTCGGGATCGGCCAGGCGCAGGCTGAACGGCGCCGCGAAGACGGGCAGCACGGGCGCGGGGGCGGCGGCCACCTCGGCGGGCAGGTCGGTCTGCTCGCGGGGCAGCGCGGTGGGGGTCCCGGCGGGGTTCATCTGCTCGGTGCTCCGTTCAATCGTTACCTTGGTCACCTCGATTGGTAAGGCTAGCCTATACTAATGGCTGGGTGTTATTGTTGCCCGACCGATCGCCCGGTGATAGCCGGGCGGTCCCCGATCCGGGTCGGATTCGGGTGCAACAGGATTCGCCCCGGTCCCGGACGACTGCGCCGGGCGGGCCCGTGCGTGAGTGCGGCGTTTGGATAGTGCGAAACGGCCGCGCAGCTTTGCGTGGCCGGTGAGGGAGAGCGACATGGCAAGAGAACTCGGCTGGATCAGGCAATTTCAGGCCCCCAGGACCGATTCCCTACCGCCGCTGATCGTCTTCCCGCACGCGGGGGCGGGCGCCTCGGCCTATCGGGTGTTCGCCAAGCGTATGGCCGCCGACTTCGACACCGTGATCGTGCAATACCCCGGCCGTCAGGACCGTGTGCGGGAAGCCGCCGCGCAGACCCTGCCTGAGCTGGCCGCGGGTGCCTTCGATGCCTTCCGTGACTCGGTCCACAACACCGGCGCGCCGCTGACCGTCTTCGGCCACAGCATGGGCTCCATTGTCGCGTTCGAGTTCGTCCGGTTGGCCGAGGCCGCGGGGTTGTCCGTGCGTTTGCTGGTGGTCTCCGCGGCCGCCGCACCGCACCGAATCGCCGAGCTCCCCGGCCATCCCACCGAGGATGACGAATTGCTCGACCACATGGCCGCGCTCAACGGCACCGGCGCCGACGTGATGGCCAGCCGCGAAGTGATCCGGATGGCGCTGCCGGTGCTGAAGGCCGACTACCGCGCCTTCGACGCCTACGCGTGCGGCCCCGAAGTGGCTGTCGCGACGCCCGTGCTGGTCCTCGGCGGCGACGACGACCCGTTCGTCGGCCCACGCGATCTCTACGGCTGGGAACAGAGCACCACCGCCGAGATCGAGGTCAACCTGTTCGCGGGCGGCCACTTCTACCTCGACGAGAACATCGACGGCATCGCCGAGGCGCTCGTCGGCCAGGCGCTCGCGCGATGAACTCTGATCCCATCGTGATCGTCGGGATGGGTGTCGAAGCCCCCGGCGGCATCGACAACCTGCCCGATTTCTGGTCGGCCCTCGCGTCCGGACGCGAACTGATCGGCCCCTTCCCACGCGACCGTGACTGGCCGCTCGACGAGCTGTTCGCCCTCGGCAGGCTCGAGGGCTGGGCGCCGGTCCGCGACGCGGGCGGGTTCCTCGACGGCGCGACCGAGTTCGACGCGCAGTTCTTCGGCATCACCCCGCGCGAAGCGGTGGCGATGGATCCGCAGCAGCGGGTGGCCATGCGGGTGGCCTGGCGCGCACTCGAGCACGCGGGCATCAATCCCGGTGCGCTGGACGGTGATTCGGCCGGTGTATGGATGGGTGTCTCGACGGTCGAGTACGGGCCGCGGGTGGGGTCGGTGAACGAGTACAGCGGCTATCGCGCGACCGGCACCGCGCTCGGTGCGGTGGCCGGGCGGATCTCGCACGGGCTCGGCCTGGTCGGTCCGTCGATCAGCGTGGATACCGCGTGCGCGTCGTCGCTGACCGCCGTGCATCAGGCGGCCTCAGCCATCCGCGCGGGCGAGTGCGACTGGGCGCTCGCGGGCGGGGTGTGCGTGATGGGTTCGCCCGGCGCGTTCTACGAGTTCTCCAAGAACAACGCCCTCGCCACCGACGGCCACTGCCGTTCCTACGCTGCCGACCCGACCGGCACCCTGTGGGCCGAAGGCGCGGGAGTCATCGTGCTGGAACGGGAATCGCGGGCAAAGGCACTCGGCCACCGGATCTACGGGCAGCTGCTCGGTTCGCGCGTCAACCACAATGGCGCGGGTGCCCCGATCGCGGTGCCCAGCGCGAGCGCTCAGCAGCGGCTGATCACCGACACTGTCGCCGCGGCCGGGATCAGCGCCGACGACATCGGCCTGATCGAAGGTCACGGCACCGGCACCGCTGTCGGTGATCCACTCGAATTGACCGCGCTCGCAGCGACTTACGGCAATCCTGACCGCACCGACGGCCCGCTGCTCGGCTCGGTGAAGTCCAACACCGGCCACGCCCAAGCGGCTTCGGGGATGCTCGGGCTGATCAAGGTGCTGCTGTGCGGTGCGCACGGCGCCATCGCACCGAGCCTGTGGGCCGACGCGCCGACCACCGATATCGACTGGGACGCAACCAGTTTGCGCCTGGCGGCCGAACTCACCGACTGGGCGCCACGCGCGGACGGCCTGCGCTACGCCGCGGTGTCCTCGTTCGGTGTCGCGGGAACCAACGCGCACGCCATCGTCGGCCTGCCGGTGCTGGAGGAAACCAACCATGGCTGAGTACCGCTTGCCGGACGGCAGCGTTCCCGTGCTGCTGTCCTCCGACAGTGTCGATGGACTGCGCGCCGAGGCGGCCGCGCTGCGCGATTACGTTGCCGCGCACCCCGAGGTCACCGCGGAACGGTTGTCGGACATGCTGTTCCGCACCCGCGTGCCCCGGCGTCGCCGGGCGCTGATCCTGGCCTCATCAACCCGTGCTCCTGTGGACAGGCCCGCCGAAGCAATCGCCGACCCGAGCGTGGCAGCTGTGGAGGCGGCCGAAGGTTCCCCGGTGCGGGATGACCTGCTTTCCGCGCTCGACGCGATCGCGACCGGCTCCGAGCACGCACTCGTCGTGCACGGCGACGTGCCGGCGAGCGGGCGTCGGATCGGATTCGTGTTCCCCGGTCAGGGCAGTCAGCGGCCCGGTATGGGCGCGGCGTTCTACGAGCTGTCGGCCGCCTACCGCGCCGTCGTCGACGAGTGCGCCGCCATCCATGCCGAACGCTTCGGGCATTCCCAGCCGCTGCACTATCTGCTCGGCGACGAAGGGCAGTACGAGGACACGGTGTGGGAAGTACAGCCCGCGTTGATGTTCCACATGACGGGCCTGGCCGCGCTGTGGCGAGCGGCGGGTGTCGACCCGCACGCGACCATCGGCCACAGCCAGGGCGAGCTCGCCGCGGGCGCGGTCTCCGGTGTGATGACGCTGCGTGATTCGGTGCTCGCGGTGACCCATCGTGCCCTGCTCGCGGACCGGCTGTCCCCGCGCGGCTATTCGATGGCGGTCTTCGGGATGGACCGCGAGAGTGTGGAAGCGCTGATGGCGCGGCACTCGGGCTGGGCCGAACTCGCGGTCGTCAACTCGCCGCACATCATCGCCATCTCCGGTGAACGCGGCTGCGTCGTCGATCTGGTGGCCGCCGCCACCGCGCGCGGCCAGTTCGCCAGGGAGATCCGGGTCGCCTTCCCGGCACACACCTCCATCGTCGCCGAGGTGCGGGCTGATTTCGAAGGCTTCCTCGGCGACGAGATGAGCACGCCGAACTTCACCGCGTCCGAGATCGCCTGCTACGGCGCGACTCTCGGCGAGCAGATCACGCCCGACCTCGAGCAGGAGCAGTACTGGTTCTGGAACCTGCGCAACCGCGTGCGGTTCGACCGGGCCGTGGTCAGCGCCGGCAGTGACGGCGTCGACCTGCTGATCGAGGTCGCCGAGCATCCCGTGCTGCAACTGGCCATCCAGGAAAACCTGGGCCTGGTCCCGAACCGCCCCGGCCTGCCCGCGCGCGATTTCCGTGTCCTCGGCACCTCGCTGCGCACCGCGGACGGGCTGTCCGAGTTCACCCGCAATCTCGCCCAGGTCGCCGTCCTCGACATCGGCTACCGCTGGGACGCGCTGCGGGTCGACAACACCGTCAGCCTCCCGCTGCGCGACTTCCCGCACACCGTCACCAACGCCAAGCGCCTCTGGGCCCCCCTCGGCGCCAACGAAACCCCCGCCGAACTCGCCGTCACCACCCCGAAACCCCAACGGCTGGTGGAACAGTGGACGCCGCTGCAACGCCGGTCCTTGACCGCGCCGCGCAGCCTGCTCATCGTCGACCACACCGGCGAATGTGCCGAGCTGGCCGCCGCCCTTGTCGCCGCCGCTGATCGGCACGGTGCCGATGCGCGCGTCGTCGGCCGACCGGAACTCACCGGTGACCCGAGTGTCGCGGTGGCCTTCGGCTCGGCTGACCAGGGTGAGCAGGGCTCGAGCGCGAGCTTCGATTCCGTGGTCGTCTTGCTTGCTTCGGGCCGCGATGACGACAGTGCCGGCGCGATCGATGCGCTGGCCGAGTTCTATGCCGAACGTCGCTGGGCTCCGGCGTTGTCCGCGCTCCGTCCCGGTGGCGAGTGCTGGCTGCTCACTGTCGGCGGCGAGACCGTGCACGACGGCGACCCGATTCCCGGGCTGTTCCAGTCGGGCGTCAGCGCCGGATTCCGCAGTGTCGGTATCGAACACCCGGGAATCCTCTTCCGGCACCTCGATCTCGCCGCACACGAATCCGCTCCCGCCCAGGCCGCCAAGATCGTCGGTGCGGTGCACTCCAGCGGCGAGGCCGAGCTGGCCCTGCGGGCAGGCAAACTGTTCGTCAAGCGCCTGGTCGTCGATACGACCAGTGAAACCGGTTCGCTGGGAACAGATCTCGATCATGTCGTGATCGTCGGTGGTACCGGTCAGCTGGGTCTGCGCTTCGCCGATCATCTGGCACGCACGGGTGCGGGCCGGGTCACGTTGCTGAGTCGCAGCGGCGAAACCGATGCGCTGGCACCGGAACTGGCTCGGCTGCGCGGTATCGGCGTGACCGAGATCGTGGTGCGGTCCTGCGATGTGAGCGATGCCGCCGCCGCGGGGGCTTTTGGTGCCGAGATCGCCGATCGCCCCGTGGACCTGGTGATTCACGCTGCGGTCAACTACGTGGACGCCGAACTCGCGCAGATCACCGACGATGCCGTGCGCACCGCCGCCGCCGCGAAGCTGCGCGGCCTGGACAACCTGATCGACGCGATCCCGCTGACCGTGGACGGCCGGGTCCTGCTGTGCTCGTCGATGGCGGCGACGCTGGGCGGACGCGGGCAGGTCCTGTACGCGGTGACCAACCGGATGCTCGATGTAGCGGCCCGTCGGCTCCGCGCCCGTGGCATCGCCGCCGCGAGCCTGCAGTGGGGTCTGTGGAGCGTCGCCGGTCCGCTCGACGATGCTGGGTTCGCCCGGGTCGAGGAAGCGGGCGTGTACCCGATGGTGCCCGCCGACGCGATCGAGGCCGGACTCGCCGTACCGGTGCGTGACAGCATGATCATCGCCGCCGACTGGGACTTCCTGCGCGAGGTGCTCGGGGCGTTCGGTCAGGCCAGCGTGCTCACCGGCCTCGAATCCGCCGCGCCCGCACGAAACTCGAGTACGGCGGCCACCGTCGCGTTCGAATCGGCAGGCCCGGGCACACAGTCGGACGCCGACCTGCCCGGCACACGATCGAGCGCGCCGGTGTCCACCGGTGCCGCGCACGGCGGCATCGCACTCGACCTGCGCATGCGCACCGAGCTGCTCAAGGTGATCGGCGGCGACAGCGCCGAATCCATCGACGCCACCATGCCATTGGTCGCGCTCGGTCTCGATTCCTTGCAGGCCTTGGACTTCCGCAAGCGCGTGAAAGCGGAGCTGGATCGCGATCTGCCGGTCGCGGCGATTCTCGGCGGCGCATCGCTCGACGATGTCGTGCTGCTTATGGCACGCAACACCAACCAGGGCTGAGGGGCCGAAGAACATGTCTGACACCGAAGCCACCCTGTCCGTCGCGGAACGCCGCAAACTGCTGCTCCAGCAGAAGCTGCGCGAACGCGGCATGTCGGTGGTGCACGCCGAACCTGTCGCGGTACCGCGGATCCCGGCGGGGGAGCGGCGCGCACTCACCCCCGGCCAGCGCCGCATGTGGTTCCTGCAGACCCGCGACGCCGACGACACCGCCCTCAATATCTGCGTCGCCTACCGCCTCACCGGCCCGCTCGACGCCGACCGCCTGCACGCCGCGTTCGACACGGTGGTGGCTCGTCACGACATCCTGCGCACCACCTACGGCGCGGACGCCGACGGCACACCGTTCCAGGTGTTCGCCGCCGACGCACGGGTCGAATGGTCCACCCACGACGTCACCGAGCTCGCGGAGTCGGGTCGCGACCTGCGGGTGGAGGTGCTGGCCCAGCGTGAGTTCAGCCGCCCCTTCGCGCTCGGCACCGAACTCCCGCTGCGCGCGACGCTGATCCGCACCGGGACCGATGAGCACATCGTGCTCCTGGCCATCCACCACATCGCCTGGGACGACGACTCCTGGGCGGTGTTCTTCGCCGAGCTCAACACCGCCTACCGGCTGGGCACACCCGCCGCTGGACCGAACGTCTTCGTGGCGGACGGCCACGCGGTCACGGCATCCGATGCGGGGCCGCAGTCCTCCGATGCGACGAAGGCCGCCGATGGTGTGAGCGTTGTCGATTCGACCTCGATCGCGGCACCATCCCCTGACGAGACGAACGCCGCCGCCGGCACTTCCGGATTCCAGCCCGAAACGGTTCAGTTCGCCGCGATCGCCCCCACCGCCGAGCCCGCCGAAGCCGACGTCGCCTACTGGCGCGACGCACTGCGCCCGCTGCCCGAACCCCTCGAACTGCCAGGCTCCGCCGCGGCCACCCCCGGCCGCAACGCCCAGCGCCGCACCCACCGTCTCCCGGCCGAGCTCGTCACCCGCACCGAACAGTTCGCGCGTGAGCAGGCCGCGACCCCGTTCATGGTGCTGCTCGCCGGGTTCGACGCCCTGATCCACCGCTACACCGCCGCCGACGACTTCCTCGTCTCCATCCCGGTGACCGACCGCCCCGCGGGCACCGAACAGCTCATCGGCTATTTCGGCAACACCCTGCTGCTGCGCGCCACCATGGGCGCCCAGGCCGATTTCGTCCAGCTCGTCGGCTCGGTGCGCGACACCTGCACCGGCGCCTTCGCCCACCGCGGTGTCGGCATCGATCGTGTTGTCCGCGAGGCGAACCCAGATCGGGTGGCCGGTCGCGACGGCTTGGATCAGCTGGTGCGCCTCGGTTTCTCGGTGCGCAAGAGCGCCGACGGTTTCGCCATCGACGGCGTCACCTCCACCCAGCTCGAACTCGGTGCGGCGAGCGCCCAGGTGCCGTTGGCGTTGGCCATCGTGCTCGAGGCCGACGGCACGGCAGTGGTGGAAGCCGAGTACCAGACCGATGTGCTCTCCGAAGCCCTCATCGACGGGCTGCTCGCGCACTTCGGTCAGCTCCTCGACAGCGCGTTGCGCGAGCCGCGGCGCAGGCTCGCCAACCTCGACATGCTCGGTGCGGCCGACCGCGCGGCGCTGCTCGACCGCTCGCACGGCGTTCTCGTCGATGAACCGGCGAATACCCTTGTCACCCTGCTGGAATCGGCCGCGGCCGCCACGCCCGACGCGCTCGCCCTGCTCTCCGACGACACCGAGCTGACCTATGCCGCGCTACACGCCCGCGCGAATCGCCTGGCGCACTGGCTGATCGGGCATGGCATCGGTACCGAGGACCTCGTCGGCCTTCGCTTGGGTACCTCGGTGGAATTCATCGTCGCCGTGCTCGCGGTGTTGAAGGCCGGTGGTGCCTACCTGCCGATCGATCCGGCCTACCCGGACGATCGGATCGAGTACCTGGTCGAGGACGCGAACCCTCGATTGTTGCTCGGTGCGGTCGAATTGGCCGCCGCGGAGGAGATGGCGGCGCAGCTCCCGGCGACCGCGCCCACCGATGCCGAGCGGCTGCGTCCGCTGCTGCCCGCGAACCTCGCCTACGTCATCTACACCTCCGGCTCCACCGGCAAGCCCAAGGGTGTTCCGGTGCCGCACAACGCGATCGCCGAGCACATCGTCTGCTTCACCGCCGACTGGAACATGACCGCCGCCGACCGCCTGATGCAGTCGTCGTCGGTGAGCTTCGACGCCTCGCTGGTCGACATCGCGATCACCCTCACTGTCGGCGCGCAGCTGATCGTGCCCAAGCCCAACGCTTTCCGCGATATCCGCTATGTCGCCGACCTGATCAGCCGCCGTCAGGTGACCGTGCTGCACATGGTGCCGTCGATGCTGAGCACGTTCCTGTTGCTGCCCGAGATCAGTGAATGGCAGTCGCTGCGCCAGATTCCCGTCGGCGGCGAGGCGCTGCCCGGTGAGGTCGCCGACCGGTTCTTCAACACGCTCGAGGCCGAACTCCGCAATCACTACGGACCCACCGAGGCGGTGGTCTGCTCGACCCATATGCCGGTCGCGGGCCCACAGGGCACCGGTGTGGTGCCGATCGGCATCCCCAACCGCAACGTCTACACCTACGTCCTCGACGAGGCACTGCAGCTGGTGCCCGACGGTGTCGTCGGTGAGCTCTACCTCGGTGGCGATCAGCTCGCCCGCGGCTATCTCGACCGTCCCGCGCTGAGCGCGCAGCGTTTCGTCGCCGACCCGTTCGCGGCGGCCGAGGGTGGCCCCGCGGCGGGCGCGCGCATGTATCGCTCCGGTGACCTGGTGCGCCGCAACAGCTTCGGTGAACTGGAGTTCGTCGGTCGCGCCGACGAGCAGGTGAAGGTGCGTGGTTTCCGCATCGAACTCGGCGAGGTCGAGGCCGCGATCGCCGCGCACCCCGACGTGGCGCACTGCGTCGTAGTCGTGACCGAGGATCCGGCCATCGGCGCGATGCTGGCCGCCTATGTCGTGCCCGTTGGCGATGCCGTCGACCTCGAGCAGGTGCACGCCTTCGCGGCGAACGCGCTGCCGGAATACATGGTGCCCAGCGGTTTCGCGGTGATCGGCGAGATCCCGCTCACCCTCAACGGCAAGCTCGACAAGCGCGCGCTGCCCGCCGCCACCTCCGCCGCCGTGCGCACCCACCGCGCTCCGGCCACCGCCACCGAACGCAAGGTCTGCGCCCTGTTCGGCGCCCTGTTCGACCTCGATGACGTCGGCGCCGAAGACTCCTTCTTCGAGCTCGGCGGCCACTCGCTGCTCGCGGCCCGCCTGGTCGCCCAGGTCCGCGCGGAGTTCGGCATCGAGCTGGACGTGCGCGTGGTCTTCGACAGCCCGACCCCCGCCGCGCTGGCCGCCAACCTGGTCGCGCGCTTCCTGGCCGAATTCGACATCGACCTCGACGCCGTCGACAGCGATTTCGATGACGCGCCCGCCGCGAGCGAGAGCGCACCCGCGAACACGGATACTTCGGCCGCGGCTGCCTCGGACGGCTCGCTCGCTGGTTCGGCATCGGAGATCGGCTCGACCGGTTCCGCTGCGGATCGCGGCGTCGCCACCGCTGGATCACACGTAGCGGCAATGGCAGCCGCCGGACCGGGGCGGTCCAATCGTCCCGCGATCGGCGGGCGCCCACGTGGCGAGCGCATTCCGCTGTCGTACTCGCAGCTGGCGATGTGGTTCCAGTACCGGATGGAGGGCGCGGGCTCGGTCGGCAACCTGCCGCTGGCCATGCGCTTCGATGGCGCACTCGACATCGTGGCCCTGCGCGCCGCCCTCGATGACGTGGTGGCCCGGCACGAGTCGCTGCGCACTACGTTCCCCGAACACGACGGCGTGCCCTACCAGGTGGTGCACCCCGCCGCTCCGGTCCCGCTGCCGGTGCGCGAGATCGCCGCCGACCAGCTCACCGAGGCACTCGCCGAGATCGCCGGCTACCACTTCACCCTCGACGGTGAGTCGCTGATCCGCGCCGAACTGCTCGTGCTCGACGCGGGCACCCACGTGCTCTCGCTGCTGGTGCACCACATCGTCGCCGACCACGCGTCCTTCGGTGTGCTGCTCGACGACCTCACCGCCGCCTACCGTGCGCGCAGCGAGCTGGGCGGTGCGCCGAGCTGGGCGCCGCTGCCGGTCCAGTTCGCCGACTACGCGCTGTGGCAGCGTGAACTGTTCGACCAGGCCGCGCCGAGCGCGTTCGCTACGGGCCAGATCGACTACTGGCGTGCCGCGCTCGCGGATGTTCCCGAGGAGATCGCCGTCGCCCATGATCGGCAGCGTCCGCCGGTGCTCGGCAAGCGCGGTGAAGTGGTGAGTTTCTCGGTGCCCGCCGCCGTGCGTTCGGGGCTCGAATCGCTCGCGATCCGAAGTGGCGCCACTGAATTCATGGTGTGCCAGGCCGCGGTCGCCACGCTGCTGCACGCCCTCGGTGGTGGTACCGACATCACCCTCGGTACTCCCTTCGCGGCGCGCACCGATCCGGCGACGACCACCCTGATCGGGTTGTTCGCCAACATGGTCGTGCTGCGCAACGACCTGTCGAACGCACCGACCCTGCGCGACACCGTGATTCGGGCCCGCAATGTGGTGCTCGACGCCAACGCCAACCAGGAGCTCCCGATCGAGCGCCTGGTCGAAGCGCTCAACCCGCGTCGCTCGCGGTCGCGTAACCCGTTGTTCCAGAGCATGGTCCACTTCCGTGGCGCCGACTGGGCACCCACCACGCTCCCGTTCGCGACCTCGGGGGAGAGCACCGTCACCGTGCTGCCCGCCGAGTTCGACGTCTCCTTCCTGGATCTGAACCTGAGCTTGAACGTGACCGCCGACGGCGGCATGGACGTGCGCGTCGTCGTCAACGCCGATCTGTACGACCCGGCCACGGCCGCGCTGATCGCCGACGCGCTCGCCGCCACGCTGCGCGCCTTCGCCGAAACGCCTGACCTGCTGGTCGCCGACCTGCGCGTGCTGCCCGCCGCGGATCTCGAGCGCCTGCTGGCCGCGCCGGCCCCGGTGGCCGCGAGCGCCGTCGCCACCGGTGCGGCGACCGACTCCGACACCGAGCGCGCCCTGATCGCGCTGATCGAGGAGCTGCTCGAGACCGAGGACGTCACCGGCGAGGACAACTTCTTCGCCATCGGCGGCGACAGCGTCATCTCCATCCAGTGGTCGGCCCGCGCCGCCGATCTGGGATTGGCACTGACCCCGCAGTTGGTGTTCGAGTGCGCCTCGATCACCGAACTGGCAGCCGCTGTCGACGCGGCCGCCGGTGCGGCAAAAGCGGAAGAGCCCGCACAGGTTTCGCACGCGCCGATGAGCGCGTCCGGCCTGGAGGCCGACGCCTTGTCCGCACTGTCAGCCGCCTGGTCTGCCCAAGGATGAACAACTCGGTGAGCTCGCATCAGGGCCCGATGTCGTGGGTGACCACGGCATCGGGGGTCGTGCGGCACGCCGATCACAGCAATACCCGACAGCTAGGAGAGGACGCAGCATGAGTGCGCCGCAGATCGAAGACGTACTCGCGCTGAGCCCGCTGCAGGAGGGACTGTTCTCGCTCTCCCGGCTGACGGGCACCGAGATCGACCTGTACACAATGCAATTCGTGGTCGATATCGACGGCCCGCTCGACACCGACCTGCTCCACCGCAGCGCGCAGGCCATGCTGGACCGTCATCCGAACCTGCGTGCCGCGTTCTGGGACACCGATGTGCCCAAACCGGTGCAGATCATCCCCTCGCGCGCGGAGCTGCCGTGGGCTGAACGTGCCGCTCACTCAACGGAATTCGACTCGATCGCCGAATCCGAGCGGCGCGTGCCATTCGTGCTGAGTCGCGGTCCCGCGCTGCGGGTGCTGCTGCTCGACGTCACCGATGCACCCGAGCCGCGCAGGCGGATGATCCTGACCGCCCACCACATCCTCATGGACGGCTGGGCGGTCGCGGTGTTCTTCACCGAGCTGCTCGCCGTCTACCGGGCGGGCGGCACGCTCGACGGGCTGCCCGCGCCCCGTCCCTACCGTGACTACATCGGCTGGCTCGGTGCCCAGGACCACGACGCCGCGGCCCGCCGCTGGGCCGAGTACCTGCGGCAGGTGAGCGCGCCGCTGGTGCTGGCCGACGGCACCGGTGGCGCTGGTGTTCCCCAGACCACGCGACTCAGCTTGTCCACCACCGAAACCGAGCAATTGCAGCAGTGGGCGCGCACCAACGGGATGACGCTCAACACCGCAGTCCAGTTCGCCTGGACGCTGCTGCTCGGTCGCATCACCGACCGCCGCGATGTCGTCTACGGCACCACCATCTCCGGCCGCCCCGAGAAGCTGGCGGGCGTCGAAGGCATGGTCGGGCTGTTCATCAATACCGTCCCGGTGGTGCACCGCCTCGATTCCGCCGAGCCGGTCGTCGCGCAATGCGCGCGCCTGCAACGTGATTCGGCCACCATGCGCGACATCGGCTACCTCAGCCTGTCGACCCTGCAGCGCGCGGCGGGCCACGGCGCCCTGTTCGACACCCTGTTCGTATTCGAGAACGCCCCCATCGACGACGCGATCCAGACGGCCACCGCCCCCGACGGCGCCCAGTTCCGTCCGATCGAGATGGAAAGCCTCGCCCACTACCCGCTCACGGTCGTCTCCCACCTGAGCGACGGCGAACTCCTCGTCCTCGTCGAAGCGATCCCCGCCCTTCTCGGTCACCTCGACCCCGCCGACCTCGGCGCGCGCATGCTGACCATCCTGCGCACCCTGCCGACCCTCGACGCTACCGCGACCACCGAGGCGATCGACCTGCTCACCGAGACCGAGCACGCCGAACTCCTCAGCGCCGCAACGGATATCCCCGCAGCACCCACCGCCACCCCGTGGGAACTGTTCGAGCAGCAGACAACCGCCACCCCGGACGCGATCGCCCTCACCACCACTTCCGGCGAGGTCTTCACCTACCGCGCGCTGCACGACGAGGCCTGCCGGTTGGCAGGGGAGTTCGCCGCCAACGGCGTCGCTCCGGAAACCGTTGTCGCCCTGATGCTCCCGCGTAGTCCTCGCTCGATCATCGCCATTCTGGCGACGTTCGCCGCGGGCGCCGCTTACGTCCCGGTCGACATCACGCTCCCAGCCGCCCGGATCGAATCGATTCTGCGCCAGTCGAACCCAGCTCTCGCCGTTGTCCTGGCCGAGGATCGGATGCTGCTCGACGGATTCGTGTTCGATGCGCCGTCGGCCGTGTTGGCGCTGGACGAGCCCGCCGTCGTAGCGCGGATCGCGGCCCGGCCCGCCAAGGCCCCCACCGTGCGTCGCGAACTCGAGCACAGTGCCTACATCATCTTCACTTCCGGCTCCACCGGCGAGCCCAAGGGCGTGGTCGGCACCAACGCGGCACTGGCGGGTTACTTCGCCGATCACCTGGAGCGTTTCTACCGCCCGGCCATGGGCAAGCTCGGGCGCCCCCTGCGGATCGCCCACGCCTGGTCGCTCGGCTTCGATGCCTCCTGGCAGCCGATGGTCGGCTTCTTCGCCGGCCAGGCCCTGCACCTGTTCGACGCCGAGGAAATGCGTGACGCGCACCGGATCGTCTCAGGGATGGCCGAATTCGACATCGACATGATCGACACGACCCCGTCGATGCTGGCGCAGCTGGCGGCGGCGGGCCTGCTCGACCGCGAACTGTCGGTGCTCGCCCTCGGCGGCGAGGCCATCGACACCGCGCTGTGGGCGCGGCTGCGCGCCCTGCCCGGTACGGCTGTGTACAACTGCTACGGGCCCACCGAAACGACCGTCGAAGCCGTGGTCGCACCCGTCGCCACCTCGGAAATCCCGACGATCGGCACCGCCAACGGCGGCATGGTCGGCTACGTGCTCGACTCCCGGCTGCGACCGGTTCCGCGCGGCATCGTCGGCGAGCTCTACCTGTCCGGCGTGCAGCTGGCCCGCGGCTACCTCGGCAAACCCGCCATCACCGCGGACCGTTTCGTCGCCGACCCGACGCGCCCCGGCGAGCGCATGTACCGCACCGGTGACCTCGTCCGCAGGCTGCCCGGTGGTCGATTCGGCTACCTCGGCCGCGCCGACGCCCAGGTGAAGGTGCGCGGCTATCGCATCGAGGTCGGCGAGATCGAGACCGCGCTGCGGCGCTCCGCCGATATCGACACCGCCGCGGTGACTGTGGTGCGCCGCGCCGGTGGTGCGTCGCTGGTCGGCTTCGTCGTCGGCAAGGCCGGTCGCGCCGTGATCGTCAGCCGGGTGCGTGCTGACCTGGCACAACGCCTGCCCGCGTACATGATTCCCGCGCGCATCGTGGTGATGGAGCAACTGCCGGTGAACGTCAACGGCAAGCTCGACAGCCACGCGCTGAACGAGCTCGCCGAGCAGTCGCTTTCGGCCGCCGATAGCAACGCCGCTGCCGAGACACCCACGGAGATCGCGCTCAGCGAGCTGTTCGCCGAACTCTTCGACGGCCGCGCCCCCGGCATCGACGCCGACTTCTACGAACTCGGCGTCGACAGCATCGTCGCGATTTCCCTCGTCAACAAGGCCCGCCGCCGCGGCCTGGCCCTCAATCCGCGAATGGTGCTGGCCTGCCCGACCATTCGTGAACTCGCCGCGGCCGTCGATGACGCTCCGGCCGCCGCCGCGCAGTCCGGCGCCGACGCCTACGGTGTGGTTCCGCCGCTGCCGGTGGTCTCCTGGATGTACGAATACGGCAACTACCGCCGCTTCACCCAGACCGCGCTGCTGCGCCTGCCCGCCGGAATCGACCGGGCGGCACTGGAATCCACGCTGCAGTCGCTGCTCGATGCGCACGACACCCTGCGCGCGGTGCTCACCGACACGACGGACGGCCCGCGCATGGTCACCCGGGCACCCGGCGCGGTGAACGCCACCGACCTGGTGATCGAAGCACCCCGGAATCTCGCCGGTGACGAACTCGACTCGGCTATCACCGAATTCGCGCGGATCGCCAACGATGCGATCGATCCCCGCACCGGCGACATGGTGCGCGCGGTGTGGTTCCCGGCCACGGATGCCGATGTGTACCTCGGCTCGGATTCCGCCGGTGCGGTGGCGAGCGAGGCTGCCGGTCGCGGAACCGGCGACATTCTGCTGCTCGCCGTGCACCACCTCGCGGTCGACGTCGTGTCCTGGCACATCATGCTCGACGCGCTGGCTGCCGCCTGGCAGCAGATCCAAGCAGGCGTGGCGCCGAAGATGTTGCCCGAGTTCACCTCGTACCGGCAGTGGTCCGAGGCCATGTGGCAGCGCGCGTCCGAACCGGAAGTCCTCGCCCAGCGCGACTACTGGACCGCGCAGGTCCGCGAGCCCGACGCAGCGCTCGGCTCCCGGCACCCCGCACCGGCCACCGACACCTGGTCCAGCCTGCGCGTCAGCACGGTAGCGACTCCGGTCGCGGTCACCGAGCGCCTGCTCAACCGCGTCGGCAAGGACGAGGGCGTCCGCGAATTCCTGCTCACCGCCCTCACCATGACCATGGCCTCACTCCACGCCGAGAACGGAAACGATCCGGCCGCAGGCGCGTTGATCGCCATGGAAGGCCATGGCCGCGCCGACACCACCCTCGGCACCGACACCGCCAACACCCTCGGCTGGTTCACCAGCGTCTTCCCCGTCCGCCTCGGCGTCGGCGACAACGCGGTGGATGTCCTACGCGCACAAGCAGATCCGTCCGCCGCCCGAACCCTGCTCGACTCGGTCGCGACTCACCTGCGCGAAATCCCGAACCAGGGCCTCGATTACGGCTTGCTCCGCTACGTCAACCGCGCCGCCGAACTTCGCACCGCCGCCGAACCGCAGGTCGAATTCAACTACCTCGGCCGAATCGACCTGAGCGGCAACAACACCGACCCCTGGTCGCTGCTCGTCGGTGAACACGACACCGCACTCCCACTCGACCCGGAACCAGACCTACCCCTGCGCTACGCGGTAGACGTCATCGCAGGCATCGGAACCACCCCCGAAGGCGCCGCCCTCACCACGAACTTCCGCTGGAGCACCGCTCTATTCACGGAAGCCGAGGCAGCCCGCTTCGCCGAACTCTGGGAGCTGGCGCTCACCACCCTCGCCGAGGTGCTGGACCGCTAGTTTGCCTGCTCGTTGGGCACGCGGTGATGTCAGTCGCTGTGGGGCTTGGCGAACTCTTCGATCAGCACGGGATACTGCTCCCCGCCGTGACCTGCGGCGATCGAGCGGTCTGCCATTGCCTTGATCAGCTTCGGGAGCTCGGCGTTGACGCCGAGCGCCTCACACTCCTCGATCAGGTGGGCCATCGTTCGCGCATCGGTCTCCAGGGCCGCCACCTCGGCGGGAAAGGATCCGCTGTCGATCTGCTCGGCATAACCGGGCAGCCAGGTGGCCACCCCGGTAGCCATCATCTGCGCGAACGGTGCGAACGTCGCGGCGTCGACACCGGCGGTTCTGAGCATCGCGGTGCCCTGGAGCCAGGCGTTGAGGACGCTCCACATCATGGTCAGGCCGGCCACGTCGTACAGGGAGGCGAGGCCGTGGTCGGCGCCGAGGTAGGTGACGGTGCCCAGTGCCTCGAGTGTCTTCTCGTGCGCGTCGAAGTCCGCCTGTGGACCGCTGTGCAGAATCACGGCGTCGGAGGTTCCGATCGCCTGCGGGATGGCCATGATCGCGCCGTCCAGGTAGTGGGCGCCGCGCTGCTCGAACCAGCGGGCGGTTTCGCGGGCCTGGGCCGAGTCGCCCGAGGTCAGGTTGAGGAAGGTCGTACCGTCGATATCGTTCGTGCCCAACAGTTCACGCACGGCCGGGTAGTCGGTGACGCAGATGATCGTGATCGAGCCCGCCCGCAGCGCGTCGCCGATGGTCGGCGCGAGCCGCGCACCCTCGGCAATCAGCCTGTCGGCCTTGGCGGGCGTCCGATTCCATACGGTGGTGGGATGTCCGGCGGCGAGGAACGCGCCGGCGAGCGACTGGCCCATGAGCCCGAGTCCGATGACGGTCACAGATGTTTCGGTTGCGTTGTTCATGGCAGCATCATCAACGTTGATACCGGTATGAAGGTCAAGTGAGGTTGCGATGCGAATCGGCGAACTGAGTACCCGCACGGGCGTCAACGCCCACCAACTGCGCTACTACGAGGCCCAGGGGCTGATGACCGCGGACCGCAGCCCGAACGGCTACCGCGAATACGACGAAACCGCCTTGCTGCGCGTGCAACAGATCCGCCACCTACTCGGCGCAGGCCTGTCCTCCGACGACATCGCCTACCTCCTACCCTGCGCGGAAGGCGAAACCCCCACCTTGCCCGCATGCCCAGAACTCGTGTCCAACATGCGAACTCGACTCCACCGCCTCGACGACCAAATCGACCGCCTCGCCCGATCCCGAGACGCCCTCGCCGTCTACATCGCCGCCGCCGAACGCACAACCAGCGACACCTACCCACCCTTCGACGGAACCGAACCAGTGCCCGCCTGAGCAACTATTGCGACCCGAGGAGTTGGGATGACAGACAACAACGCTACGTCGGAACGTATCCGCCGGCGATATGGGACATCCGATTTGGACCGAGGAGGGGCCGGTCCGATGTCGCGCCGGCAGCAGATCGTGTGGGTGCTCGCTGTTGTCGCGTTACTCGCGGCGGGAGTGGCCGTATGGATGGTAGCGGCGGCGGCGGACCGCTTCTATCGCTTCGGCGACCCCCCGCTCTTCGCGATGCCGCTGTGCTGGACGGCCGCAACCGCCGTCTATCTCTGCTACGTCTGGTTCAGTCGCAGCAGGCCTCGCCGCTGGTTGCGGATCGTGTTCGCGGTGATGCTGGTGCTGGCGACAATGTTCCTGTGGGCGATCACGACGTTTCTCGAGGCGTTCGACGATCGCAGCGTTGTCCGCACGGTCGCGGTGAGTCCCGACGGTCGCGTTGAACTGGCCACCGAGAAGTACATGAATTTAATCGACCCTGCCTGCCGCGTGTGGCTGCTGGAGCGCGGGGGGCTTTTCAGTCGACGGGCGCTGGTGTGGCATCTGCATGAAGGCAATTGCCCGACGCAAGTGTTCTTCTCCAACGACACCACTATCGCCATACGCAAGAACGGCGACACAGAACCCACAACCACGACCTTCGACGCCGACCGGATGCAGGTGACACCGATGTAGCTGGGCCGGCCTTTGCGTTGAGCGGCACGATCTGTCACCGGCATCGGTGCAGGTCAGATGGTTGGCGGTCGCCACGCCGCGATCAGGTCGGTGGGAGTGAAGGTGGCGGCGAGGTGGTCGGTTGAGACGCCGGAGCGGCTGACAGCGATCAAGGGGACGGGGTCATCGGTCAGCCGGAAGCGGTGGTTTTGCAGGGCGACGAGGTCGTGGGTGTCGAAGGGTGAGTTCTCCAGCCACTTGATCGACCCGAGAAAGGCCAGCTCCTTGGCGACGGGTTCCCGGTCGGCGCCCACGATGTCGATCTCTACGTCATTGGTGCGTGTCCAGAACCCGCCGATGGCGGGGACCGCGGGGATGCCTTGGGCTGGGAGAAGCCGGGCGAGCGAGTCACGGATCAGGGGTTCCACCGCGCGGCCGCGCCAACTCGTCCAGCCACGGCGGATCCGATCCAGAGTCAGGTCACCGCGCAGGCGATCCAGCTCAGGCAAGTAGGGGCCGAGGAAGGTGAGCCAGAACCGTAGGTATGAGTCGGTGATCCGGTAACGGCGTTCTTTCGATGGGGCCAGGCTGATCGGTAGTTCCGCGGCCACGATTCCCTTGTCCACCAACAGGTTCAGTGCGCGCGAGAGACTCGTGCTGGCTAGACCGCCTGCGGCACGGGCGATATTGGTGAACGTTCGTTCGCCGCTGCCGATCGCGGACAAGACCTGGCGCGCCAAGGTCTGATCGGGAAACTCGGCTGCCAGAGACAATTGCGCGGAGACGATCAGCGGGCTGACCGGGTCGGCGAGTTCTCTCGTCAAGAACTCCCACACGTCCTCGCCTGCGCGCCATCGTGAGGAGATGATGGGCAATCCACCGGTGATGAGGGTGGCATCGAAGGCCGCCGCGGGGTCGGAGCCGGTCATGGCGGCGACATCGGCGGGATTGAGTGGGCCCAGTCGCATCTCGGTGCCGCGCTGATGAAACGGGCGACCATACGACGTGAGCGCAGCCATCATGGCGAGATCGGAACCGATCAGGATCAACAGAACCGGTTTGCGGCACAGTTCGCGGTCCCACGCGCGTTGCAAGACACTCTCGAAAGCGCCCGACTCATCCATCAGGTATGGCAACTCGTCGAGAACGACGATGCTCGGCTCATTGTCGGGCAGAATGCCGGCGAGCTGTCGCAGGGCTGCGGTCCAGTTGGCCGGAAGCGCCTCATCGAAGATCTCGGCATCGGGCAGCGAGGAATGCGCGACCGTATCGGAGAACTCGCGCAGCGGGTCGTTTCCGAGTCCGATCTCGCTGGTGTAGAAGACATTTGGCACACCGCTGCGCTGGGTGAACTCCTCGATCAGTGCAGACTTACCGATGCGGCGGCGGCCACGAAGAATGAGGCAACGTCCCGGCTTCGCCGTATCGATCGCGGCCCCGACGCCGGACAAGGCGGCGTCCAGGGTGTGCAGTTCATGCCATCGCCCGACGAAGTCCATCGCACCTCTTAGTATCATTGATGATAGTAACATCGATGATACCTTCTCTTGCGGGCGTTATCCGCACCTTCGCGCACCGTCGACGCGACGGCAGGGATGTAATAGTCCATGTAGTACAATTTGGCTATGACTACCGCTCGTCCCGGCGCCACCACCAACGTCTCGGTGTCGATGCCGTCGGATCTTCTGTCCGCGGTCCGCGACCGGACAGGTAAGCGCGGCCTCTCGGCGTACGTTGCCGAAGCGGTGCGGCACCAACTCGAGATGGACGGGCTCGGGGAGATCGTCTCGGACTTCGAGTCGAGCCACGAGCCGCTCACCGACGCGGAGGTGCAAGCCGCAGCTGAGGAGCTTTTCGGCCACGGCGCGCAGGGCTCCGACCGGGGAGCCGCGTGACGGAACGGAATGTTCGGTCGGTAGTCCTTGATTCCGAGGCTCTGTCACTGCTGCTACGACATGACAGAGCGCTCACCGCCCGCATCGAAGCAGCCAGGCGGAACAGCATTCCTGTACGGGTATCGGTGCTGGCTATTGTCGAAGCCGTTCATGGAAAGACCGATATGGGCAGGCTGAGCTGGTTGCTTTCGCGGCTGCGAGTCGAGGAAGTAACCCAAGCCGATTCGCTCGATGCGGTGCGTCTGCCTCGTGAGGCAGACGGTGTACACGGACACAAGTACGCGATCGACTCATTGGTGGCGGCGATGGCGCTGCGCAGTCCTGGACCGCCGGTCGTTCTCACATCCGATCGTGATGATTGGGAGCGACTCTGCGGAGATCGCGTCCTGATCGTCGACGTATAGCGGCATCGCGACGTCGGCCTGCGCAAGTAGCGCGAGTGCCGACGTCGCCCTCGGTGCCGCGCCGATGCTGCTCAGACTCGGTATCACTGATGTTAGTAACACCGCTGATACCTGTTCTGGCCGATGCTATACGCGCCTTCGTTCGGTGAACATCGCGATGTGTTTGGCCAGGCGGTGTTGGAGTTCGGTGGGTGGGCCGGGGATGACGGTGAAGTTGTCGGCGTCGTGGTGCTGGATGAGGTAGCGGCCGTCGTTCGGATAGTCCAGCCACAGAAAGGCTTTGCCGTCGGCGGTGGGGCGTGAGTCCACCTGGTAGCCGGGGTAGACGGTGATTTCGCCGGTGCTGGTTCGGGGGCGGCGGAAGAATCGTTGCGTTTGTTCGACGGGGGACAGGCGCGTGGGGTGGCGGGCGTAGGTGGCGGTGTCGAGGTCGCTGCGGCGGCCCTCGAAGCGGGGTGTCGAACCACCTTGTGCGTGAGGAAGTTTCGCGACGATCGCGGCGGCCAAATCAACCAGCGGCACAATGGTCAAGGCGATATCCCCGCCTTGCTCGCGGGTGGGTCCTGATGCTTGGACCGCCAAAGCTGCGTGATCCTCGATGATTCCGGCATACACGCGGGCGACCTCGGACAGACCCGGACCGTGCAAACCCTCGATTTCGACGCGAACCTCTGGTTCGAGCAGAGCGCGGAACACTTTGTGCAGGCCGTCGTCGTAGACCTGTCGCAGCCTGGCGATGGCGGCCTCGCGCCGCTCCTGGTGGATCTCGTGGGTTTCGGCGAACTCGGGCCGGAAGGTCAGCGGGTAGGGCAGGCGGTCACGACCATGGCCTTCGAGTCCGACAGCGAACGCGTGCGGGTCGAGCTGCCAGCGACCTGTTACGCGCGGTTCGGTGTAGGTGTCATTGTTCCAGCTCACGCGCCGATCACTCCACCTGGCGGAAGGGTCGGCGGAAGCAGCCCGATGAGTTCGTCTTCCCGATCTTGGATGAGGTAGTCGGGAATGGCGTGCTCGCTGTCGTCCTCGCCTTTGCCGCCGCCACGTCCGCCGCCCATCATGCCGGGCATGCCGCTCATGCCCCTACCGCCTGCGCCGCTGGTAGTTCCCGCGCGGTTACCTGACGCCCCTGCGGCCGCGCCGGCGCCGCCGGGAGTGCCCGGCGAAGCGGCGCCTGGAGTGCCTCCGCTCGGCACGCCGGACCCGGGTGAACCCGAACCCGGTGAACCCGAGCCAGGCGACCCTCCGCCGCCGGGGGTGGTCGGCGTGCCCGTTCCGGCCGGAGTGGTCGCGGCGGGCGTGGTCGAGGCTGGTTCGGTCGTGCTCGGCTCGGTGGAGTCGTCGCCGGTTTCGTCGTCGTTCTGATCGTCGCCGGGGTCGGTCGACTGCGGTTCAGTTGTTGCCGGGTCCTCTTGTGTGTCAGCCGGTTTCGTTGACGGGGTACCGCCGTTGCCGTTGCCGTTGCTGTTCCCGCCGTTGCCGTTGTCGGTTCCGCCGTCGCCGGGGGTGACCCCACCGGGGTCGCCGACGTTGTTCTGGGGGAGGGGAAGCACGGGAGTCTGTTTGTCGACGGTGATCGAACCGGGCTGATAGGTGCCGATCATGAAGAGGCGAGCGTCTTCCTCGGCTTCATTGGCGCGATGCTTGGCCGCTTTGACAACGCCGTTGCCGGGGATGTGGCCGATGAACTCGTCGAAGGTCGAAACGTTATCCGGTTCCGGAATGGCGATCTTCGCCTGTCCGAGAACACCTTCCATGTAGTCGACGCCATTCGCAACCATCTGGAACGTGGCGGGCAGCTTCGCGGCCTCGGTGGTGTAGCTCTTCACCGCGTCGATCGCCGAGTTCCCCGAAGCACCCGACCATTTCTCGGACAGCACTTGCTCGAACTTGGTGCGGTAGTTGTTGACCGCGGTTTCCGTTCCCGTCGTCAGTCGCCGCCACGCGTCCGCACTGGCGTTGATCTGACCGGCATCGACTCCACCCTGACCGCCTTTGCCGTTCAACGCATCCCAGATTTGCTGGTGCGGCCACGTGCTGAACTGCTCGGGAGTTACCTTCGCTCCCTCCATCGTCACATTCGTGCCTGCCAGCAACCGCGACCATTCGTCGCCGATGATTCTGCGGTCGCCTTCCCACGCCTGCTTGCCGTTGGCGTCGAGTGTGCTGCGTTCATTCTCGCCATTGTCGGACCGGTCGTTATTGTCCATGATCTTGAAGATGCCGAGAGTGCCTACATGCCCAACGCCTTGACCGAAATTGGATAGCCCATCCCAGAACCCCATCAGATGTTCGCCCCCGTCGCGCCGATAGCGCCTGCGGTCTGCTGGTCGACGGCTTGTAGTTTGCCGATGGCGGCGAGGAAGGTGTCGCGCTGGTCGCGGGCGATGGCGATGTGCTGGTCCAGGCGTTTCACCGCGGAGTCGTTGGGGTCGCCGGCGCCTCCGGCAACTGCCTTGGCTTCGTACTTGGCGCGGATCGTTTCTGCCGAGGGGAGACCGCCCCAACCGGACATGCGGTTGAGGTTGGCCGCGTCATCCTTTTGGATCTCTAGGTCCGAGATGTATTGGCTGACGACATCAGCGATCGCTTGGCCGAGGTCTTCGTCGATCTTGAACTCGCCGTTGATCGCCTGAGTCTTCATGTTTCGCCAATAGGTGGCGTGGTCCTGAGTCATGTTCCCCCCTGTGCTTACTTCGGCAAATGCGGTTCGAGAGCAGTCGCATACTGCTCCGCCATTTCGCATACGTCGCCGACTCGCGGACCTTCGGTGCTCAACCACGACGTCCGGACTTCGAACATGCCTTGCTCGGCTCCGAAAGACGCGATGCAGGCATCCGGATCGTCCTTCTCTTTCGAGATGAGACCGGGCCGCCCATTCACGGTGGTGTCGCGGACGATGATCGCGCTGTCCTTCTTTCGGGCCTCGTCAAGCGTGTGGCTGGTCGAGAAGACGCTGACCCGCCGCTTGCCGGAACCGTATCTGTCGTCGAGCGGAAGCCACCCACAGATGCGCCAGGCTGACACCCCGGTCGGCGGGTCGGTGGTGATGCCCTTCGTCGCCGGATCGAGCCCCACACCCCGCAACACCTCATCCGACAACGCCCCCCGACACGGATTGAACACCTCGATAGTGTCCGGATCCCGCACCGTAGTCGTAGGCCCAGCCGACCCCTCCTCAGCCCCCCCACACCCCGCCAGCACAGCCGCCCCGACCACACCACAGACCACAGCCCGCATCACCACAACGCTTCGCACAGCACTCCTACCTGGTCGGACACGGCAGCAACCCGCCACTACTCAATTAGACGCACCCCGACCCCATTCGGTTCCACCGACCTGTCGACAGCCCTCCAACCTGTGCCTCCGACCCTACTCAACCCGGACCGTCGCCGGGAACTACCGGTCCCCAACAACCGAAGCGAGCTCCGAACCTCGAACCTCGAACCCCGCGGCCCCTGTTTCCCACCCATCTGAGCTGCCATGATGGTGGAGTGAGACGAGACGAGCTCATCGAGTTCCTTCCCGCGATTATCCAGCTCTGTGCCGAATACGGCGTCACGGAGCTAGCGCTCTTCGGCTCGGTTGCCCGCGGTGACGACCGCGAGGACAGCGACGTCGATCTCCTCTACGTGCGCGGACCACACGCAGTTCGCGGCCTGGCCTTCTTCGGACTGGAGGAGGAGCTCGAGAAGCTGTTGGGCATCCACGTCGATCTGGTCCCCAAGAGTGGCCTCAACCGACTGATCCGTGACGAAGTACTTGCCGACGCCGAGGTCCTGTATGCCGCCGCGTGAGGAACGCGCCAACTCGCTCTACCTCGCAGACATCGTCATCGCGGCCCGCACCGTGATCCGGTGGCTCGACCAGCGCGGCGACGGCTGGAGCACCGACGAAATTCTGCAGAACGCGGTGCTTCGACAGCTACTTGTCATCGGTGAGGCCGCATCGCATCTCACGGATGAGACGCGGAACAAGCTTCCCGACCTGCCCTGGCGACAGATGCGGGGATTCCGCAACCACGCGGTACACGCCTACTTCAGTCTCGACTGGGAGATCGTGCGTGAGGTCGCCGAAGTAGACCTACCGACAGTCGAAGGCGCGGTTTCCCAACTCCTTGCCACCGAATATCCCGAGGCGGTCGGTCACGTGCCGCCAGCAGGTAAGTGAGACGTCTGTGACGGAAATGCGTCCGCCAGCAATTCCTGCGCGTCTGCTTGGTGGGGGTCGGGGCAACTGGCATAGCGGTTCTCAGGAAGTAGCTCGGTTGAGGATGTCGGTGTAGAGAAGGCGCCCGCCGAGTAGCCGGAGGGCGGCGAGACGGGTTTTGGCGCGGCCGATGTTGGTGGTTCGGGAACCTCGCTCGTAGTAGAAGACATCCCACCAGCCGTCTTCGGCTTGAATCAGGCACCAAGCCTGTTCGCGCAGTTCACCTTCCGAGACAAGGGCTGCGGGCGCGCCGACGTGGGAGAACCAGGCGAGCTGGCTGATCGGATTCTGGGAGAACACACCGTCGTTCGGGGTCATATTGCCATCTCCTCGATGAATCCGGAGCCGACCAGATCGACGACCGGCATCACGGTGAAGTACTGGTTTCCGCCACCTGGTCTGGCGAACCACGGTGCGACGGGGCCGGACCACACCGGTGTCGGCGTCAGGACCTTCCATCGTCGGTATCCGGATTCGGCGTAGTCGATCGGCAGTGAACGTGCGCCGAACGGCGTCCCGATGTCGTAGAGCAGTCGGGTGAATGTGGTGCCGAACGAGTCCATGATCCGACCAGGTTCGAGCCGTGCCGGTTTCCGGCCGGTGGGGGTCGCGAAGCCGTCTGGATGGAGTATCGGATCGGGCCAGCGGAGCAACCTCCGGCCAGCTGAAGCTCCGACGTCTTCGGGTACCACGAACTCCCGCGCCCACTGCGCTTCACGCATGCCGCCGAACAGATCACCGTCATCGAGAATCGACTGAACCGCCGGACTGCTGATCGGCACGCCGCCGACCGACCCGGCGGTACCACGACCCGGTTCCAGTGGCTGCGACCCATCGAGAGCTCCGCCGATCAACCCGAGGAACCCGAAACAGGCAGCGGCTTCGTTGTCGTATTCGCAGAGGTCATGTGGGCCGCCGCGTTCGTACCAGAATGCTTCGAACGAGCCATCTCGGCCCGGTACTAAGCAGTAATGGTCGTCGCGGAGTCTGCCGACCGAGGCAACTGAGTCGGGAACACCAAGACCCCGCAAGATCTTGGTGAGTTCGTCGATGTTCACGATGAAACCTCTTCTAGCTCAGTCGGAGAACGTTGCTTCGAGTTCGCTGTCGATTCGTTCCTGCTCGGCGTTGTCGAGTGTCACCGGCTGAAAATCGCGCGACCGGGCATGGTCGATGAACTCGGCGGGAACCTCGATCGCGTACTCCCGCACGAAGTATCCCCAGTATGTTGACCACACCCAGGTGCCGTCGCTTGACATCCCGGTCGGTACGCCGTGGTCTCGTGCCGGGTCGAGTGGGTCGGCCATCGACTGGGTCGAGACAAGCGACTGACACTCCAGCAGGTAGTGCGAAAGGGGTTCGCGGAGTTCGTCGTCCAGGCGCCCGACAAGGTCCGCCAAGCTGACTTCTGGCCAGCCTTCGATTCCCTCGCGGGGGTCCTCCGAAAAATCGGGCAGTAGTTTCACTTTCAGCCTTCCCACTCGGAACGGTCCAATTCCTCGACTCTTCCATCGGGGTGGAATCGGTGGCAGGTGTCAGGCAGTCGCGGTACTTGCCATGGACTGATCCTCCGCAGTCTGGCATCAACGCCGAGTCTGCCTCTGGATGTGTAGAGGTATCCATCCGGCGCTACTACCGGCGTGCCGAGCGCTTGGGCAAGACTTCGTGCGAAGTTGCCGTCGAGCCGTCCGGTGTTGCAGGACAACAACCGGATGGGGGTGCCGGGGACATAGTCCGGTCGATGGCGGATCAAATTGGCCAGCTCGCGCGCCGACATCGCTCCTCCTCCGGTCGAGTCCATGTTCACGCTGTTCGGCTGTCCATGCGCAACGACATCGTAGTGCCCCGCAAGTGGCGAAACGCTTTGTACATCCTGGTAGAAGCGATCCGTCGCGGACATGATCGAGAACCCCGGGCGGGCATCCGTGAATGGATACGTTGTGGGAGACGCTGCGGGGTTGCCACGTTCTTCCAGGCCATCAGCTGTCGGCGCATCGACGTCGGCGCCGGAAGCAGGTGCACGAGGAAGAGGATCTACTTCTCTGAGGTACCCAGCATCGATGAGTGCCTGCACACTGACTGGAAGATAGTGCTGGGAACCGAGGCCGGGTTCTCCCATCTGGGGAGCAATGCCGCCCCGCCACATAGGCAATGGCCGTAGGACTTCGTATTGGTGATACGACTCGCCATCGAGATTGGTTGGTGGCAGCGCTCGCTGCGGATACGGAACGCCCGCGGGCGATGTAAACCTGCCAGAGGGTCCACCGAACCGGTCGATGACCTCGCCCGGTTGGAGCATGGCTGGATGACGGTCGGTCGAACTGGAGAAACCTTGCGGATACAGATTGCCGTCTGCCCATGCGGGATCGCCGTTCGGTCCAGCGATTGACCGCATCCAGGCGTCGCGGCCGACTCCGTGAAACGGGTCCCAGCCGTTGGGCAGCAGCGCGTCCACAGCTGGATTGCCGCGGCCGACGCCCGGCGGTGGATCGGGAAATGCGCCGGTCCTGCTGCGGTGATCCCGCGCGATCGCCGACAGCTGGCTGTCGAGGGCCTGTAGTCGTTGAAGTTCGGTCTCGTCCATTTCCGGATGGACGAGCTCGTCGGTAGGTACTGGTCGCCCGTCGGGTCGGAAGTAGTCGGTGGCCGGCAAGGAATGATCGCTGCTGTCGTGGCCTGCGACCGACGCACTGTCGGAGTCGGGGCTCGACCGGTAGTCGGTGGCCGGGGCGTCGTGGGTCGAGGACGACTGTGAGGAATCTGAGGTAAGCCATGGCGGGAGTGAGCGCGGTGCGAGTGTGGCACGGTCGATCTCGCTGCTGAGCTGTTGAAGGTCGCTCGGCGAGAGTGCATCGGCGGTACTCGGGGCTAACCCGAGCTGATCGCGCAACTGTGATGTCAGGGCCTTGACGTCCGAGTTCGGGTGAGTGGTGCCGGGTTGCCCTGTGTCGTCCACCTGGACCTGCATGTCGGCGTCGGCCGGATTGTCCACCGGGACGAGGTCGACCATTACCCATTCGCCATTGGCGAACTGATTCCCGCCGTTGAAAGCAAGGTCAGTTGCAAGCTGGGCTCGTTCACTCAGTTCGCCGACAGCGTCTGGGTTTACGGACGCACTGGCGTTGATGTGCACAGCGATTTGGAGAACAGTGAGTGGTTGTCCGTTGAAGTCAACGCGACGGGCTTGAAATGACCTGCCGCTGTTCCGATTTCCAACTCGCGTAGCTTCGCCGGTCGCTGTGACGTCCGCACGCAGCTGCTCGCGGGCGCTCCTTGCCCGCTCGGCGTTGTCGACCTGTTGCTGTAGCAGCGCTGACTGTGACGCTCTGGGCGACGGGGTGGTGTCTGCGTCGCTCGCTACCGTTCGATCGTTTCCTCCATCGGCCACGATCCCGTTGTCCGGCTGAGCATCTCGGCCCATGCTGTCGCTTCCGAGAGCGGGCCCCCGCTCGGATGGAAGTACAGGGTTTCCTTGTTGATCGTGATCAGTTCGGTGGTTCCCGGGTTGTTCGATTGATCCAGGTCGGTCACGTGGACTTGGTACTGGACTGTCTGTGGGTCCTCGAAGGTTTTCAGCAGGTGGATTCGATGGAGTGGGGGATACACCTGGCCGCCCTGGATCGGCTGGCCCGTTTCGATCGCCTGGTCGAATTCCTCCCCGATCATGTCCGGTGGCAGGCTCCGGTGAGCTGTCACGACTCCCGTTTGCTTGTTCAGGACGTAGTTCCCCAGTCCCAATCCCATGCCCTGATCCAATTCCTCCTGGGAGAGAATCGCTTGGGCTACCCAGCCGTGTCTGGTCTCCATCGTTTGGAACTTCCGGTTCGGCCCGAACACTTTGGTCAGCAGCTGGTTGGCCTGTTCCGCCGTGTGAATTGGCTCCGGCATTCTGGATACCTCCGTGTGCGTCGATGGGAATGAAGTCCAGCGCGGCCGACCGGGCGACCATGTCTGGGGGTGGGACATCGGAGGTGGCGCCCGACTGCGGATCCCACCATACGGGCCCTGCTGCGCCGGGCGGATAGACAATGACTGTTGCGTGCGAGGCAAGGATCAGAGGGGAACCGTCGGCGTTGAATCGAGGGTTTCCATTGCTGTCGCGTGCATGCCAGCAGTTGATGACCAGCGCAGCCGAGCCTGGACCGAGGCCGGCGACATGATTGTGCAGTTCGCGGAACTGATCCTGGATCGGTAGTCCAGGGAAATGGCTCAAACTCCGGCCGAGCCAATTTTCCGCTCGTGCGGTGCCGAATCGTTCGCCACTGCGGTTGTCGCGGGAGCCGTTCGGCAGAGGGTCGGGCCACCGTGGCGCCGAGACCTGAGGAACGCCGTAGAACGACGACAACGCTGATAGGGAACAGTCGAGGCAGTTATTGCTTCGGCCGCCCCGGGTCGGGCCGCCGTCGTTGACCGACGTGCCGTAGGGGTGCGTTCGAGGGTCGGCGCCGATCGTGAATCCGCTGCCGTCGCGGAGTTGGTCTTCAACTCGTTGCTGGTGCGCCGCCTGCTCGACAGGCTCGAGCCGACCCGGGGCCATGACTCGGCTGTCCGAGGGATTGGTGAACCGGGCCGGCGTGTTGGCTCGGGCGATGTCGTTGCTGATCGTGCGGAGGTCGTCGGGGCTCAAACGGGTGTCCGGGGTGCTTCGCGGCAAGCCCATGTGTGCGCGGAGATCGTTGGACAGGTCGAATTGGTGTTGCTGGGTGTTCAGGCGTAGATCGGCTGCGTTCGGGTCGGTGGTGAATTCGAGGTCGACCAGGAACTGGTCGCCGACGGACGGGGCGCGGCTGAGGAGATCCTGACCGTGGTTGAAGGCGGCATCGACCGCGCCCTGGGCGTATTCCATCTCCAGGTTCAGCTCGGCCGGTGTCATCAGGTGTGCGTTCGGGATGTGGGCGCGGATGGTGGCTACCGAGACCCAGCGGCTGCCGACCTGGAAGCGGCGAATTCGGTATGAAGGGCGTGGTTGGGACGGGTTCCGGTCGACGGTGGTTGTGCGGCCGTCGTGCGGAGGTTGGTTACGCAGTGCGTCGCGCAGCGGGCGGGCGTCTGGGCTGTAACCGGGGTCGGGTAGCTGGTTTGCCGGAGTTGGAGTGGGCGTGAGGGTTTGCGGTGTTGTCCGAGTGGGGTTGGTGGTCGGGGTAGAACTCGGTCGGCTGTCAGGGCTCGTTGCTGTGCGCGTTTGTGGTACCGCTGGCGGGGTCGTCGGCCTAGACCGAGACGGGGTCTGGTCGATTGGCGGCCCAGTCCGGGTGGTCGAGATCGAGGTGACCGGTGCCGGAGTTGTTGTGGGGGTTGACGTGGGTGTGTTCGACCTGGGCGATGACGGCGCTGACGTTGGGATTTGACTGATCGGGGGTGTCGGCGTGGGCGTCGGTGTGGCAGTGGGCGGTGGTGTTGATGTGGGGGGAGTTGTTGTGGGGTTTGCGGTTTGGACTGGGGGAGCTGTCGCGGTGGTGGCGGTCGCTGTCGATGTGTCTGTGGAGGAAGGGCGAGTGGTGTCGGCAGGGGTATGGGTGGGGTTGTTCGCAGGGGCTGCCGGTTGGGAGGTTGTGGAGATCGGCGAACCGGTGGTTGCGGCGGGAGTCGGAGTCGGTGATTGCTGTGGGGTCGACTCCTGTGTGGTCAGTGCCGTGGGGGTCGGTTGTTGGGTGGTCGCATCCGGTGTGTCGGTAGGGGCTGTGGGTGCGGGTGTCGTGGGTTGGGGATTCGCCGGTGTTGTCGGGGTGGTGTTGGACTGCCCGGTGTCGCTCGGAGTCGGGTTCTGTTGTCCGGTAGCGGTATTCGGGCTGTTGTCGGTGGGGGTGTTCGGCTGGGTCGACGAATCCTGGTCCGGGAGATCCAGTGATGAGCCGGTGGGGTTGGGAGTGGTGTCGCTTGTGGGCGGTGTGTTCGAGGGATTGTCCGAGGGCGAGGTATCGCCGGTCGACGGTGTTTCGGCCGGGGTGCTGCTGTTCGGGTTCGACGGCGAGTCGCCGGTCTGGGGCGTTCCGGTCGGGGTGTCGATGCCCGGGTTCGATGGTGTGGTGTCGCCGGTCGGCGGGGTCGGGTTGGACCCGTTGTCGTTCGGGCTGGACGGCGTCGTGTCTCCGGCGGAGGGGGATCCGTTGGATGAGGGTGCTGTTTCTCCGGCGTCGGGGGTTTCGGTAGATCCGTTGCTGTTCGGGTTCGACGGTGCGGAGTCGCCAGTGGGCGGAGTTCCATTCGCGCCGTTGTCATTCGGGCTTGTGGGTGCCGATTCCCCCGGTGCTGCGGAGTTGGGCGAACCGTTTTGCGGGGTCGCTCCGTCCCCGGTAGGAGCGGTGGATGCTGGGTTCGTCGACCCGCCGGTGTCACCGGTGTTCGGACTTGTCGGTGCGTTCGGGCTCTGATCACCGGAGGGGGTATCGGTCCCCGCGGGCGTGGTGGCGCCCGGAACGTCGGTGCCGAGATCGGGAACGGTGGGGGCCGTGCTGTTTCCGCCGTGACTGCTGGATTCCAGCGCGCTCTGGACGCCACCTGCTCCCGCGCTGGTGAAGGTGTCTACGCCGACATCCAGTTTGAATTCCTGGCCGAGGAAGGCGGCGCCTACTCCTGCGGTAGCGACCTGCGCGGAGAGGTCGGCGCCCAGTTCGGTGACGGTGCCGCCGACGACCTTGCCTGCGAGTTTGCCTGCTGTCGAGGATGCGACATCGCCCAGAGCGCCGGTGCCGCCGCCGAGGAGGCCGCCTGCCGCACCGCCGACCGCACCGCCGAAGGTGGCCAGGCCGAGGTCGGTCCAGCCGAATTTGTCGGCCGAGCGGTCGCCCTTTGCTACCTGGATCAAGCGCGCGCCGAGGTCGGTGCCGCCCTCCTCCAGTGCTTCGAATGCGGCGCCACGCAGGGCCAATCGGGCTGCGGCTTTCGCCGCGCCGCGGGTGAGCATGCGGGCGATGAGCTGTTTGATCGCCACGCGCACCGCGACCTGGGCGGCCACCCGGGCTGCCACGCCGGCTACAGCGCCGACACCTGTCCACGAGGTCGCGATGGCCGCACCGATCTCCACCGCGGCGATGATCATTGTCGCGATGATCACCAGTTTGGTGTGTTCGATGTCGTTGGCGCCGTCTTCGAGTAGCTCGGCCTGTTTCTCGCACCACTTGCGGACCGCGGCGAAGGTCGCTTCGTCGCCCGACAGCAGTTTGTCGCGGAAAGTGGTGATGGCGGTGTGGGTTTCGCCCTCGGACAGCGCTGTGAGCGCGGCGTTCAGCGCGAGTGCGGCACCGTCGTCGACGGTATCGAGGGTGTTCGCCATGGCGGTCCACCCATCGGCGACACGGCGCATGGCTGTTTCGTCACCTTCGGGCCAATCACCCGCGCCGAGAATGTATTTCGCTACCCAGGCCAGCTCGTCGGGGATCTCGATGCCCATTACAGCGACCCCGTGGCCTTATCGATCTCACCGGCACGCGCGGTGTCCTGGGCTTGCAGGGTTTCGGCGACGGTGACCATGTTCTCGCCCAGTTTGGTCATCACTGTTGCCAGGCCGGTCACCGCCTTCTGGCCGGGCTCGACGCCGGGGGTGTAGTTCTTGGCGAACGACTGGCCGATCTCGTCGTTACCCCAGCACTCACCCTCCGCCGCGATCACAGCCGCCAGCTTCTGGGCGCCGGTGGTGATCGTGTCGGCGACCGAGGTGAACGACGGCTGAGTGCCGCGCAGCGCTTGCGGGTCGGCTTTCAGTGAGCTCATCGGAGGTATCCGCGGTTGCGGAAGTATTCGCCCTCTTCGTCGTCGGTGTCATCGATGAGGCTGTGGCGTGAGTCCGTGACCGGTTCGGGGGCCGGTGGCGGTGGCGGGGTCAGCTGGGCGATGAGGTCTTTCATGCTGGGGGCGCCCGGGATCAGATCGGGGAGGTCGGGCATGTTCGCGCTCATGTCCGATAGTGGGGCGAGGGCTTGCTGCTGGGTCTGGGCGGCTTGCGTGGCCACCTGGGCGATCACCTCGGTGACCGACCGGCCGAGGGATTCCGGGGTCGATCGTTTGAAGGCATCCGGCTCGATGTGGACCTCCGAGATCCCCGCGATGGTGCCGGAGACGCGGACCAAGCCGTCCGCCGACCAGGCGGTCACGAGCTGGGTGGCCTGGGACTGAGCATCGAGCAGCGCCGATTTCTCAGCGGTATAGGTGTCCAGCATCGAATCGATCTGCGCGCGCAACGCATCGTTGGAAGCTCGCGTCGGCGCCGACCAGTCGTCGTTCATGAGACCCTCGATCTGTCAGGAAGCACGTCATAAGTTTGGACGCGCGGGAGTCGTCGGAGGTTGCATTATGTGACGCACGTCTCGCGCGAGGACGGGGATCGTCATGGAGCCGAAGTATTCGACCCCGGTCGGGTCGGTCGCCGAGCAGTTCGGCGAGATCGAGAAGTGGTTGCGGGGCAATCTTGCGACGGTGTCGATCAGCGGGGCAACGAGCGGGCAGATCGAAGAAGCCGCTGCCGCGACCGGTCGGGCGTGGCCTGCCGAGTTGGTCGAGCTCTACACCAGGATCAATGGGTTTCCCGTCGATCAGTGGGTGCAGTTGCTGCCCGGAAACGAACTGTTCGATCTGGATCGAGTTCTCCGTGAGTGGCAGCTCGAGCTCGACATATGGGGACCCATGGCTGAGGAGATGGGGTTCGAGGTCGACCCCGACGCGCAGGCGGGCGACCCGGCCGGGACCTATCTGCCCGAGTTCATCCCCTTCGCGGGCGCGGACGGTTACCTGCTGTTCGTCGATACCCGGCCGGGTGAGCTGCACGGCTGTGTAACCACTTTCGACAAGTGCGCCGCCGATGACGCAGGACCGAGCTGGGTGTCGATCAGCGCGATGCTGACCGACCTCGCGACGAGCCTGCGCACTGGGTCCGAGTTCGACGGCTATTCGGCGCCGACCGTTGTCGATGGTCAGCTGGATTGGCGATGACGTCAGCGAGTGAGTGAGCCGATGTGCGCAGTTGGAGTTCGACCGATCCGTCGACCGCCGAGGGTTTGACTCGATCGCGCACTCGTCAACGTCACAGTGCCGCCGACGATGCGCCGAAGCGGGCGGGACTGTGCTGACCAGTATTACCTGGAGCGGGAGCCAGCCGCCGCAGTGTTCGGCCGCGGCGGAAGAGCCTTGCCAAGGAGCTTCTCGGCCTGGCGTCGATGCTCTTGAACCTGCTCCGGCGACAGCTTCACCTCGACGACATGCAACGATTCTTGGGTCAGTGCACTCATCGCTAGCCCTCCGTCACAATTGCCTGGATACGCCACATGCTACGCGCCTCGTCCCAGGTGACGCCAACGACGAAATAGCTGCGCGCGTCGATGAGCAGCACTTCTCGTTCGTCTGGGATCTCGGCGAGCTCACCCAGTCGTAGGGCCGGGGTGCCTGCAGGAACGAGCAGGTCCAGAATCACCGGGTCGCGGTGGCGCCTAGATCGCGGAGGGTTGGTCGCGCCGCTGGCAGACAGAAACCCGCGGTGTGTGAACTTCCGGTCGATCAGCGAATATGCGGATTCGACACCGACGATGCCCATGTTGGGTGCCTCATCTTCGCGGGTGACGCGAACCATGGTCGGCAGCGGATACTTCATCAGGCCCGATCTGATGGCATCAATGCGCTGCACGAGTGCGTCAGTCATCGGTATCTGATCCCAGAGAGCCTTGTTGATCCGTTCGAACCCGTTGAGCGCATATGACTGGATCGCGTCACGCTCAACGGCGGTGAGCAGGTCTAGCCCTTGCCCGGCGAGCGCAATTCCGGCAGCGGGAACCTCCTCGAAACCGAAGTCCTCAGGTTCATCAGAGCTCGCCATCGCTTCCTCCTGCTTGATTCGGACCGGGCTTCGCCCGCACTGTGTTCGACCGGAAGGAGCACCCAAGGGTGCCGGTGTCGTAACCATCCCTGCCCGCTTCCCCGCACCGAACCCCGATTTGCGTCCTCGGCCAACACAATTGGCCCCGCGCCTGTTTCGGCGTGTGGCGATGTTGGACCCAGGCGTTGGTGTGCACTCCCGAACCGACCAGATGCGTACGTGCGAGGCGTACGACGAAGGTGCTCGCAGGAGGCTGGGGTGTCAGGGTTGTTTGTCCCTCGGTCGGGCTCTCCGATAACGGCCGACAGGAGCGGCCAGCCCAGGACACGACACAGGAAGCCCGTCGTCAGGGCAGACTTCACCCCTGGAACGACGAAAGCCCGACGCATGGAGCGCCGAGCCGTTGCATGTAGGATTTCATCCCACGGTGCGAACAGCTTGGACTGTTTCGTACCTAGGCCGTTCGGTGAGTTGGTAGCTCACCGGGCGGCCGTTCTTGTTCGTGTGACGCTACACACTCCCGCGCACACTAGCAACTAGCGAGTTCCCGCTCTGGCCAGGGACTTCCGTGCGAACAGGTGCCTGGGCGATCGCTGGGGAACCCGTTCGGAGGCCGACTCGCGGATCCGAGACCGTCGGACGCGGATCAGCGGGCTGGTGAGCCCACGATGATGCTGCCGACGTTGCATTCTTCGAGTTCGTCGAGGCCGGTGGCGGCGGCGAACGCCGAGGTGTCGCTGAAGCCTTGGGCGACTACGCCGAGGTGCATGGCGGTGGCGGCGAGGTAGAAGGTCTGCATGAGGACGCCGACGTGTTTGAGGATGTTGGCGTAGGCGACCTGTTCGTAGCTCCACATGACGCGGCCCGCGCGGGCCGAAACCAGGAGCAGGACTTGGGGTTGCGCGCCGCCTGCCAAGGTTGCCGAGGTGGATTTGAGGAGCTTCTGGACGGCGGGGGCGTCGGCGGGGGCGACCGGGCGCAGGGCGTGGTCGGTCGAATCGTAGTGGTACATGCCGTTTTCCAGGCCTGCGACATTGCGCACCACGGGGTAGATCTCGAGTTCGTAGGCGCCGCCGCCGGAGGGGTAGGGGCGGGAGCCGTCGTCTCGGGTGCGGGCGGTGCGGAACAGCAACTCGCCCAATTGAACTGAGGTGATGGGGGCGGCGTCGTCGAAGGCGCGGGTGGAGACGCGGTCCTCGATGGCGGCGGCCAGGCTCGGATCGGATACGCGCAGCGACACCAGGTCCGGCTTCGCCAAGGCGACCGGTGCGCCATCGAATGACGCGCGGCGCAAAGGCAATTCGGGGAACTGGCCGTCGGCCCAGCGGGTGGGGCCGAAGTCGTCCCAGGTCACCGTGCGGGCGCCGAGGGTGCTGCGGCGGTGGAACCACAGGTCGGGGGTGTTCCAGGAGCGGGTGGTGAACTCGCGCTCCTCCTCGTCGCCGTCGACCAGGAAACCGCACCACTGCAGGTCGGCCATGAACTGGGTTTTCACGGTGGCGGGGACCGGGGAATCGGCGGCGAGCGGGCCGTCGAGCAGGGCGAGCAGGCGGGGGTCGTGGATGCGCAGGTCGCACCACGACTGGGGGTGTTCGAGGACGAAGCCCTGGTTGTCGCGGTGCAGGACAGCGAATTTCGACAGTGCCGCCGACCAGGTGGGCAAGGCCACCGTGGGACGCGGGGCTGGGTCGGCGAAGGGCCGGATGCTGTAGAGATCGCGGCCGCCGTCGCGGACCGTTACCGACAGCCAGCCGCCGTCGGTGAGCTTGCGCATCAGGGCGGTGATGTCGTCGCCCGCCGCCGCGGTCGCCATCTCCGCCGCGGTCGCCGGGCCCTGATTCAGGGTTTTCAGCGCCTGCAGCGCCCCCGCGCCCAGACCGGTCAGCTTCTCGTTGCGCGGCGGGTTCAGCAGCACCGCGCCGGCGGGAGTCGTGAGGCAGGTGACGCCCGCACGCAGCGCGAAGCGGGTCTGGGCGGGGTAAGCGGAGGCGAGCACGGTGAAATCCTCGGGGTAGAACCGGTCTGGGGCCTATTTCGCGGCGGCGGCGAACGCGGGCTCGAGCTTGTCCAGCATGTACGGCACCGACAGCGCGCTGGGCTGGTTGATCGCGCTGATCTCCTGCGTGGTCAGGAACACGACCGAACCCTTGCGCACCGACGGCAGATCGGCGTAACCCGGCAACTGCCGGTACTTCTCGTCGAGGCCGGGGGAGTAACCGGCCAGCAGCAGGTCGGCGGTGAGCTCGTCGACCTTCTCCGGCGACAGCGCCAGGCGGCCCTGGTTGGCAGGCAGCGCGGTGAGGTTGGCGGGGATGCCCATGCCGAGTGCGGTGAACACCTTGGCCGAACCGTCATTGGGGTCGGTCAGCACCATCAGCTGCGCGGGGCTCGCGAGCCAGGTGCTGGCGAAGGTCTTGCCCTTCAGGCCCGGGTTGGCGGTCGCGATGGCGGCGATCTTGTCGTCGACCTTCTTGATCACCGCGCTCGCGTCGGACTCCTTGTGCAGCACCTTGCCCAGCGCGGTGACCTGGTCCTGCCACGGGGTGACGGCGTCCTTGGTGAGCGCGGGCAGGGTCGGGGCGATCTTGGACAGGTCGTCGTAGGTCTTCTGGTCGGCGATGAACGGGTCGGCCAGGATCAGGTCCGGCTCCAGGGCTGCGACCTGCTCGGCGATACTGCCGGTGGTGTTCAGGGCGGTGGCCGCCTTCAGGGACTCCGGCGTCCACGGCGGGGTGCTCTTGGACACCGCGGAGACGTTGTCGATGTAGCCGACGGGGACAACGCCGAGCGCCAGCGAGCTGTCGAGCCACTGGTTGCCCAAGGCGACGATCTTCTTCGGGGTACCGGGGACGGTGGTCTCGCCGCGGGCGTGGGTGATGGTCACCGCTTCGCCCGAAGCGGCCTCGTCCTCGGTGGAACCGCAGGCGACGACGCCGAAGGCGAGAGCACCGGCGAGCGCGGCAACCGCCGCGCGTCGCCAGCCGCGCGAAGTCCGAACAGTCGTCATGGGTGCACCCTCCGTAGAGCAAGTTCCAGCGTAAGTCAGCCTAGGCTAACCTACGTCACTTTCCGGGGGGAAGCTGTGTCCTACAGCGTGACGCGCTGGTCCTGTGGCATGAACAGCTCGTCGCCGTCCTTCACCTCGAAGGTGGTGTAGAACTCGGCGATATTGCGAACCACCTGGTTGCAGCGGAACTCGTTGGGGGAGTGGGTGTCCTGCAAACCCTGCAGGGTCGCCTCCTCGGTCTGCTTGTCGCGCCACTGCCGCGCCCACGAGAAGAACATGCTCTGGTAGTCGGGCTGCTCGCCGGACCGCTGAGCCACTTTCTGATAGGCGGCCAGCGCGATCTGCAGGCCGCGCAGGTCGGCCAGGTTCTCGCCGACGGTCAGCGCGCCGTTCACGTGCTGGCCCTCGGGCGCGCCCTCGGGAACGAGCACGTCGTACTGCGCGATGATCTGCTGGGTCTTGGCGCCGAACGCCGCGAGATCCTCGGGCGTCCACCAGTCACGACGGTTGCCGTCGCCGTCGTACTTGGAGCCCTGGTCGTCGAAGCCGTGCCCGATCTCGTGGCCGATCGTGGAACCCACCGCGCCGTAGTTGACCGCGGCCTGGGCGTCCTTGTCGAAGAACGGGGGCTGCAGGTAGGCGGCCGGGAAGACGATCTGGTTGGTGGTCGGGCTGTAGTAGGCATTCACCGTCTGCGGCGACATGCTCCACTCCATCTTGTCCACCTCGGTGCCGAGGCGGGCGAACGCGCGCTTGGACTCGAAAGCGTTGATGGCCAACAGGGATTCGATCAGCTTGCCGCGCGTGATCTGCACCGACGAGTAGTCGACCCACTTGTCGGGGTAACCGATCTGGGTGGCGATCTTGTCCAGCTTGGCGATCGAGGCCTCGCGGGTCGGCTGGGTCATCCAGGTCGAATTGGTGAAGTTGTCGCGGTAGGCGGCGGTGAGGTCGGCGACCATCTCCAACGCGCGTTCCTTGGCCGCGGGCGGGAAGTGCTTGTCCACGTACAGCTTTCCCAGCGGTTCGCCGAGATTGTCGTCGACCACACCCACCGCGGAGCGCCACATCTCCGGCTTCTCCTCTAGACCGCTCAGCACCCGGCCGACGAACTCGAAGCGCGCGTCGGCGATGGCCTTGGGCAGGAAGCGCGCATAGCTGTTGGCCACCTGCAGCTTGAGGTAGTCGCGCCACTGGGCGATATCGACCTCGCCCCACAGCTGCGCGGCCGCGGTGACGAACGACGGCTGGCCGACCACCATCTTGTCGAACAGCGACTTGGGCCGGTCGGTCATGCCCGCCAGCCACGGATCCCAATCGAACTGGGGGCCGAGCGCGGTCAGTTCCTGCCAGCTCATCAGGTTGTAGGTGGCATCGGTATTGCGCAGGCGCACGCTGTCCCAGTGCCCGGCGGCGATGCGCTTTTCCAGGTCTATCGTCCGCTGCGCCACCCCGGCCGGGTCGGCGAGGCCGAGGCCGGCGGCCAGCTGCTCGAGATAGACCTGGTAGCCCGCGAGCTGGGCGGCGAACTCGGGCTTGCGGTAGTACTGCTCGCCCAGCGTGAGCCCGGACTGGCCGACACTGGGGATATAGGCCTTGGAATTCTTGCGATCGATGCTGATACCCATCCCGATCAGCCCGGCGATCGGCGCCTCGGCCATCACCTTCGCCAGCTCGGGCTTGCCCGCGGCCTTGTCGATCGCGGCGAACAGCCCGGTCAGGGGCGTGATGCCGAGGCGTTCGATCTCGTCGAGGTCAAGGCGCGCGTCGTAGAGATCCTTGATCTGCTGCGCCTCCGAGCCGTGCTCGGGATCGGAGATGCCCTCGATGATCGCGCGCAGCTGGTCCAGTGTCCGGTCGTTGGCGTCGGTGATCGCGCCGACCGAAGCCTTGTCGGGCGGGAGCTGGTAATCGCGCAGCCAGGCGCCGTTGACGTGGCGGTACAGGTCGTCCTGCGGGCGGATGGTGGGGTCGCCGCCGCCCAGATCGACGCCGGTGAGCTGCACTTCGGTGGTTTCGGACGAGCACGACGCCAGCGCGGCGGCCACGGGCACCAGCCCCATGGCGATCAGGAACGCGCGGCGGTCGATCACCGACGGACGACCGGACGATGTCACAGGACTTCCTTCCCCGATGCGGCAGCCGCACCCTGCTTGTTGCGCTCGAGCTAGCCCGCACAGGCTACCGGCGCGACGCCGTCTCGGTGCAGTGGTGGCTAGGAAGACAGGCCCGAGCTACCGGTCGCCAGGTCGCAGGCGAGGCCGCTGCCCGCGTTCAGGATTCGCATGACCGTCGGCACGCGCTTGGTCACCAGCGGTGTGCCGGTGGCATGCAGCAGCAGCGACAGGTTGACCTCCACCTCGGTGTCGACGTGGTAGAACGCCGTGGCCTTGGCGACGGTGACGCCGGCGACGTTCACCTCGAGCTCGACGGTGTCGCTGGCGAAGAACTTGCCGTTGGCGAGGAAGTCGACCTGCGCGCCGACATAGTTGTCGAGGCCGACGACGTCGATCTTCGAGGTGCAGCCGACGGTCAGCGTGTCGGTGAGCATGTCGATGACGGGACCCGCGCCCGCATGCGGTGCCACCATGGTGACGACGGCGGCGAACGCGGTGGCCGTGGTCGCGAGACGGCGCTTCATCGGCAGGGTGATGTTCATGGCGGGACGGTAGCAACGGGCCGTGCGCGACGAAGGCAGTTTGAAACATATCTACTTCAGATCTGCCGACGCACCCCGATTCGGTTTGCCCTGGGGGTTCACCTACACTAGAACGGTTGCCTGCGGGAGCTATGCCCTCGCAATCCGGCAGTGAACCCCCAGTGGAAGGTATTTCCGCTGGCAGGCGCGCGTCCGGAGGGTGACTGACCATGTGCGTCGGGTCGGCAATCCGGCGTACGTATACATCCAGGTCCAGGAGGTGCTGAAGTGATTCAGCAGGAGTCGCGACTGCGCGTCGCCGACAACACCGGGGCGAAGGAAATCCTTTGCATCCGCGTGCTCGGTGGCTCGTCGCGTCGCTATGCCGGTATCGGTGACATCATCGTCGCCACCGTGAAGGACGCCATCCCCGGCGCCAACGTGAAGAAGGGCGACGTCGTCAAGGCTGTCGTCGTTCGCACGACCAAGGAGCGTCGTCGTCCGGACGGTTCCTACATCAAGTTCGACGAGAACGCCGCCGTGCTGATCAAGCCGGACAACGACCCTCGTGGCACCCGCATCTTCGGCCCGGTCGGCCGCGAGCTGCGTGACAAGCGCTTCATGAAGATCGTTTCGCTGGCCCCGGAGGTGCTCTGACTATGAAGGTGCACAAGGGTGACACCGTGCTCGTCATTTCGGGCAAGGACAAGGGCGCCAAGGGCAAGGTCATTCAGGCCTTCCCGGCGACCGGCAAGGTTCTCGTCGAAGGCGTGAACCGCATCAAGAAGCACGTCGCGGATTCCGCGAACCAGCGTGGCGCGTCCTCGGGTGGCATCGTCACCCAGGAAGCCCCCATCCAGGTTTCCAACGTGATGGTCGTCGACTCCGACGGTAACCCGACTCGCGTCGGCTACCGCACCGACGAAGAGTCCGGCAAGCGCGTCCGGATCTCCCGTAAAAACGGGAAGGACATCTGACATGACCACCTCTGAGCAGACTCAGCCCCGGCTGAAGGCGCGCTACCGCGCCGAGATCAAGGACGCGCTGAACGGCGAGTTCGAATACGCCAACGTGATGCAGATCCCTGGCGTTGTCAAGGTCGTCGTGAACATGGGTGTCGGCGACGCCGCCCGTGACGCGAAGCTGATCAACGGTGCCGTCAAGGACCTCGAGCTGATCACCGGCCAGAAGCCCGAAATCCGTAAGGCCACCAAGTCGATCGCGCAGTTCAAGCTGCGTGAGGGCATGCCGATCGGCGCGAAGGTCACCCTTCGTGGCGACCGTATGTGGGAGTTCCTGGACCGTCTCGTGTCCATCGCGCTGCCCCGTATCCGCGACTTCCGCGGCCTGTCGCCGAAGCAGTTCGACGGCAACGGCAACTACACGTTCGGCCTCAGCGAGCAGTCGATGTTCCACGAGATCGACGTGGATTCCATCGACCGCCCGCGCGGTATGGACATCACCGTGGTCACCACAGCGACCAACAACGAAGAAGGCCGCGCGCTGCTGAAGCACCTCGGCTTCCCGTTCAAGGAGAACTGAGCACATGGCTAAGAAAGCACTGCGCATCAAGGCGGAGGCCAAGCCTAAGTTCGCCGTCCGCGCCTACACCCGCTGCCAGCGTTGCGGTCGCCCGCACGCGGTCTACCGCAAGTTCGGCCTGTGCCGTATCTGCGTCCGCGAAATGGCGCACCGCGGTGAGCTCCCGGGCGTGCACAAGAGCTCCTGGTGAGCTTGCGCTCCTCGTGAGCGCACCCGCTTAAGCGAATAACGAAGCAAGGCACGGACTCTCGACGGAGAGTCCGTGCCTTGTCGCGTTTGTCGTGAATTCAGTCGATGCGTTGAACAGGCTGCCCGGTGAGGCGGGCGATGGTCTCATAGTCCGAATCCGCGTGCAGCACAGTCAGCTTGTGGTGTGCGGCGGTCACCGCGACGAGTAGATCGACCGGGCCCGCGCACTGATGCCAGCCCTTCTCGGCGAGGCGATCCTGCAGTTGCGCGGAATCCTCCCAGCAGGAATCGGGCATCGCGAAGTAGGGAAAGATCTCGTGAAGCAGACTGGCTGCCTCGTAGTAAGCGGGACGTCCACCCGCGGCACGTAGGTATTCCTGGCGAACGGGTTCGCAGATCCCCAACAGGCCGGAGCTGGCCAGCTGGTCCCATTGCGCACCGGTCTGGCCTCGAAAGAATCGCACCAGGGCGCTGGTGTCGGCGAGGAACCGTTCGGTCACGCCGCCGACTCATGGCCTGGGCGTGCCGGCCCGGTTTCGGGCAGGTCGATCTCGCCATTGGCGACCAGCGCCCGCATCCGGGCGATCGCCTCAGCGCGGCGGCGGCGATCGATGATCTCGCGCAATGCGGCGTTGACCGTGTCCTTCTTGGTCGTTGTTCCCAGGTATCGAGCCGCCTCGGCTAGCGCGGCGTCATCGAGATCGACCACTGTCCGTGCCATCTGAACCTCCGGTTGATATCTGTTTTCCAAATAGTATATCCGCGCGCCGGTCGTCTTTCGAGTCCCGGTTCCAGCCGAGCAGAGGTGGTCAGAGTGACAGGTCGGGTGTTGCCTGGGTCGGTTCGGACGGCCCCGATTGCAGTACCACGGCGTGGTACGCAGTAGTACATTGGGGTATGGCTGCTCCCGGAAAAATCCCCCCCGAAGTCAGCGTTCGCGCGTTCGTCAACGACTCCGGGCGGATCACCAGGAGTCTTCGTGACGGGGAGCGGTTCGTGCTCACGCTCAATGGTGAACCGTTGGCTGATGTGATTCCGATCCATCGCAGTCGCTTCGTCTCGACCGCAAGGGCCCAGCAATCCTTCGTCGGTGTTCCGGCTCTGGATGCGGATGACCTGCGGCGCGACCTCGACGCGATGGTGGATGATGAACTCGCTGACGATCCGTGGCCGGTGGACGAGTGAGCCGCCACGATCGGGGCGTTCTGGACACGTGCATCGTCGCGGCGCTCGGCCTGTTCGACGTCGCTGATCTTCCGGTGGAGTCAGCCATCACGGCTGTCACGCTGGGGGAGTTGTCGCACGGGCCGCACGCGACCGATGACGTCATCAAGCGGGCCAACCGCATCGCCGTACTGCAACGGGTCGAGGCCGAGTTCGGCGAGGCTCTGCCTTACGACAGCCGCGCTGCTCGCGTCTTCGGTCTGCTCTGCGCTCAGGTCTACGCTGTCGGTCGCAGCCCACGTCGACGGAGCTCGGACTTGATGATCGCGGCCACGGCCGCGAGTAACGGCCTGCCGCTGTTTACGACGAACCCAAAGGACTTCGCGGGCTTGGAGGCCGTGCTCACGGTTGTTCCGGTCGACCGGCCGTCGGGTGCCACCGGCTAGCTGGGCGAATAACGGTGCAAGGCAAGGGCTCTCGACTTGGTTGCCGGGCCGTATGATCGCCATGCGAAGGCGCTGTTGGGCGCGTTCGTCACGGCGCAATGGTAGTCCGACGCGGCCTTCGTGCGTTCAGTTGTAGACGCGTAGGTGGGTCAGGACGGCGAGGACGCGGCGGTGGTCGTCGGGTTCCGGCTGGAGACCGAGTTTGACGAAGATGCTGCGCACGTGGGTTTCGATGGTGCGCTCGCCGAGGAACAGGGCGGCGCCGATCGCGCGGTTGGAGCGCCCTTCGGCCATGAGCCGCAGCACTTCTCGCTCGCGGGCGGAGAGCTCGTCGAGCGGGAGGGCGCCGTGGTGCGGCCGGGAGACCAAGCGGCCGACCAGGTCGGGATCGATCGCCGAGCCGCCCGCGGCGACCCGTCGCAGGGCCGTCACGAACTCGTCGATATCGGAAACTCGGTCTTTGAGCAGGTAGCCGAGGCTGCGCGCGCCACCGGCGAGCAGGTCGAGCACGCTCTCGGTTTCGATGTACTGAGACAGCAGCAGCACCGCCGTTTCGGGAAACTCGCGACGGATCGTCACCGCCGCGTCGATGCCCTCGGTCGTGCAGGTCGGTGGCATCCGGATGTCGACGACCGCCACATCGGGGCGGTGCGCGCGGACCAAACCCAACAGCGCCACCGCGTCACCCGCCTGCCCCGACACCTCCAATCCCTCGTCCTCGAGCAGTCGCGCGATGCCCTGCCGAAGGAGCGCCGAGTCGTCGGCGAGCACAACGCGCAGTCGGGATGACTCCCGCGGCGGGAGAGGTTCGGGGATCGTCGGTAGCTCGGCGGTGGCGTCGGACGCCGCGGTGAGCACCGCTCGCGCGTCGGCGGCGAATTCCCCGCAGTTCGGATAGCGGGCATCCGGGCTCTTGGCCATCGCCCGCTCGATCACGGCGTCGAGGGCCTTCGGCAGCGAAGGCAGCCGGGAGCTCGGCAACGGTACCGGTGCGTTGAGGTGGCCGTTCATGATGGCCGCCGGACCCGGCCCCGGATAGGGCGCGCTGCCGGTGAGTAGATGGAACAGGGTGCAGCCCAGCGAATATTGGTCGGCCCGGTGATCGATCGCTCGCCCTTCTATCTGTTCGGGGGCCGCGTAACGCAGGGTGGCCACCATCATCCCGGCCGCGGTGAGGTGCACCGTGTCGTCGAGCGCTTTGGCGATGCCGAAATCGGTGAGCAGCACCCGCTCGGCCTCGCCCGGCTCGGTCGGGGCGGCCAGCAGGATGTTCGCCGGATTGACATCGCGGTGGAACACGCCCGCCCGGTGCGCGTAGTCGAGTCCCGCCGCGACCACCTCGACGATGTGCACGGCGCGCGCCGGTGCCACCGGCCCCTCGTGCACCAGATGGGCTGCGTCGGTTCCCGGCACCAGTTGCATCGCGATCCAGAGGCGGTCACCTTCCTGGCCCCGGTCGTAGACCGCCACGATGGCGGGATGTTCGAGCCGTGCGACATGATCTGCTTCGAATTCGAATCGGGTGCGGACATAGTCGTCCCCGGTGAGCGAGGGGTGCAGCACCTTGAGCGCGACGGTGCGCGGCAGCGTCGGGTGCCTGGCCGCGTAGACCGAGCCCATGCCGCCCGCGCCGAGCTTTCGCTCGATCGTGTAGCCCGCGAACACCGTGCCGGGTTCGAGGTCACCACCGCTCATGTGTCACCGCCTCGCCGTTGGCGCGAATCTTCATTGAACACCGGTTCCCGCGCGCGCAGCGGGAGCGTGGCGGTGAGAACCGTGCCGGTGCCGGGTGCGCTGTCGAGCAACAGCTGTCCACCGAGCGCGGCGGCTCGATCACACAACCCACTGAGCCCGCCACCAGGTCCGATGCTGGCGCCGCCGCGCCCGTCGTCGGCGATCACGAGCCGCGCGCTCTCGGCGACGACATCCACCTCGATGTCCACGTGCGTGCCGCCGGAATACTTGGCCGCGTTGGTGAGGGCTTCGGCGGCGATGAAATACGCGGCCAACTCGATCCCGGGCGCCGGCCTCGGCACCAGGTCGCCTTGGATTCGCACGGCGATCGGGGCGCGTTCGGCGAGGGCGGTCAGCGCGGCGGTGAGACCGCGCTCGGCGAGGATGGGCGGGAACACGCCCCTGGCCAGTTCGCGGAGTTCGGTGAGCGCGGTGTCCAGTTCGGCGGCGCCCTGCGTCATCAGGTCGTCCTGGGTCGCGGTGTCGGCCGAACGCTGTGCTCTGCGTAGCAGGATCGCCGCGGCGACGAGGCGTTGCTGGGCGCCGTCGTGCAGATCGCGTTCGACTCGGCGGCGTTCGGCGTCGCCCGCCGCCACGATGCGTTCCCTGGAGCGGCGCACTTCGGCGAGCTGGTCGGCCAGATCGTCGCGCAGGCGTTCGTGTTCGAGTGCGAGCTCGGTCGCGCCGCGCACCACCGCGAGCAGTGCCGGTTCGGTCTGCAATTGTTCGTCGAAGACGAGCGCGGCCAGTGGGGACCCGGCGGGCTCCAGCACGGTCGCCACCCTGGGGTCGGAATCGGCCGGTAGTTCTCGCGCGATCCCGTCGTCATCGACATAACACCCGCGCCCGGCATCGAAACGCCATAGTTCCAAGGTGGGGTCGTGCAATGCGCGGCGCAATGCCTCGACGAAGCCGGAACCGATCGGGGCGGCCCCGATCGCGACCATCGCATCGCCGACAGCGGACCGCGCTATGCGGTACCGCATCTGCCCGTACGCGATGGCCATCGGCAAAAGAACGATCGGGACGTAACGCAGGTCCAATACCCAGCTGTGCATCGAACCCGGCAACTGGATCGCGGTCGAGAGCAAGATCGCCAGGATGATCAGCCCGGCGATCGGCGCGAAGACCATCACCGGTGAGAAGCCGGATCGGTAGGCAGGCGTGCCCGTACGCCAGCGCCGCAGGACCACCCCGAGCAGCACGATGGCGAGGACGAAGACGAGCGCGCCGACCAGCAGCTGGATCCGATCGGCGATGACCGGATCGTGTCGGATCAACAACAGGTTGACAGATGTCGACCGGTGCGGCGCCGGGACTTCGCGCGGATCGAAGAACATCCACTCGGCTGACACGCCGATCACCGCCAATGCCCAGCACGCCCCGACACACCAGCGCTCCCACACATGGTTCAGTCGCCCGGACGGGAAGCCGAGGAGCACCGGAATCATCACCGGCAGATAGATATTCGTCAGCACCGCGCCGGCGGTGAACAGCGCCGGGTCGCTCGACCGGCGGACGCCGCCCGCGAGCCACACCAGGCCCGCCAGCACGAAGAGCGGTCCGGCCAGATCACGCGGCCGATTCGTCCAGGTGAACAGACCGGATGCGACGAAGGACGCCCCGGCCAGCAGGAACAGTACAAGCTCGACCCGCCCGAAAACCGGCGAAACCGCTGCCGCCTTGAACGCCTCACGCGGCCCGAGCAGCAGGATCCTGGCCGGGTCGTAGAGGGCGGCCTCCGACCAGTCCACCGACAACACCACGGCGACGCTCAGCGCGGCGGCACCTGCCGTCACCCCACCGATGAGCGCGATCGTACGAGGTGTCATCGAACAGCCTCCAACTAACCGACCTACTCAGGATCCTCTGCTGGAAACCGGCGCACAACCACCCGCGGATGTTGTGACGTTGGATGAAATGTTGATATTTCACTCCCGAGGCTGAGGCTGGTGTGTTCTCTTGGCGCATGAAGAAGTTCGCCACAGTCGCTGTTGTTTCCGTCGCGCTCCTCGGGGCGCCCGCTGTCGCATCCGCCGCCCCCATCGCGCCGGTTGCCGATTCCGGTTCGGGGGGTGGGTCGGGGTCGTCGGAGACGGCGTTGATCTGTTCGCCGATCGCGCAGTTGTTGTTCGCCGGGGGCAGCGTGGAGAAGCCGCCGCTCTACGACTTCCTCTGCTTGCTCAGTTGAACGGGGAGCGGTCGATTCCGCAGCTGATGCCGGCAGGAGGAAGTTGGCCGGTGAACAGGTAGTCGCGTTTGAGGTGTTCGGCGCAGGTGCTCTGGACGTACATGGAGCTGTGGCCCGCGCCTTCGATGACGACTACCTGGGCCCGGTTCAGTTGGGCCGCACCGGCTTTGGCGCCAGCCAGTGGGGTGGCCGGGTCGTATCGGCTGTTGAGGACGAGGATCGGGGCGGCGGTTTCGCGGTTCCACGGGCCGGTGTAGCGGTCTCGGTCCTCGGCCTGCCAGAAGGCGCAGGGGGTGGCGTTGAAGACCGCGGTTCGGCCGAAGTAGCGGGACTCGCGGTCAACGGCGGCGGCCACTCTGCTGTAGACGGCGGGGTCTGTGGGGACGGTGCTGTCGGAGCACTGGATTGTGTAGAAGGCCTCGACACGGTTGGCGGGATGGTTCTCGGCGAAAAGAGCATCGGGAACCCGCGCGGGGAGCACCGTTGCCGCGTCGAACAGGCTTTGGAGAAGAATCGCCAGGTCAGGATAGGTGTCGGGGCGGGAGAGGCTGCCCGCGGCGCTCACCACCTGGGAGAAGGTCCACGGGGTGCCGTCGACCGTGATCGGCGCGAGGCGCGCTCGTTCGGCCAGCGCGATCCACTTGAGTTTCGGGTCGCCCGCGGCGAACGCGCAGCGCGGACCCGCGGCAGAGCAGTCGCGCACGAAGGTATCGAAGGTCTCGGCGATGCCCGCGGCTACGCCCTGGCGGGTGTCCAAGGGCAGGTTCAGTCCGTCGGTGCCGTGGCCGTTGACATTGCCTTCGAAGTCGAGGGAACCGTCGAACGCCATCGCGCGGACCCGGCCGGGGAACATGTTGGCGTAGACCGCGCCGACCTGGGTGCCGTAGGAAATACCGTGGTAGGTCAGGGTCTGATCGCCGACCGCGCGGCGCAACAGGTCAAGGTCGCGGGCGGTGTTCGCGGTGGAGGCGTGGTGCAGGATCGGGCCGGCGTTCTCGGCGCAGCGGGCGGCGATGTCGGCGGAGGCGGCGAAGAACGCGGGCTCATCGCGCGGATCGGTGGGGGTGCCGGGGAAGGAAGCGAGGTACGCGGCCTGCTCGTCGGCGCTGGCGAAACACTGCGTGCCCGCGCTGCGCGAGACCGCGCGCGGATCCCAGGAGACCAGGTCGAACCGGGCGCGCAGTTCGTCGGAGAACAGCCACGGCCAGCGGGCTCGCTCGCGGAGCCGGTCCACGCCGGACGGGCCGGGCCCACCGAAGTTGACGAACAACGTCCCGATGCGCCGTGCGGGATCGGACGCGGGCAACTTGATGACCGCCAGGTCGATCTGCGCGGCGTGCGGGCTGTTGTAGTCCAGCGGCACCTGAGCCAACGCGCACTCGAATCCGTCCGCGCAACCCTCCCACCCCAGCGTCGGGGTGGCCGCCGCGTCGGCGAGCTGGTCGACGTAGGGATCGGCCGAAGCGCGCGCAGGCGTGACGAGCGCGCCGATCCCGAGCAGTACGGCGAGCAGATAGGCCGAGCCCCGGCGGCGTGCACGGTGGGAAGACAACGGCCGAGCCTCCTGCGCAGATCCGACGAACCTCGCGAAGCTACCACATTCGTGAGCGGCGCTCACGAACGCAAAGTGGTTGGTATCGAACGCAATTCGAACGATGGTGCGGATCGGCGGCCATCCTGCGGCGGCATCGCCGCAGGTCGTCGCCGATCTTTCGCGTGGCTGTCCTCGGAATTGATATCGAATTCTCGGTTACCGCGGTATTGCCGGCACCTCATAATCCTGTGTCTTTCCCGAGAATGTGATCTCCGTGCTGGTCGGAAATTTATTCCGTGGCTACTGTCGAGGGCGTTGCGCGACAATGCAGCGTGCAGATGGGTGTCAGTGTCGATCCCTTGCCAGAGCGAATGCAGAGGATGTGAAATTGTGACCCTGACCACAGAAAACAAGGCTCGTGACGTGGCCCACCGGGCGCCGCTGCGTGGGATTCCGGCGGGCGCGATGCCGATGGTCGCATTTCTTTCGATATTGGCCGGATTTATCGGTGCCGCGGCATATACGCATTCCGCCGGATATTTCGTGACATTCATGACCGGTAATACCGAGCGTGCCGTTCTCGGCTGGTTCGACAATGACCAGCTGCTGGCCACCGGGGCTATTACGCTGCTTTTCTCGTTCGGGCTCGGGGTGTTCGTGGCCTCGATACTCCGGCGGCGGTTGTGGCGCAGCGGCCACTACGGCGCGTCCGTGGTGACCACCGCGGCGCTCGCCGCGGCCGCGGTCGTCGACTACGCCCTCGACCGCACCGGCGGTCAGGAGGTGGGGTTCATCCCGATCGCGTTCGTCGCCTTCGCGGTGGGCGCGCTCAACACCGCGTTCGTCAAGAACGGCGAGACCAGCGTCCCGCTCAGCTATGCCACCGGAACGGTCGTGAAGCTGAGCCAGGGTATCGAAAGCCATGTCAGCGGGGGTAGTTCGCGCGATTGGCTCGGCTACGGCCTGCAATACGCGGCCTTCGCCGTCGGCGCCCTGCTCGGTGGCTTGATGAGCATGGTGGTGGGTGGCGAGATGATGCTGATCGTCGCCGCTGGTGTCTCGGCCTCGGCGATCCTGATCACCTACAAGACGGGCACGCGGGCAGGTCACACCGCCGCGTGAGGTGCGCTGCCCGCTCAGTTGACTGACGGTGGCGGAGCAGCCGTTTCGCCCGCCCCCGACGAAAGGGCGAAACGGCCGTCCGGCTCGGTTATCCGATCAAGGCAGAGCGTTGGCGATGGCGTAACCCGCCAGGCCGCCCAGGGTCGCGCCCGCGATGAGGCCGCCGCCGACGAACAGGAGCAGGCCGAATCCCGACAGCACCCAACCGGCGGGGCCGAGCAGGATGCCGTTGATGATGAAGGTCAGCACCAGTCCGGCAATGACACCGACGATGCCACCGATGACCGCGCCACCCGCGGCGGCGCCCAGCTGGGTCTGGAAGTCCTTGGCGGCCACGTCGTCGAGGCGGCTCATGCCGACCGGCGTCAGGGTCAGTTCGCGGCCGCTCGCGCTGATCGCCGGAATGAGGGTGATGTGCTGCCCGGCGATCTGGTAAGCGGTCGGGATCGAACCGATGGTCGAACCCGCGGCGTCGGTGATCGTGACGGCCGAGCCGTCGAGAGCGAACGCACCGCTGTCGAGTTCGGCCACTACGCCCCGGCCGTCGGCGCTACCCTGCGCGACATAGCCGACACTGCCGTCGACGCCCTGCTGAACCGGCAGCGCGGGGGTCGCGGCGGGCGCCTGGATCGGGGCCGGGGTGGTCTCGGCGTGCACGGTGCCCGCGCAGATCACGGTCGATGCCGCTGCCAGCATCGCGGTCGCGACGAATTTCCTGACGATCATTGTTTTCCTTTTCTACAGAGCGCTGCGACGCAGCACTGACCAGCGGGCGCGCTTGGCACGCCCGCTGGACAACCCTGCGGAGCAAGAGATTTCAGATGTCGGCGAAAATCCGAAGGCGCCTAGTGGCGGATGCCGAACCGGCTCGTGAATGCGCCGTGGGACTCGAGCTGTCGCGGAGTCCCCGAATTGGCGAGATGTCGCCCTGCAGTCGTCGACTGCACCCCCCTGGTGCGTAACATGGCACAAACCGTAACCCCAGCAAGATCAACTATTTCGCCGCGGCATAGTTGATCGCTATCAGTCACAGGTAACTGTGGTGCTCGGTCATGAGGTCCGATTGTCTTGCCGGGAAATCTGGCCCTATATGTCCAGCTGGCCGTAGCGTTACGGGATCGGTCGAAATGTGGCGGGAATTACAGCCTCTGCGGCGGGTTGCTCGGCGGGGGGCGCGTCGGGCAGTGAGCAACCTCGCTGACCCCGAGTTTGGTCCTGACCACGGCATTGCCTACACTAGAGCGGTTGCCTGGGCAGATCTGTGTCCGCTGCGCGCTTCGGCGCGGGTGGGACCGTGCCAGGCGCCGAGAGCTCGCAAGAGAACTCATCCGGTCGGCAAGTGCCGACCGGACCAGCCGAATTGTTGTAGGCCCACGGTCACCTGCGCGCGAGCGTGCGGGAGATGTTGCATGGGAACCGCAGCGAGAAAGGTGTCGAGGTCTAACCATGACCATGACTGATCCGATCGCAGACTTCTTGACGCGTCTGCGCAACGCCAACTCGGCGTACCACGATCAGGTGAAGGCGCCCCACTCGAAGATCAAGGTGAACATCGCCGAGATCCTCAAGCGTGAGGGCTACATCGCCGATTACCGCACCGAAGACGCGACCGTTGGCAAGGCCATCGTCGTCGATCTGAAGTACGGCCCCAGCCGTGAGCGCAGCCTGCAGGGCCTGCGTCGCGTCTCGAAGCCGGGTCTGCGTGTGTACGCGAAGTCCACCAACCTGCCCAAGGTCCTCGGCGGCCTCGGCGTGGCGATCATTTCCACGTCGACCGGTCTGCTCACCGACCGTCAGGCGGCCAAGCAGGGCGTCGGGGGCGAAGTCCTCGCCTACGTCTGGTAAGGGAGGTCAGGACTAATGTCGCGTATTGGTAAGAAGCCCATCGAGATTCCGGCCGGCGTCGACGTCAACATCGACGGCCAGGTTGTCACGGTCAAGGGGCCCAAGGGCACCCTGTCGCACACCGTGGCCGAGCCCATCACCGTCACCAAGGGTGAAGGTAATGAGCTCGAGGTTGCTCGTCCCAACGACGAGCGCGCGAACCGTTCGCTGCACGGCCTTTCCCGCACCCTGATCGCCAACATGGTCGAGGGTGTCACCAAGGGCTACGAGAAGAAGATGGAAATCTTCGGCGTCGGTTACCGCGTTCAGGCCAAGGGTTCGAACCTCGAGTTCGCCCTCGGCTACAGCCACCCGGTGCCGATCACGGCCCCGGCAGGCATCACCTTCGCGGTGGAATCGCCCACCAAGTTCTCGGTGTCCGGCATCGACAAGCAGGCGGTCGGTCAGATCTCCGCTGTCATCCACGGACTGCGTAAGCCCGACCCGTACAAGGGCAAGGGCATCCGCTACGCCGGCGAGGTCGTTCGCCGCAAGGTCGGAAAGACGGGTAAGTGATCATGGCGCAAACTGCTAACCAGAAGGCGAAGCGGATTCCGCTGGGCAAGGATGCTTCCACGAAGCGTCGCCTGTCGAAGACCCGCCGTCACTTCCGTCTTCGTAAGAAGGTCGAAGGCACCACCGAGCGTCCGCGCCTGGTGGTCAACCGCTCCGCGCGCCACCTGCACGCTCAGCTGATCGACGACTCGGTGGGCAAGACCATTGCCGCCGCTTCCTCGATCGAGGCCGACGTGCGCGCGCTCGAAGGTGACAAGTCCGCCAAGGGCGCGAAGGTCGGTCAGCTGATCGCCGAGCGTGCCAAGGCTGCCGGTATCGAGGCGGTCGTGTTCGACCGTGGTGGTCACGACTACCACGGCCGTATCGCGGCGCTGGCCGATGCCGCTCGTGAAGGTGGGCTGAAGTTCTGATGACTGCAATTTCTAACGGAAGGAACGTCTGATGCCGGGACGTCAGCGGCGTGACGGCGGCAGCGGACCCGCCGGACCCAACACCAACAGCAACGCCGGAGGCCCCGAGGGCAACCGTCGTGGCGGTGGCGATCGTCGCGGTGGCGGCGACCGTCGCGACAATGCGGCCGAGAAGAACCAGCTCGAGCGCGTCGTCGCGATCAACCGTGTCTCCAAGGTCGTGAAGGGTGGTCGTCGCTTCAGCTTCACCGCCCTCGTGATCGTCGGTGACGGCAACGGTCTGGTCGGCGTCGGCTACGGCAAGGCCAAGGAAGTTCCCGCGGCCATCCAGAAGGGTGTCGAGGAGGCTCGTAAGAGCTTCTTCCGCGTCCCGATGATCGGCTCGACCATCGTCCACCCGGTTCAGGGTGAGGCGGCGGCCGGTGTGGTCATGCTGCGTCCGGCTTCGCCCGGTACCGGTGTGATCGCCGGTGGTGCGTGCCGTGCCGTGCTCGAATGTGCCGGTATCCACGACATTCTGTCGAAGTCGCTCGGTAGCGACAATGCGATCAACGTCGTTCACGCGACAGTTGCCGCGCTCAAGATGCTCCAGCGTCCCGAAGAGGTTGCCGCTCGTCGCGGTCTGCCGATCGAGGATGTCGCTCCGGCGGGCATGCTGCGTGCGCGTGCAGGACAGGGAGCCTGACATGGCTGATCTCAAGGTAACCCAGATCAAGAGCACGATCGGTGCCAAGTCGAACCAGCGCGACAGCCTGCGGACGCTTGGTCTGCGGAAGATCCGCCAGTCGGTGGTTCGTGAGGACAACGCTCAGAACCGCGGTCTGATCAACGTCGTGCGCCACCTCGTAACAGTTGAGGAGGTCTAGACATGACCATCAAATTGCACCACCTGCGTCCCGCCCCTGGCTCCAAGACCGAGAAGACCCGTGTGGGTCGCGGTGAAGGTTCCAAGGGTAAGACCGCTGGTCGCGGTACCAAGGGCACCAAGGCGCGCAAGAACGTCCCCGCGGCGTTCGAGGGTGGCCAGATGCCGCTGCACATGCGTCTGCCGAAGCTTCGCGGCTTCACCAACCGCTTCCGGGTCGAGTACCAGGTTGTCAACGTTGGCCGCATCGCTGAGCTGTTCCCGCAGGGCGGCACCATCGGTAAGGCCGAGCTCGTCGCGGCCGGCGCCGTTCGCAAGAACGAGCTGGTCAAGGTTCTCGGCGACGGCGAGATCGGTGTCGCCATCCAGGTGACCGCCGACAAGGTGACCGGCTCCGCCAAGGAGAAGATCACCGCAGCCGGTGGCACTGTCACCGAACTGGCCTGACGGTACTCTGAATAGCAGTCGACACCGGACGAGTGGCAAACTCGTCCGGTGTCACTGTTAGAGTTCAGTCGTTGGCTGCCAAACCCTGTCATGGGCTGACGTTTCCGTAAAACCGATGTCGCATGGCATGACCATGTCGTTCGCCAGGAGGATTTGTGCTTTCCGCCTTCGTATCGGCCTTCCGGACTCCGGACTTACGGCGGAAGATTCTCTTCACGCTGGGGTTGATCGCGCTGTACCGGTTGGGTGCCGCGCTGCCGTCCCCCGGCGTCGACTACCAAAACGTCCAGGAGTGCGTGAAGCTGGTCTCCGGCGGTGAATCCGCCGGTATCTACCAGCTCATCAACCTCTTCTCCGGTGGCGCGCTGCTGCAGCTGTCGGTGTTCGCGATCGGCATCATGCCGTACATCACCGCGAGCATCATCATCCAGCTGCTGACCGTCGTCATCCCGCGGTTCGAGGAACTGCGCAAGGAAGGCCAATCCGGCCAGACCAAGATGACGCAGTACACGAGGTACCTGTCGGTCGCCTTGGCGGTCCTGCAGGCCACCGGTCTCGTCGCGCTCGCCTCGCGCGGTCAGCTGCTCCAAGGCTGCAACGAGCCGATCCTCGCTGATACCAGCATCTTCGGCATGATCATCATCGTGCTGGTGATGACCGCCGGTGCCTCGCTGGTGATGTGGTTCGGCGAGCAGATCACCGAGCGCGGTGTCGGTAACGGCATGTCGCTGCTCATCTTCGCCGGTATCGCGGCGCGTATCCCGATCGACGGCAAGAACATCCTCGACACCCGTGGCGGCCTCGTGTTCGGCCTGGTGTGTGGGGCCGTGCTGGCGATCATCGTGGCCGTGATCTTCGTCGAGCAGGGTCAGCGCCGGATTCCGGTGCAGTACGCCAAGCGCGTCGTCGGTCGCAAGATGTACGGCGGTTCATCGACGTACCTGCCGTTGAAGGTCAACCAGGCCGGTGTCATCCCGGTGATCTTCGCGTCCTCGCTGCTGTACCTGCCGAACCTGATCGCGCAGCTCACCGGGTCGAGCACGGCAACGGAGCCGAGCTGGTGGCAGGAAGCCATCCAGAAATACCTGGTGAACCCGTCCAACCCGGTCTACATCGCGATCTACTTCGGCCTGATCGTGTTCTTCACCTACTTCTACGTCGCGATCACCTTCAATCCGGAGGAACGCGCGGACGAGATGAAGAAGTTCGGTGGCTTCATCCCGGGCTACCGGCCCGGTAAGCCGACCGCCGACTATCTGAACTTCGTCCTGAGCCGCATCACCCTGCCTGGCTCGATTTACCTCGGTTTGGTCGCCGTGCTCCCGAACCTGTTCCTCGACATGGGCAATTCGGGTGCGGTGGCGAACCTTCCGTTCGGCGGTACCGCGGTGCTCATCATGGTCAGCGTGGGTCTCGACACGGTCAAGCAGATCGAGAGCCAGCTGATGAATCGAAATTACGAAGGGTTCCTCAAGTGAGAGTTGTTCTGCTCGGTCCGCCGGGTGCCGGCAAAGGTACTCAGGCCGTCCTGCTGTCAGAGAAGCTGGGCGTTCCGCACATCTCCACCGGAGACCTCTTCCGCGCGAACATCAGCCAGCAGACCGCCCTCGGTCGCGAGGCACAGAAGTACATGGACGCGGGCGACCTCGTTCCAAGCGACGTCACCAACCGCATGGTCGAGGCCCGCGTCGGCGAGCCCGATGCCGCGAACGGTTTCGTGCTCGACGGTTACCCGCGCACGGTCGACCAGGCCGACGCGCTGAAGAAGATCCTCGAGCACAACGGCACCAAGCTCGACGCCGTGCTGTGCTTCGTGGTCGCCGAGGACACCGTGGTGGAGCGCATGCTCTCCCGTGGGCGCGCCGACGACACCGAGGACGTCATCCGCAACCGGCTGCGGGTCTACCGTGAGGAGACCGAGCCGCTGCTCGAGTACTACGACGGTCTGGTCGTGACCGTCGACGGCATCGGCGAAGTCGATGAGGTCAACGCCCGCGCGCTCAAGGCGCTCGGACAGTAGCTCTTCACCTCCCCGCGCGAGCGGGGATGAGCCCCAGCGGATCGGAGTACTGAGGCCGGATGGTCTTCAACCGTAAGAAGAAGGTCGTGCCGTTCCGTTCGGCGGGCGAGCTGGATGCCATGCAGGCAGCCGGCGCGATCGTCGGTGCGACGCTGGTCGCCGTTCGCGCGGCGGCCAAGCCCGGCGTTTCGACGCTGGAGCTCGACGAGGTCGCCGAGGCGACGATCCGCGACGCGGGCGCTGTCCCGTCGTTCAAGGGTTATCACGGCTTCCCCGGCTCGATCTGTTCTTCGGTCAACGACCGTGTGGTCCACGGGATCCCCTCGGCGAGTGACATTCTCGCCGAGGGCGATCTCGTGTCCATCGACTGCGGCGCCATTCTCGACGGCTGGCACGGCGACTCGGCGTGGACGTTCGGCATCGGCAACATCATCGAGGCCGATCACCTGCTGAGCGAGGCGACCAGGCTCTCGATGGAGACCGGCATCGCGGCGATGCTACCGGGCAACCGGCTCACCGACGTCTCGCACGCCATCGAGCTGGGTACTCGCGCGGCCGCGCAGGCGCACGGTCGGCAATACGGCATCGTCGACGGCTACGGTGGCCACGCCATCGGCCGCGAGATGCACATGGATCCGTTCCTGCCCAACGAAGGCGCGCCCGGTAAGGGCCCGCGCCTGGTGGTCGGGTCGGTGCTGGCGATCGAGCCGATGCTGACGCTCGGCACCACCGACACCAAGACCCTCGATGATGAGTGGACCGTGGTCACCACCGACGGGTCGCGGGCCGCGCACTGGGAGCACAGCGTCGCTGTGACCGAGGACGGGCCACGCATTCTCACCCTGCGCCCGGAGTAGTCGGCGACGACTTTTCGGTGAAGTAATCTTTCTAAACCGACTGGCTGTTGGTGTGATCCTGTATCTCTGAGAGATGAGATCTCGCATCGCGCTGGTCGCTTGCGTGGCTACGGCACTGCTCGCCGGTTGCGCCGAGCCGCCGCCGAACGCGCGCTATACGGGATCGGGCAATACCTACGGCACGGCGAACGCGGGTTTCGAGACCTGCATGGTGACCGACGCGGGCGGTGTCGACGACAAGTCGTTCAACGAATCCGGCTGGAACGGTGTGAAAGCCGCGATCGACGCCAACCCCGGTGTCTACGGCTCCTACCGTCAGTCCAATAGTTCCGCCGACTACGAACCCAACCTGCGAGCCTCGGCCGACGACGACTGCGATCTGGTGATCGGCGTCGGCGGCCTGATGGCCGAGGCGGTGGCGCAGGTGGCAGGCGAGTATCCCGATCAGCGTTTCGCGATCGTGGACGCGCACGTCGAGTTGGGCAATGTCTACTCGATGGAATTCAACGCCGCCCAATCTTCTTATCTGGCAGGCTATCTCGCGGCCGGGATGTCCAAGACCGGTCGGGTCGCCACCTGGGGTGGCATGGAGATTCCCGCGGTGACCATCTTCATGGACGGGTTCGCCGCCGGGGTGGCCGGCTACAACACCGAGCACGGCACCGCGATCGCCGTGCTCGGTTGGGACGTCGAAGACCAGAACGGCTCGTTCACCGGCAACTTCGACGATACGAGCGCGGGCCGCTCACTCACCGAGAACTTCATCGCCCAGGGCGCCGACGTGATCCACCCGGTGGCCGGGCCGGTCGGGATGGGCGGGGCCTCCGCCGTGCAGGACTCCGCCGGTGTATCCATGATCTGGGTGGATTCCGATGGCTACCAAGCGGTTCCGGAGTACCAGGACATCATGTTGTCCTCCTCGATGAAGGACATCGCCGCCGCGATCCGCGTGGCGATCGACAATGCCTACAGCGACGGTGTCATGGACGGTCGATACGTGGGCACCTTGAGCAATGCCGGGGTCGGGCTCGCGCCGTTCCACGATTTCGACGCGAAGGTGCCGCAGCCGCTGAAGCAGGAGCTCACCGAGCTGCGAAGCGACATCGTCGACGGCAAGATCGTGATCCATTCCCCGGCCGCCCCGAAGCTGTAGAGGACACGCCCATGCGACTCGAAGTACAGGGACTGACCAAGGCATTCGGTGCGTTTCTCGCCGACGACAGCGTCGACCTGGTCGTCGAGCCAGGGCAGGTGCACGCGATCCTCGGGGAGAACGGCGCGGGCAAGTCGACGCTGATGAACATGCTGTACGGCATCCTCGAACCGACCAGCGGGCAGATCCTGATCGACGGCGAGCCGGTGCGGCTGCGATCGCCCAGCGATGCCATCGCCGCCGGAATCGGCATGGTGCATCAGCATTTCAAGCTCGTCGGGCCGTTCAGCGTCGCCGACAATGTGCAGCTTGGTCGTGAACACGTCAAGCGCGGGAGCCTCGATCGGGCGACCGCGCGGCAGGCGGTGCTCGAGGTGTCGCAGCGGTACGGTCTGGCGCTCGACCCCGACGCGATCTGCGAAGACCTGCCGGTCGGCGTGCAGCAGCGCGTCGAGATCGTGAAGGCGCTCTCGGGCAAGACCGATCTGCTGATTCTGGACGAACCGACCGCGGTGCTCACCCCGCCCGAAGTCGCTGAGCTGCTCGACATCATCGGCAATCTCACGGCCTCGGGGATGTCGGTGATCTTCATCAGCCACAAGCTCAAAGAGGTCAAGGCCATCGCGGACACGATCACTGTCCTGCGGCGCGGGAAGGTGGTGACCGAGGCATCGCCCGACGACAGCGAGGCAGAGCTGGCGTCGGCGATGGTCGGACGCTCGGTGGTGCTCACCGTGGATCGGCCGCAGGCGCGGCCGGGCGAGATCGCCTTGGACGTCAAGGATCTGACGGTGCTCGGCGAGCGCGGGACGCCGATGCTCGATGGACTGAACCTGCAGGTACGGGCCGGTGAGATCGTCGGGTTGGCCGGGGTGGAGGGCAACGGTCAGACCGAACTGGCCAGAGCGGTGCTCGGCACCGTCACGCCCGAGAGCGGCTCGGTCGAGATGGGCGGCACCCCGATCACCGGGTGGGACCCGTACCGGCGGATCGTCGCCGGGCTCGGCTACATCCCGGAGGATCGCGGCCGCGACGGGCTGGCCGCCGATTTCACCGTCGCCGAGAACCTCGTCCTCAATCAGTATCGCGACAAACCGCTGTCCAATCGTGGGGTGGTCGATGCGGCGGCGGTGCGCTCGCTCGCCGACAAGGCCATCGCCGATTTCGACATCCGCACCAGAGGGCCGGGGGAGCTGGTGTCGGCGCTTTCGGGCGGCAATCAGCAGAAGGTGGTGATCGCGCGCGAATTCTCCAGGCCGCGTTCGGTTCTGGTGGCAGCGCAACCCACCCGCGGGGTGGATGTGGGTGCCATCGAGTTCATCCACCGTCGTCTGGTCGCCGAACGTGATTCGGGGACCGCGGTCCTGCTCATCTCCGCGGAGCTGGACGAGATCCTGGCCCTGTCCGACCGCATCGCGGTGATCCACAACGGGCAGATCGTCGGCGTCCTCGCCCCGGATACGCCGCGCGAGATCATCGGTCAGCTCATGGCAGGCCACCGTCCCGCAGATCCAGCCACCGCGAGCTGAGCTGTAGTCGTCGACCCCGAGGACATCCATGCCGAGTACGACCATCGACTCACCCGGCGAGCGTAAACCGGAAAAGCGCGACGTCGGCCGCACTTTCATCGGGTACCTGACCGAGGCCAACAGCGTGATGGTGACGATTTATTCGCTGCTGCTCGCCTTCGCGATCGGCGCTCTGCTGATCATCGTCTCCGACGCGTCGGTGCGGGGAGCATGGGGCTATTTCTTCAACCGGCCCGCCGATGCGCTGAGCTTCTCGTGGCAGGCGGTGAGCACGGGATATCGCGATCTGTTCGAAGGCGCGATCATCGACTTCGGGCGCCTGCGACAGTATTTCGACGGGGATGCCACGCTCGCCCAGGTGCTGCGGCCGATCTCGGAGACGCTCACCTACGCGACCCCGCTGATCTTCACCGGACTCGCTGTCGGCCTGGCTTTCCGGGCCGGACTGTTCAATATCGGCGGGCACGGGCAGTTCATCTTCGGCATGCTCGGCGGTGTGATCGTCGGGTTCGCGCTCGACCTGCCGCCGCTGCTGCATGTGCCGCTGGCCCTGCTCGCGGGTGCGCTCGCCGGTGGTCTACTCGGTGCCATCCCCGGTGTGCTCAAGGCGAAAACTGGTGCACACGAGGTTATTTCGTCGATCATGTTGAACAACATCGCTACCTATTTCCTGCTCTGGGCGTTGGGCACCACGTTCATCCATTCGACGACCTCGCAGGAGCTGGTCTCCAAGCAGGTGGACTTCTCCGGCCGACTGCCGCGGCTGCTCGGGTGGGCCGGGTCGGGGCTGCGGGTCAGTGCGGGGCTGTTGCTCGGGCTGGCGCTCGCGGCCGGAATCTGGTGGCTGCTGCGAAAATCCACCTTCGGGTACCGGATTCGCGCGGTCGGCGCCAATACCCACGCGGCGGCGACGGCAGGCATCGATATCGGGCGCACGTTCATCACGACGATGGGGGTGTCGGGCGGGCTGGCCGGATTGGGTGGTGCCGCGCTGGTGCTGGGCCTGAACCCGTACACGGTGAACCCGGGCACGGTCGCGGAATTCGGGTTCGACGGGATCACCGTCGCTCTGCTAGGGCGGGCGCATCCGGGCGGCATCGTGGCCGCGGCACTGCTGTTCGGTGCGTTGAAATCGGGCACGCTGCACATGCAGCCCGCCATCCCGGTCGAGATGTCCACGCTGTTGCAGGCCGTGATCGTGCTGTTCGTGGCCGCGCCCGCGCTGGTGAAAACCCTGCTGCGCCTGCGCACACCGCGCGGTGGCCTCAATACTCTGGAAGCGAGGGGCTGGTGAGTACCACTACCGCGTCACCGGTCGTCACGATCGAAGCCGCCCCGCACCGTGTGGCCGGGGTGGTGCTCACCGTGCTCGGCATCGGTCTCGGCGTCCTCGGGCTGTCGTTCATCGATGGTGGGCGGACGACCACCTTCCGGCTGGATCAGACCATCGAAAGTGGCTGGACTGTCGGCACTCTCACGATTGTGCTGATCCTCAGTGTCCTCACGGTGGTGCTCGGCGGTGTGCTGCTCGCCAGGCCGCTCTCGCGGCGAGCGCACGGGGTGATCGTCGGCGTCGCGGTGGCGGCTCTGGTGATCGCCGCGCTGTCGTGGGTGGTGACGCCGGGTGTCGGCTTTCCGGTGGAGTTCGTGCTGGCCTCGACGTTGTTCCTGGCGCTGCCGTTCATCTTCGGCGCGCTGTCGGGTGTGGTCTGTGAACGTTCGGGCGTGATCAACCTCGGCATCGAGGGGCAGTTCCTGGCGGGTGCGTTCACCGCGGTGCTGTTCGCCTCGATCACCGACAACCCCTACCTCGGAATACTGGCCGCGGTGCTCAGCGGCATGGCATCGACGCTGCTGCTGGCCTGGCTGGCCACCCGCTTCGAGGTGAACCAGCTGGTCACCGGTGTCATCCTCAACCTGCTGGCGCTCGGCCTCACCGGCTTCCTGTTCGAGCGGCTCATGCGCATGGACCATTCGCTCAACGAGCCGAGCACGGTGCCGCGCATCGGCGGGTTCCTCCACGACATCGGCCTCGGTTTCCTGACCGACATCCCGGTGCTCGGCCCGGTGCTGTTCGACCAGAACCTGTTCGTCTATGTCGCGCTGGCCTGCGTGTTCGGGCTGTCGTACCTGCTGTTCCACACCCGCTGGGGCCTGCGCACGCGGGCCGTCGGCGAGCATCCCGCCGCGGCCGACGCCGCGGGCATCGACGTGAACCGCCTGCGCTTCTGGAACGTCACCTGCGCCGGTGCCCTGTCGGGTTTCGGCGGCGCCTTCTTCACCATCGCCAACAATGTGGCGTTCAGCAAGAACATGACCGCCGCGCTCGGCTTCGTCGCACTGGCGGTGATGATCGTCGGCCGCTGGAAGCCGGTCGGCGCCCTGCTGGCAGCCCTGCTGTTCGGCTTCTCCAGCGCCCTGGAACGCTTCCTCAACACCATGCCGGGCAACCCGATCCCCACCGAGTTCCTCGGCATGCTGCCGTATGTGGTGACCCTTGTTGTGGTAGCTGGGTTCATCGGAAAGGCGGTCGCACCTGCTGCCGACGGCATTCCCTACCGGCCTGGCGACAAGTAGTTTGGTGGGATGTCGGACATGAACAGTGCGCTCGAAGACACGTACGAATCTGCGTGGGACGAGTGGAACTCGGCAGGCGAGGACGCGGTGTGGTCATCCGCGCTCGCTGACGGTCTTGACTGAGTTCAGCCTTCGAGCAGGACGGTGATCGGGCCGTCGTTGGTGAGTTCGATCTGCATGTGGGCGCCGAATTTTCCGGTGGCCACGGTGGCGCCGAGTTCGCGCAGGGTTTCGGCGAAGGTGTCGACGAGGGGTTCGGCGAGGGGGCCGGGGGCGGCGGCGTTCCAGGAGGGGCGGCGGCCCTTGGCGGTGTTGGCGTAGAGGGTGAACTGGCTGACGACCAGGATGGGGGCGTCGAGGTCGGCGGCGGAGCGTTCGCCGTCGAGGATGCGCAGGCGGTATGTCTTGTCGGCCAGGGCTTTCGCGATGGTTTCGGTATCGGTGTGGGTGGCGCCGACCAGCGCGAGCAGTCCGTGGGGGACACCGTTCGACGCCGGGTCGATGTCGCCGACGACCTGACCGTCGACGCTCACCTTGGCGCTGGTCACACGCTGCAGCAGTACTCGCACAGTCACCGATCATGCCGGGCGTCTGCGCGCCGGGATATTCCGGGGCGGCTGGTCGGTCAGTTCTTGCCGAAGAAGAGAATATTCGGGCCGTAGTCGGTGAGCGGGGACTTCTCCGCGGCCTGGCGGATACCCGCGCCGGGGAGTTCGGTGACCTTCGCGAACATTTCGGCGTTGCCGAAGGCGGCTCTGACCTGAGTTTCGGAGGCGTAGTCGGCGCCGTAATCGGCTAACGTCGCGAAATCCAGGGGGGCCAGCGGGGTGTCCAGCGGTGCCTGTCCGGCCGGTCGGCCGAGGGCGGCGTACTGAGTGGCGACGCCGTCGTCGTAGAGGCACAGTTCGTAGGAGATCTTCTCGATCGTGGCGACGGTCAGCACCGGCCACTTCGCCGAAAGGGCAACCGCGAGCGGGTGTTTACCCAGGGCGCCGATCTCCCAGTTGAGGCTCTTCACCGAAATCCAGCTGCCGGAGGACTTCTCGACCAGCACGACATCGGCGCCGAGCTGGGTGTCGAGGTTGGTCTTGGGTTCTTTGACGCCCCAATGCTTCTCGTGCACACCCGCGAACCTGCCCGCGTCCACCGGTTCGGCCCCGTCCTGAGCGAACGCGTCGACGATCGCGGCTCGCACCTGATCGAGACCGTCGGGCGCCGAACAACGCACGGCGATCGCGCCGTAGGTCGCCGAGATCTCCACCGGCCGCGACGGCGGCTCCGGCATCGCCCCGGCCGCAAGGGGTTTGAGGCCGACGAGCGCCAGCCGCCAGTTGATCTCGTCGATCGTGGCCAGGTCGCCGCCCGACTGGTAGAGGATCTGCTGCTGGGTCAGCCGCCCCGCGCGTTCCAAGGTCTGCGCGCCCAGCTTCACCAGCGCCTGCGTGGTCTTGACCGTGAGATCGAGTTCCTCGACCCGAGTTTCACGCAGTTTCGCGGTACTCGCGGTGGTGGTCACCTCGGAGTACAACGCGCGATAGGTCGCGATGGCCTGCTTGCGCGAGCGGCCGACCATCAAGGTGCGCAGCAAGCTGCTCAGGCTCGCCAGATACTTGCCGGGCTGCTCGGACGCGCGCGCGTACATGGCCGCGCGAATCCGCACCGCCGACTCGCTCGCCGCCACCGCCGCGTCGTGATCGAGCCGCATCAGCCACACGCCACACTTGGACAGCCCGTCGGCGCACATGGCCGAGACATCCGGGTAGTCCTGCGCGACCTGCCGATACGCCGAACACGCGCTGCGAATGGTGTTGGTGGCGAGCTGCCGGTGCCCGACCAACCGGGTCGCCTGCTCGAACAACCGCAACGCGTCCTGCAGCGCACCCGCGTACTCGTAGGAGACGAACCCCTCGACCAGCCAGTGCAGCCGGATGGCCACCGCTTCCTGGGCGGGCTCCAGCGCCTCGGCGGTGCGATCGCGACCTGACGGATCGTCGCGGGTGGCGAGCAGGCCCTGGGCGAGTTCGGTGAGTGAACCGGCCAGGCGCAGGTAGTCGTCGGAGTGCTGGCTGCGGGTGTTGGCGCGATTGGCCGCGACGCGCCGTTCGAGGTCGCTCAGGTCGCTCAGGTCGGTCATGAGCAGTTCCGTCGGGACGTCAACCTGAGAGCCCTATCGTTCGTTCGGTCATCGGCCGGTGGACGGCCGCTTGCGCTTCGATCGAGTCTGTCACAGATCGGTCTCGGCCGTCGGATCGTGATCGGATTGCTGGATTACTTCCGGTGCGGGCTCTCGGCGGGTCGGCACACGGCCGGCCGCAGCGCCGATCGTTCGCCTAATCGTGAAGTCCTGGGGCTGTGCATGTTTCGCCGTGGTCGTTAGACTCCGACACGATCGAGCCCGTCGGCGAGGGTCGCCGGTGGTGTGCGTCGAGGAGCGAGTGCGTGGGTAACGAGACTCCCTGGTCGGGGTTGGCCGGTAGGGCTAAGGTTCGGGTCGAGACGGGTGCCGCGCTCGATGCCGCCAAGGCGTGTAGCGACGCGATCGATGTGTTCAACGCTTGCCTGGCGATCGTCGGTGCGTCGAAATTCGGGCACTTCACCGGTGACGAACTCGGCGGGTCGGAAGTTATCGCAGGCCCGCTGCTGGCCACCCGGTTCGAGATCGAGGCGTGGGACGCCAAGGAATGTCTCGATCGGCACGTCGCCTCGTTGACCGACATGATGGACCTGTTCAAATCCGCTGGTAACACCTATACCGGCGCGGACCACATGTCGAGCACAGAGATCGCCGCGTTGAAGGCCGACAAGACCAAACTCGGCGACGTGGCGCCCTCGAAGGCCCAGCAGGACAAGCTGGGCACGTCGATGGGCAAGACGGGCGACTCGTATCGCCCCGGCTACTACGACGCGGACGACGTGAAGAAGCACGAAGCCGACGTCGACGTCGCGTCGGTGCCCAAGATCAAGCCGAAGGGTAAGCCCAAGGAGATCGAGCCCATTCCGGTGGCCTCGCCGGAAAGCATGGACTGGGGGGAGCTGCATCGCCTCGGTGTCCGGATCCAATGGGCCGGCGTCGGTGACGCGGCGACCCTCTGGGCGAATATGGCGACCGAGGTCTACAAGGCCGCATCGCAGCTGGAGGCGAAGCTGCAGAAGATCACCACCGAGAGCTGGGAAAGCCAGGGTGGTGACGCCGCGTTGAAGGCGATCACGACCTACGCCAAGTCGGTATACGACCTGTCCGGTGACTTCCGGATGACCGAGGCCAACATGCGGTACACGGCGGACTGGTTGTACTCCACGAAGGTGGCGATGCCGCTCGGCGAGAACGAGCCACGTGGCTGTGGCGACGATGTCGGCGACAAGCAGGAGGCGTATCGCGTCCACTATGTCGACGGTCTGGATCAGACGACGAAGCTCTTCCCTGTCTTTACCGAAGCTGCCGCGCCGGCCGGACCTGTCGAGAAGCCGAAAGACGAATCGGGTGGCCAGAAAAAGCCCTCGGATCAGCAGTCGGGTGGACAGAACGGCGGATCCCAGCAAGGTGGTGGCGGGTCCCAGGGTGGTGGCGGGTCGCAACAGGGTGGTGGCGGGTCCCAGAAGAGCGGGTCCGGGGGTGGCGGCTCTCCGCAAGCTCAGGCTCAGCCGCAGATCACGCCCGAGGGGCAGGCTGCGCAGAAGACCGCCGAGCAGATCCAGGCCGGCGTCATCCCGTCCACGCCTACCGGAACCGGGTCTGCGGGAAAGGGTTCGACCGGTTCGGGTTCGACGGGCACGGGTTCGTCGAGTGCGACGAACCCCGCCTCCGGCGCCTCGCGAGCGGGCATCGTGGGCCAGCAGACGGGCAGCACGCAGTCCGGCTCCGGGTCGAGTTCCGGCACCGAGATGTTGTCCTCGCTGATGTCGGCGGTGACGTCGACGGTCTCCTCCCTGTCCGAGGCGCTGCCCAATCTGCTGACCGCGCTGCAACAGATCTCCACGGATGTGACCGCGGGTATGCCGGACCTGAGTCAGCTCGGCGCGGTTTTCGACCAGTTCCCCGATCTGGCGTCGATGCTGTCGGACTCGCCGGAGGTCAACAGTCTGATCTCGGCCAACCCCGCGTTGGAGCCGATCGCCGCCATGCTGGGGATCGAGGTGGCGGACGCACCAGCGGTCACCGAACCGGCCGAGACCGCGGAACTTCCGGTGACCGCGTCGGCCGCAGGCGCCTTCCCCCGCGCCGCGCTGCCCGACTTCTCCAACCTGCTCCCGAGCCTGGCGGAGGTCGGCGCACCGTTGCCCGGTCTGGTGGAAGCGGCCCCGCAGGCCGAGGTCGTGCCCCTGCCCCAAGCCGTCGGCGAAGGCGACGGTTCCGCCGCTTCGGCTGCCCGATTGGTGGTCGGCGAGTGAGCCGGACATGGGAATTCACCGATCTCGAGTTCTACGTCCTGTGGCGGCGATTGACCGGAAACCGGCTGCCGAACCCGCTCACCTTCAAGACGAACACGCGGTTGCTCGCCGATTTCGAGCGTGAGAGCTACGAGACCTGGGAACGGTTGCAGCACACCCTCGACCCGGTGATTCGAACTGTCTTCGAGGTGCTCGAACGCCCGGATGTGTGGGTGCGACTGCGTGGCTGGCGAGATTCGCAGGAGAGCGACCCGCAGTACTGGGTGAAGGCTCGCGCGGCGCGGGTGGGCGCCAACGGGTACCTCGTCTACCAGCGGCCGGGCGAAACCTATACGCACAGTGGCGGTTACGTGGTAATCGACTGTGGCCCGTACGGGATCGCGGAGGCGCTCGTCGACCTGATGCCCGTGGTCGGCGCGGGCAGCGGTGGCCTCATTCCGCTGACGACCGACGCCGAACCCGAGGAGCATCAGCCGCGCGCCTCGATGTTCTTCGAGGAGGCCGACACCTCGGTGGCCCGGCGCAGTGCGGAGTTCTTCGACATTCCCGCCGATCGCACCGGAACCATCGATATCCTCCAGAACAAATCCATGTTCGGCTCCCGCGGTATGCATCGCGAGATCCTGATCTGGCGTGATCTGCCCGACGACGGCCGCTACACCATCGAGGTGCCCTCGGACGCGCCCGTCGCGACGCCGATGTCGCGACCTGCGTTGATCGAGGCGGTCAACGCGGGCATCGACCGCATGATGGGCCGGGTCGAGGCGCACTGGGAGGCCAGCGCTTAACTCGGGAGTCGAAGCTGCTCTCCAGCAACACGATCCGCGCGGCATAGTGCCGTTCACGTTGCCGTCACCTCGGATTCGTCTTACAGTCACAGTGACGTCTTCAACGATCTGAACTGGTGCGGTGCGCCGCGTAGGCGCTGGAAGAGGGCAACCGATGACGGACAAGAAAGTCGAGTTCGATTCCGGCCTGTTCTTCAAGGCCGCCGACGCGACCGGCCGTGTCCGTGACCGGATCCAGGGTGTGCTCGACACCCTGGCGGCCTCGACGGCGAGCCGCGAAGGATGCTGGGGCACCGACACACTCGGCGCCAACTTCTTCTACGGCCCCGACGGTGACAACGGCTACGACTCCTCGCGCGAGAACACCGTGGACAACGCGGACAGCATGGCCACCGGCATGAACAACCTCTCCACCGGTCAGTACGAGAGCGCGGTGCTGCTCAGGGACATGGAGCAGGGCAACCGCGACGGCCTGCGCGGCTGAGCGAGCGCATGACCAACGAGCAGGCCAGGTCCGATCTGCACACCGTGATCGACGGGGTGCAGGAGCAGTTCCACACGATCGCGCGAATTCAGCAGGAGCGTGCGGAGATCATCGGCACCGCTACCGTGCGCAAGCGGGTGACGGTGACGGTGAACGCCGACAATCGAGTGATCGAGACGAAGTTCGCCGCCGACATCGATGACCTCGACTACGCCGAGATCGCCAAGGCGGTCACCGAAGCCGCGCAGCAGGCCGCCGCCGAGGTCGCTCGTAAGACCGCGGAGCTCACCGCGCCGTTTCAGCAGCAGCGTGCGCGGATGCCCAAGCTGAGCGACCTGATCGACGGCATGCCGGAGCTGCGGATCCCGGCGCCGGTCGAGGCGTCGCTCGCCCCGCCGAAGGCGCGAGATCGACCAGCCGAGAACGACGATCAGGGCAATCGTGGCGGATCCGGCACCGCGACGGATTCGAGCTGGTGACCTAGCGCCGCATGATCGAGCTGCCTGATGAGCTGAGCTGGCTCAAGATCGTCGCGGGGATGGAGTGGCCCGAGGGCGACGAAACCGCGATGTGGAAGCTGGCGCAGGACTGGCGAACCGCCGCCGACGGTCTGCGCGCGATCCTGCCCGACATCGATGACGCGAAGGCCGCCTCGCTGAAGGCGTATCCGTCCGGTGAGGGCGTCGTGGAGATGACCAAGGCGCTCGACAGCATGCGCACCGGTGATCAGTCGCTGGGCAAGCTCGCCGGGTATTTCGACCTCGTCGCCGAATCGGTCGACGGCGTCGCCATGGAAATCGAATACACCAAGATGATGTTCTGGACCTCGCTGCTCCTGCTGGCCGCGGAGCTGGCGGCGGCGTGGTTGTTCCCGCCGACGGCGCTGCTGGTGGAGGGCCTCGCGATCGCCGCGACCAGGATCGCGGTGCGCATTCTCGGCGAGCGCGCGACGGCCGCGATCATCCGGTGGATCGGGCGGGCCGCGGCCAACGCCGTCGTCAAGTTCCTGGCCAGGCACGTCGCGATCGACGCGACGCTCGGCACCATGCAGGAGTACCTGGTTCAGCAGTGGCAGGTCGACAAGGGCAGCCGCGACAAGCTCAATGTCGACCAGATCATCGTGACCGCGATCAGTTCGGCCGCCGGCGGTGCGGCGGCTGGGCCCGCGGGCGACGCGATGGGCAATTGGCTCAAGAACAATGGCGTCACCGATAAGTGGTTGCAATCGGCGATCACCGGCCCCGCTGCCGGGCTGGTCGGCGCGGGCGCCGGGCTGGCCGCCGCGACCGCGACCCAGTTCGGCATCGATGCCTACCGATTCGATCTGGACACGGCGTGGGACAACGCCAAGAAGTCGTTGACCACGATCGACCCACTGATGTTCACCGCGGGCGCCAGCAACGGCTTCATGTCGGGCGTGAACAAGGTCGGTGCGAACACGGCGTGGCAGCACATGGCACCGGGGATGACCGGCCGGTCCGGTCTGGCGGATCGGCTAAATCCACTGCTCGGGGAATTCGGGAACATCGGCGCGGGTGAGGGTTCCGGTGGTCGGCAGGGTGGTGAGAACGGCCCTGGTGGCCGGGCCGAGGGTGAGGGTGGGGACGGTCCACGTGCGCGCGGAGCAGGTGAGGACGAGCTCGGCGTAGGCCCGGATGGCGAGGCGCGCGGGGGCGACGACCCGGAGACGAGGGGCGAGCGGCGCGACGACACCGCGGGACAGAGCAGCCGCGGGCCCGGCGACGGCTCGGCGATGCGGCCCGCGGGTGCCACCGACCCGGGCGCGGCCGGTCCCGGCGGTGACCAGCGGGCGGGCTCTGGCGAGACCTCGCAGAAGACGGGTGTCGACGCGCCGCGCGCCGAGGGTGATTCCGCTCGCGGTGAGGGTGGTGCACCGGTACGCGATGAAGGTGGTCCGCAACGGAGCGCCGAGAGCGATGAATCGGATCAGTCTGGCGGACAATCGGATTCGGCCGTCCAACGTGGCGATGATCATCGGGCAGGATCGGCCGAGCAGGGCGGGGCGACTCGTGGCAGCGACGATGGGGTTGCGCAGCAGGGGAATGGGTTGCACCCCGCTCGTGCGAACGGCCCCGAGATCGCCGCCGGGCCGGTGAGCACAGCCGCGGCAACCGGGGCCGCGCACGGCGCCCCGGCGAGTGTGGGTCAGGCACCCGCGACCCCGGCGAGTGCCGGTCAGGCACCCGCGACCCCGGTGACGGCGGGTCAGGCCGCCGCTCCGGCGAGTGCGGGGCAAGCACCCGCCGCTCCGGCGAACGCGGGCCAACCCGCTACCCCCGGACCTGCCGCAGTACAGGGCGCCGGAGACGTGAAGCCCGGTGGTGCTCAGACGACACCCGCGCGATCGGGTCTCGCACCCGAGATGCACGCACCCGGTGATGCTCCCGGTGCCGACCGGTCGAGCGTCGCCGAGGCCAGGGCGGGTGCGCCGGAGACCCGCGGTGGGTTGCCGCAGTCCTCCACCGAACGGCCGCGCATCGGCGACGGCTCGATGGCAAGGCCGGACCCGGAAAGCCGGGCGGGCACGCGTGCGGGCCGCGGCGATACCGTCGCGCCGATCCTGCCGGTAGTGGCACCGGGCGGGCAGGCGGCCGCGCGGACGACGCGGACAGGCACTCGATCCGACGGCACCGATCCCACCCCCGGCGCGGGCGACGAAATGCGCAGCGGCCGCAAACCGGACCCGGAGACCATCGACGAACCCCAGGTGCGCGATATCTTCGACAGCTACCTGCCCAATGGTGAAGGCGTTGTGTACACCCCGCACAGCACCTCCATCGGTGACGATCCACGCACCCATCGGGTACGCGAGAACGCGCGCAACGAGGGTATGCACGACGTGATCGTGCACGGCTCCGAGGACGGCGCGCCCATTCCCGGCGACCGGTCCGAGGTGCATCCGCAGCAGATCGTCGACGCGATCCTGCTCAACCCGCACTATGTGCGTGGTACGCCGGTGCGGTTGCTGTCGTGCCACAGTGGCAACGACAACGGGTGGGCTCAGTACGTCGCCGACCGGATCGACGCGCCGGTGCTGGCACCGACGAAACCCGTTGGCGCGCCCCGTACTCCGGACTCGCCCGTGCAGGTCGCGCCGGACGGCGAATGGCGTACGTTCCCCTTGCCCGCCAACCCAGCGCCGCAGGTCGAGGGCGACTCCGCGGCACCACCTGCGCGTGATCCGGATGACCTACACAATGACGCCGACTGGCGGTACGGCCTCGATGTGATGGGCGAGGACGGGCCACGGCTCGAGCCGAGTTCGTTCCTGCAGCCCGATCCCGAGCTGCCTGCGATGGTCGTGCCGCCACCACCGAGTACCGATTCCCACCTGCTCGGCGTGCTCGATCCAGCGAGCACGACCAGGGAGAACGGGCTGATCACCCATGTCGGCGGGGAGCCGATCGCCGATTTCGTGCGCAGGCTCGGGCTGGAACGGCAGGCGGATTTCGTGCAGGCCGCCAAGGACAAGGTGCTCAGCAAGAAGGCGCAGGGCGCGGTGGTGTCGGTCGGGATCGACCGGGCCACCGGGCGGGTGTACGAGGCGGCCAACGGTCGGGTCGGTGATGTGATCCTCGATGCCGACGTGCATCCGACGCTGCGACAGCGGCTGAACGAGATGCGGGCGGGCACTTACACTCGCGGCGACGATCCGGAGACCTTCAACCAGCCGCACCCCGACGAACCGCTGGCGCACGCCGAAGTGAAGACCACCAACCAGATCCTGCACGATCGGGCTCGGTTGAGGGAGACGCCGGAGTGGGGTCATCTGCGCGATGACGCCGACGCGCTGCCCGACATCATCAACTCGCCGATGTTCGTCAAGGGTGTGCGGATCTTCGCGCCGTGCTGCGCCAACTGCACCAACCTGCTGAGCGGTACGGAGAGCGCGACCGGATATCAGAATGGTTACCCGCCAGGCGATTTCACCCCCTTCGATCATGTGCGGCGCAATGCCGACGGGGTGATCGAATCGCTGGTCGGCCTGGATATCCTCACCCCACAGCCGGACCCGGCGATTACCGGGCCACCCGACGCCGGCGCTACGCCACGTCAGGAGATGGACGCCTCGACGGCCGAACATCGCAGGCTCACCGACGAAGCGGAGCGCATCCGAGCCGAATTCGCCGATCGTCTCGCTCGCCTGGCCGGCACCGCACCCGATGTCGACGCGAACTCCGATTCGCTTGTTCGGCAGGCTGATTCGTTGCTGGCTGAGGCGAACGCCAGGCTCGACGAACTCGCAGGGCAGGCCGATGCGGAGTTGGCGCGAACCCTGGATCAGCTCATCAGGGTGGAACAAGAATTGGCCGCGCGCGACAGTCTCGATCAAGACCCGGACGGGTCGCCGTCGCAGCGTAGTCATGCGGCCCGGGCAGAGCAGCTCGCGCGTGATACGGAGTTCGCCGTGCGGCGCGCCGAACAGGCCGAGGCGCGGCATCAGGCCGCGCTCGACCAGATCAGCCACCTCGGTCGTGAACTGGCCGCACAGGCCGAGCAGATCAGAGCGACGCGCGATCCCGATGCGGTGCAAGAACAACCACGCGCCCGGTCCGACGAGACGACCACTCGTGACCGGTCCGACGACACACGTGACCGGGCCGAGGACTCGCGCGATCGGGCCGACGACGCACGCGACCGCGCCGACGACGCACGCGACCGTGGCTCCGACGACGACATCGACTGGCTCGGCAGCCGTCGCGATGACGACGACGGTGAGCACGTCCCGCCCGCGGCCGACGAGTCCGGCGGCGCGAACAAGCCGCCGACGCGTCCACTCGCCCCCGCGAGTGCCCCCGATCCGGGCGAGGGTGCCGGAAACGCGCTTCCCCCAGGCGAACCCGGTGCGACGCCGGTGCGCGCGGACGAGCCGGGCATCGTCCATGTCACGGTCGACGGTGAGTCGGTTCCGGTGCGGGTGGAGCCCGCGGGCACCGACAACTGGCGACTCGCCACGCGGCCGGACAACACACCGGCGACACCCGAGGAACCACCCGCACCCGTGCCGGCGACCGGGTTGCGCGGGGTGGTGAATCGGCTGCGCGGCCTCGTCGGCCGGCGGAACCCGGACCACGTGGCCGGGAGCGGAATCGACGGGTTCACGCCGTTGCGCGACGGCGCGCAGGCGCTGCAGCCGGGGCACCAGCTCCCCACCCCGCACAGTCCGCCGGCGCACCCAGGTCAACATGAAATCCGGGAGGCGCCGGACGCCGGTCACGCGGTCATGGGCCCCGGCTTCATCACCACGGCGATCACCTTCTATCGCGGCCGTGCCCACGCACCGATCCTGGGTCGCTTCTCGTCGTTGCGGCCCGAAGTCGCGGGCGAGCACGTGCCGGTCCACGACGACGACGGCACTGTCCATGAGCCGGAGCTCACCGAAAGCGATCCGGCAGAGCTGCGCGCGATGGCGCTCGACCAGCTCGACGTCCAGCGTATTTCCCGGGGCGAGGCACGAAATATGCTCCTGCACGCGCTCGACCGTGCCGAGGGCGAATTGCGACGCCAGATCATCGACGACCTCGACATTCGTGGCCTGATCGCGCTCGACGACGCCGAGACGCTGCGACGCGGTGAGACCCCGTGGTGGGACGAACCGCTGCCCGCCCCCGAGTCGTCGCAACTACCCGTGGCCGACAACTCGTTGACCGGTCTGGCGGCGCGCTTCGGTTTCAACCTGCCCGACGAGTCGCCGCTGACCGTGCGCCGAGTGGTCGACGAGCAGACCTACCTGGCCTGGCGGGACGCGGCGGCGGTCGAAGGGCTGGCGGCTGCCGGCCGCCGCGCCGAGCTCGAGAGCACTGTTCATTATGTCCGTACGTCCGACCCGGACCCGCGAGCCGCACTCGACGGCGGTACCCCACACCCGGAGATCGCAGGATCCGCGCCGCCTGCCGAGGGTGCGGTGCCCGCTCAGCTCGACGACCTCGGCGGACCCGGCCGCCCTGTTCCGCTCGCCGGGTTGCCCATCGCCTACAACGAAAGCCACCTAGACACGTTCCTGCGCGAATTGATGACCGCTTTCGGCAGCGGCACGGCCATGATCGACGTGGGCGCGGTGGGCAACGGCGCGGACGCGCTGCCGATTTTCCGCGAGCTCGGCACCGAGCCAGGCGGCGACTCGGTCCAGCGCATGTACTTCGAGCAGGCGTTCCGGCGCATGCAGCTGCTCGACGAAGTAGCCACATGGGCACGACATTTCGAGGTCGATCCGGTCGCGATGCGCGGACCGGAGCGGGATTCGATCATCGCGGAGCTGCGTGCGGCGGCGCAGCTGCGGGCCGAGCAGCTCGGCGAATTCATCGCCGCGGCCGAACCGGTATTGCGGATCACCCGCGACGTGGTCGGCGCGAACTTCGGTGATCAGGTCGCCCGGATACCGCTGGGCGAAGGACAGCCGGACCGGCTGCTGGTCATCGAAGGGACGCTGGACCGCGACAGCGCGCTGGCACAGGTGCTCGCCGACCATCCCCAGCTCGGCGACGATCTCGCCACGGGCACACTGCAGCTGGAATTCCGGACCGCGCGGGTGGACGCCTTCGGCACGATCCACCTCGATCCCGCGCCGACGCCGGATGTCCGGCAGATCAGGCAGATCAGCGATGGTCGCGAGCTGGTGGTCACGATGCTGCGCGACGGTGACGGCGAATGGCGGGCCGTGCAGGCACCCGAGCCCGGTGCGACCGTCGGCGGGCCGCCGCCGCTGCCGCGCACGCGCGCCGAGTTGCTGACCGAGTTGGTCGATGTGGCACAGGAACTCGGGCTAGGACATCGGCAACTGGATGTTCGCCGCATCGATGACGCGGTCGCCGACCTGCGCGTCGACAACGCGGTGCGGGCCGCGCTGCTGGAGGGAATGGCCGATTTCGCGCGCTACGCGCGGGCGATCGACGAGTACACATCGATCAGTGACAAGTACAGCAAACTGGCCGACACATTCGAACTCACCGCCGCCGAACTGACCGCGGATCGGTTGGGCGAACTCCTGGCCGATCGCGGTCAGCCCCGTTCCCGGCGCAGGCAGCAATACGAGGCTCTCGCGGCGTACGCCGAAAAGCTGCGCGGGATCGATCCCGACGGCGTCGACGCCGCGCGTGCGCAGCTCACGACTGCGCTCGGGCTGGAAGCGGATGCGCTGCAACCGAAGAAGTTCACCGCGAACGAGGAAACCAACAAGTTCGACTACGAGCCCGATCCCGAGGCCTTGGACTGGGAGAAGCTGCTCTCGGAGGTCAGGGATCGCGAGCGCCGTGAGCCGGCTGTCGCGGCGGCGCTGGCAGAGTACGTGGCAAAGCTGAACGAGCTCGACCCGTACTCCGACGTAGCGCGCGGCGACCGCAGCGCCGACCCGCGTCGCCTCGGCCCGCTGGCGATCTTCGACCCGATGGCGATCCATGCCCTGCGCGAGGTGATCGCGGCCGCGCTGCCCGACGGCGATCCACTCGACTTCGCCCGGTTGCTGGCGGACAACGCCCACCGCGCCTTCGGCGCCGATACGACGCAGGGTTCGAGAGATCCACGGCCGCAGCCGAATCCGGATTGGATGCTGCTGGTCGGGCTCGACCTCACCACGCTCGACGAGAAGGGCTACTACGACGCGTACGAGAAGTTCCGCGCGGGCGATCCCGATCAGCATGCGGGACTGGATCGCGAGGGGCTGGAAGCGGAGCTGAACAAGCTGCGTGGCGAGGTCCGCCGCCGCGCCGCGCTCATCGACCGACTCGTCCAGCTCAGCGACGAGTTCTACCGGCCCACCGCGGCGCCGACGCCCGACAACGCACCCGAATCCGACGGTCCACGTGTGCTCGACCCGAGCCCGCCCGACCCGAACCAGCCCGACCCGACGTCGCCGTCCAACCCCACGCCGCCGCGCGACCCTGCGCTTCCGCCCGGGCAGGCGCTGACACCTGGACCTGCGCTGCCGTCTGGGCAGGCGCCTACGTCGGGACCTGCGCTGCCGTCCGGACCGGCGCCTACGTCGGGACCTGCGCTGCCGTCCGGACCGGCGCCAACGCCGGAACCTGCGCCGCCGCCTGGACCTGCAACTCCGCCTGGACCTGCAACTCCGCCTGGACCTGCAACTCCGCCTGGACCGGCGCTCCCGTCCGGACCGGCAACTCCGTCCGGACCGGCGCTCCCGAGTGGTCCGGCGGCAACGCCTGACCCGGTCGCTGGGACGCCGAGCAGTTCGGTCGATCCTGATTCGACGCCGCCGCGTCGAGCCGAACCCGGTCCGACGCCGCCGGACAACAGCGCTGACCCAGCGGCCGACAACAGGCCCGTGCCTGCTCGGTTCGGCGACGCGGCCACCCGGCAGCTCGAGTTGTTCACCGAGTCGCAGCGTCAGATCGCCGAGCATGCCGATGCGGATTCGGCGCGCCGGCTCGACCGGCTGGCCGAAGTGCTCGATGGGCTGCGTGATCCGGTGGTCGGGCTCGATGGGCGGCCCGACGCGACGGCGCTCATCGATGCCGCGCGCGCTCGCGAAATCGACCGGATGACAGCCGGATTCGAGGAACTTCAGGCGCGGGCCGAGGCCGCGCATCGGGCGGCGCTGGATCACCTGCAACAGGTCGCCGACGAGCTCACCGCACAGGCGGAACATCTGCGGATGATGCGGGAATTCGACGCCGCGCAGCAGCATCCGAGCGCGGAGTCACCCGACCGGGCACGCGAGGACGACGGCGACGACCCGGAGCCGGACGCGGGAACCCCCGCGAACCCGGACGAGCCGCCGAAGACCCCGCCCGCCGACCACAGCCGCACACCCGGCGACGACATCGACTGGATGGGCGGCGACCCCGAACCGCGACCCCGCTACGGCGAGGACAACGCGGGTCAACCGGCGAGGTGGCGGACGAGCCCCACCGACATCGCGGCCGCGGAAGTCCGGGATGTCCTCGCGCACAGCGATCTAGGCACGCGGGCGGTGCGATCGCTGGCCGCCGCCGACGCCGCGATCCGCTTCACGCCCGAAACCCTCGAAGCCGGCGGTGCCGACCACTTCGACGGCCGCACGATGGCGGTGGTGATCGGCGCCGAGGGACGCAGCCAGATCGCGCAGGGAGCAGGCGTGATCCGGGCGGGCGTGCTGGCCGACGCGGTGCTCGCCGGCGACCTCGAGGTGGCCCCGGCCCGGATCGCCGGCCTCGACCGCGACGCCCACATCGACGCCAGGTTGCGGGCGGAGGCGATGGCGCTCGGTAGGCAGGCGGAGTTCCATCGCGAAATGTCGAACGCCGGTTACGACGTGTCGGCGGCACCGCTGCGCGACCTGATCGACAGCGACTACCGGCAGGACCTGGAAGCCTCCTATCTCGCGGCGTTCGATGAGGCAGTCGCCGCGGCCCGCACCGCCGAGCCGACTATCGACGGCGACCGGCTCCTCGATCTCGCCCGGTCCGCGGGCGCCGACCGTCTGCTGGCGGGCGAGCGGTTCGACGCGGCCGACTTCCCGCACGGCGGTCGGAGTTTCCGGGATATCGCAGGCCGGGAATGGGACAACGCACTCGCGCACACCCCGCCGCCCGGACTGCGCGAGTACGTACCGTCGACGCCGGCGCACGCCCGCGCCGTCGACGGCTTGGTGCGCGCGCAGGCGGCGACGGTCCGCGAACTGCATCGGATCGAAACCGATTGGCAGCGAGTGGCTTCCAGGCTGCAGGAGCGGATGAACATCCGCGACGACGAGCTCGGACCCGGTCGACGCGAAACCGCGGATCTCCTGCTGGAACGTATTCGCCACGTGTTCATGCCGCACCTCACCGAAGAAGTGCACGTCCTGGACGCGCTCACGCACCGGCACGCGGAAGTCGTCGCGGCGCGCGCACAGCTGGTCGGCGATGTCACCGCGGCGGTTCGCGCTGATCTCGGTGTGCCGGTGACCGTGCACGGTGACGCGACGGGTGTGCTCTACGTCGGTGACGCATCGGCCACCCACACTCCCGCCGAACCGGCACCACGCTCGGGCTTCGTCGAGCACCGGATGCCGCCGCAGCTCGACGGTATCGGCGAGCGCAAGCTGCGCGGCGCCTTCGAGGAACTGGGCGGCGACCCGGTCGGACGCTGGGCGGCGCAGGTGCTCGCCGACAATGCCGTGGCGATCCGCTACAGCGTTGAGCCCGACGCCAGGATCGGGTACGACCCGGTCACCAACGAGACCGTTCTCGATCGCAACGGTGAACGGGGCGACCAGGCGAGGGAACTGGTCATGGCGGCGATGATCGTCGACCTGACAAGGACTTTCGGCGACAACGGCGTCGAACGGTTGCGGATGTCGCGCGACGAATACGTCGCGACGATGCTCGATCGCGCGGCCGAAGCGCACGGGCTGGCGTGGGCGTTCACCCGCGGCGACGAGGGCAATCCCGTTGTGCCACAGGGCGACGCCATCGCACGCACCTACGCCGCGGAGTATCAGCGCGCGTCCGAGCTGGCCGCGCGGATCGGCAAGGACATGACCGCGACGCCGTCCGCTGTGCACGGCGCGGCCCATCGAGCGGGTGTGCGTGCGGTGCGTGCGTCGATCGCCGAGCCGGCGACTGTCGACGGTCGCGGTCTCGCCGATCATCACGGCGCGAATTGGGATCGGGCACACGGGATTCCGGTCAGTGACCAGCCGGGTGATCCGGCCGCGATCGCCCGCGATACCCCGCAGCGCCGCGACCGGCTCGCCGATCAGTTCACGACCGAGATCGAGACCTTCCGAGCGTTGCGCGTGGCAGGGGAGTACATCCCGGTCGGTCCCGCCGAACGTGCCTACGCCGCCGCCCACGACAAAGCCCTGCGTAAAGCCGAGCGGGCCGCGGAGCGTAAGCCCGACGCGCCGGCACCCGAGCGGGTCGCCGCGGACGCCGGTCGTGCCGCGGTGCGTCGCTACCTCGATAAGGCAGGCATCGATACCGCGCAGGTCGCGATGGATCTGGTGCACGGTGGGTTGCACGACGGTGAGCCGCGGTGGGGTCGTCCGCGGCCGGTCGACGCGAGTGCCGACCGGCTGCGCGCCGACGGTCCGGTCGCGCTCGCCGACGCGGTGCCGGCCGACCTCGCGGCGGATGACGCGCTGGCCGTCCAGGCGCTCGACCGATACCTGCAACGGCATCCCGAGGTGCACCGCCTGACCGACTATGTCGCGGTCGCCTCGCCGTATGCGGGGGACTCCGACCGCCGCCTGGTGGTCGTCGCGCCCGCTGGTGAGCATCTGCGGGTGCTCACCGATCTGGCCATCGATCACCCGGAATACTCGAATGTGCTCTGGGACCGATCGCATCGGCTAAGCTATGAGTTGCCGGTGGTCGGTCCGGGTGGGCGGCCCTCGCTGCGCGATATTCCCGCGTCGCTGGCCGAGGGGGTGTTCCGTGCTCCCGATCGCAACGAAGCCGTGGCGCACGCGTTGGCGCGCTACCTGAGCCTGCGCGGGGAGGGGCGGATCCGGCTGGGGTTCGACGACTGGCTGAAGCAGTTGGGCCCCAACAGTTTCCAGGATCAGAGTGTGTTCGCCGACAGCTTCCTGCACGGGCGCCGCCGCGTGCAGGTCTCGATGCTCGCGGACGAATTCACGGCGATCGGTCACCAGATGCACGCCGCCGAACCCGATCGGTACGGGCCGGCCCACCCGGCCGCTGTCGCGCACGAACTGCACACCCGCCAGCTCACGATGCCACCGCGGGACGGGCACCCGCCGCGACCGACACCACAGTACGAAGCGCGCACCGTCGAACTCGGCGGGCGCCCGTTCACGCTGTGGCTGGTCGGCGACGGTGACGGCAACTGGCGCTTGGCGCCGCCGACCGCGCAGGGGCATCCCTCCGATGTGATCGGCCGGGTGCTGCCGGACAGCTGGGTCAGCGATGCCGACACCATCGAGGCCGCCGTCACCCGGATCCTGCAGGACGGCAACGCGAGCCTGGACTCGCTGGAGCGCCGTGGGCTGCTCGGCCGATTGACCGAACGTTTGCGCGACTCCGGCGACCAGCCCGACCAGCAGGCAGGCCCTGATCTCTCGCGCGGCGATACCGCACCGCGCGATGCTCTGCCGCCCAGCGACCAGAGCGACGGCGTCGACTGGATGGGTTCCGATGGTCGCGGCGATGCTGATGGTCGCGGCGATGCTGATGGTCGCGGCGATGCTGATGGTCGCGGCGATGCTGATGGTCGCGGCGATGCTGACGGCCGCGCCGATGCCGACGGCCGCGATCGAGCCGACTCCGGCAGTGCGCAGGCCGAATCCGGCGGCCTGCCCGCGGACGACAGTCGGGTGGCTGCGTCGCGTTACCAGGCGGCCGTCGATCAAGAGCTGGCCGCACTCGACGAGCACCACCGGCTGCTCACCGCTGAGGCCGACGCGGATCTGCGCCGCACCATCGAGCGGATGGAGCAGGTCCGGCAGGCGCTGAGTGCGCCGATCGCCGCGATCAACGACATCGCCGGTGCCGCGCCCGAAGCCGATGTCCGCAGCCGGATCGACACCGTGCTCGCCCGCGAACTCGCGCGCATCGACGCGGAGTTCGACCGTCGTGCGGCCGAAGCCGAAGCGGTGCATCAGGAACTGCTCGATCACCTCGATCGGGTGAGCACCGACATGGCCGAGCGGGCCCGCATCGCCGGTGACCTCGATGCCGCCCAGCGCGAGATCGCCCGGCGTTTCGACGAACTCGACGGGCGCCACCTCGGTACGCCCGAGGCTGCCGCCCGTGCCGAAGACCTGCCCGACCAGCGGTTCACGCCGGACGAACCCGATGGCACCGACAATCACGACCCGGCCGACGGCGACGACCCGCCACCGGACTCCGAGTCGATCCGCGACGACGGCACCGCCACCGACCGACGTGGCGTGCCCCCGCACGCGATGCGCTCGCACATTCCGCATCCGCCGCACGAATACGAGTACGAACTGTCGGTTCCGTTGCCCGGCGACCCGGTGCGCTGGCCGGTGCCCGAGTCGGCGATCCGGAATCACGATGGGGGCGGTGCCGAGTCGGGTAAAGTTCAGCCGAACAGTCAACGTTCGCCGCATGATTCGAGTCAGCCGCACGGCTCCGGCGGCCCGTCTGCGCAGTCGGGTTACGGACAACCGCCATACGGTCAGGGGGGCGGACAGCCGTCGCAAACCGGTTATCCGCAGCCGGCCGGCCAGCAGTACCCGCACGGTTCGCCGCAGGTTCCCGGGTACGCACAGCAGCCACCTGCCCCGCAGTATCCGTCCGGCCGGCCGCAGTCGGCGAATCCCAGCTATCCGCAGGGGCCCGACTATGCGCAGAACGGGCTGCCACAAGGCCCGCAAGGCACCGGACCGCAAGGTTCGGGCTATCCATCGACCGGGCTGCCGCAGGGTTCGGGTTATCCGTCGACCGGCCAGGTTCCGTCCTACCCGCAGAATGGCTCGGGCTATCAGGCACCGGTCGGCCAACCTCCGCACTATCAAGGGGGCGGCCCCGGCTACGCACAACCGCCGACCGGAAACGGCTATGGCGCGACGGGCCAGGGCGGTTCCTCGCTGCCCGCTTATCCGCCGTGGCACACCCCCGCGAATTCCGGGTCCGCGGTACCGCAGGCATCGGCCGGCGGTCAGTACCAGCCGGGAGCCCAGCCGCCGATGATGCCGCCCATGATGCCCATGTCGCCTCAGCAAGGCGGCGGGCGCCGGGCCGGACGAACACCCGAGCGTCCGTACCATCCGGAAAGTCCCACTGATACACCAGTTTTCGTGCAGCCCTACTTCGGCAACGGGGGACCGGCGCAGTTCGATCCGACGACCGGTTCGTTGTTCGCGTCGGCCGGTGGCGGGCTCGCGCTCGGTGGCTTCTTCGCCGATCTCGGTAATGTCTTCGTGGTGTTCTACCGGGACGCGGGCCGGCTGGGTCTGCGGGTCGGTGGGCAGCGGATCGAGCTGGATGGGCCGGTGAGTGTGGAGTGGGCGCAGTCGCAGCAACGACAGACCAGGCTCGCGGTCGTCGTCGCCGGTGTCGTGCGCTGCGAATTGATCTACTGGTCGTTGCCGCCGGAGATGGATCTGGGACTGATGGTCCGCGATGTCATGGCCGACCCGGTTCGCCGGGCCACGATCTTCGGTGGCTGAGCGGGAGATGCCGATCTGGGAGGAGCACCGATGACCACGCCGAGCACTGACGCGATGACACCTGACGCCGAGACGACCACAGCACCCGAAACGGTCCCCGCGCCCGAAGCGACAGCCGCGCCCGACGTCGGATTCACCCTGTCGCCACTGGACACCGCCGCTGAGCTCAGTCGCCGGATCGCCCGCGAGACAGCCGAACTCGGGCCACCGGGCTGGCGCCGGGTGCAGGCGACGTTCTCGATGACCGTGGCGGGCGAGTCGACGGCGCTGGTCTTCACCGATGACAACGATCGGGTGGCGCGGGTTTTCCCGACCGAGTCGGTCCTGGCGTCGGTGCGCGAGCACCGGCATCTGTCGGCTTCGCTCGGCGACGGCCCGTGGTGGCGTTTCCTGATGACCCTCACCGACGAGGGACAGCTCGAAGTCGACTACGACTACGGCGACGAACCCTTCCCCGACGATCAACTGTTCGCACCCGAGGTCTATCGCGCCGACCTCACGGCGTATCCGCGTTCGCAGGTGCCATTGTGGTTGGCCGCCTATGTGGGGCACGGCGGCAGACAGTCGCGTCCGCCGCGACTGGCGGCGGCGCAGGCCAGAGATGACGAGGCGACCGGACGGGTGCCGCTGCGATGCGGCACCGACACCGAATTCCCGGACTTCCCGGTGCTGGTCCGGAGATGGGCGGTGATCGCGGCGGGGTTCGTCGCGGTCGGGTCGATGTGGGGTCCGCGGGTGGCGCCGTCGACCTGTGTTTTCGAGGGCGCGCGCCGCAGCGGGTCCACCTTGCAGGCGTTGCCGGGGGACCGGGCGGTGCTCTCGGGCGGGGTGTGGAACGCCCCGGCCTTGGCGGCGGTCTATCAAGACGGTGCCGAGTCGCCCGATCTGTATCGCGGCGCCCCGGCGTGGGTGGCGGACCCGGTGCTGAACGCGCGCACGAGTTCCGGCCTGCTCTCGTTCTGCTACTGGTGGGCTGACGGGCACTGGTATCGCGCGGATTCCCCGGGCGCCGGCAACCTTGCCGAGGCGGTGCCCGGTATGTGGACGGCCGACATCGTCGCGGGCATCATCGCCGGTCTGCTGGCCGACGAGCCCACTGAATCCCAGCACGCGGCCGCGCGGCGACTGGTCGCCGACGCCGAGGCGGGCGTGGTCACCCGCGCCTCGTTGGCCGAGGTGTTCGACGGCGATTTCGACGTGGACGGCGCGTTGTTCCAGCTGACCGTCGTCGGCGCCACCACGCCGGATGCGACGGTCGCCGCGGTTGTGACACCGTAGGAACGCAGCGAACGGAAGGCAGGTATCGATGACCCGGCGGATCGACACGGATGACCCGGAGGCCGACGCGACCGGCCCCGACGGTCTGATGTACTACCGCGGCGAATTGTTCACCGGGGAGATGGTCGAGCTGTACGACGACGGCTCGCTGTTCACCCTGATGACCTATGTCGACGGCATGGAAGACGGCCCGTCCCAGGGCTTCTACCCCGACGGTTCACCCCAATCCGACGGGACAGCCTCGCGAAACCGGGCGATCGGCGAGTGGCGCGAGTGGTACCCGGACGGCACCGTCAAACAGATCGACGTCTACGACGAAACCGGCAGACTGCGCGCGCGGCGCAAGTGGGACGCTGCGGGCACCCTGATCCAGGATGTGACCCAGTGATCCTCAAACCCGTTGGCATGTACCGGGAGATGTTCCGCGGCAAGCACGACGAACTGCCCTCGATCGCCGAGTCCACGACCGACCAGGTCCTGCCCGACCGCGCCGAGATCATCGCCTACCTGCGCAATCCACCGGCCGGATTCGATGTGATGGAGGCGGTGTCGCACCTGTTCGAGCAGGACCGGTGGATCCCCGGCGGTTCGTCGTTGAACTCCGACGGTGTGTGGGTCTGGCGCGAGGACTCCGTCGAGTACCTGGCCGCCCAACCCCTGGAGATCCCGGCCGACTTCGTCGACTACGTGCGGTCCATCGATTACACCCCACCGGCGGTCGAGGACGACCAGACGTTCTACGACGCGCTCCTGCGCTACTTCGGCTGATCGCGCCACCGCCCATTGCGTAGCGATCACGCGGTGGGAACCCTCCATTCACGTTGGCGTCACGAAAGATTCGCTCACCCCTGTCATTCTTTTGCGCAGCAAACGAATTGTGGAACGGTGCGTTGACGCTGGAGGGACACGAACGCGATGGTGGAGAAGTTCGAGTACGAACCCTTGCTGTTCCGCAGGGCGGCCGCCAAGACCGGTTCGGTTCGCGACCAGATCAACGGCGTCATCAGCCGGCTCGACGCGGCAGCTGAGCGGCGCGGCACCTGCTGGGGCAACGACACACTGGGCCAGAACTTCTTCAAAGGCGACGCCGACAACGGCTACGAGGCGTCGAAGAAGAACACCACCGACAGCGCCGCGACCATCGCGGGCAACATGGGCACGATGTCCGCCGGGCAGCTGGAGTCTGCCCGATTGCTCGAGCAGATGGAAAAGGGCAACTACGACGGCTTGCGCTGATCCGGGGGTCGATCGATCATGACGAATGAACAGGCAAAGGCCCAGCTCGCCGACATCATCGAAGGTGTGCAGGAGCAGATGCGCTCGATCGCGCAGGTGCAGCGCGACCGCGCCAAGATCATTGCCAGCGCGACGGTCCGCAAGCGGGTGACGGTGTCGGTGAACGCTGATTACAAGGTGATCGAGACCAAGTTCAGCGACAACATCGACGATCTCACCTACCCCGAGATCGCCAGGGCGACAACCGAAGCCGCGCAGCAGGCAGCGGCCGAGGTCGCCCGGCTGACCCAGGAAATGATGGCACCGCTGCAGGAAAGCCGTTCGCGGCTGCCGAAACTGACCGACTTCGTCGCCGACATGCCTGATCTCATCGTTCCCGAGGCCGTGGAGGCCTCCCTCGCGGCCCCTGATTCCGCTGAGCGGCAGGAGATTTCGGAAGGCGACCAGCTACTCGGAGCACCGGATCGGTCGGGTTCGGCGACCGACTCGAGCTGGTGACCTCGCGTAACCACGGATGATCTATCTTCCCGATGAGCTGGGCTGGCTCAAGTATCCGGCCGGCATGGAGTGGCCCGAGGGGAACGAAGACGAGCTGTTCGGTCTCGCCGAGGACTGGAAGGCGGCCGCGGCGGAACTGCGCGGGATCCTCGACGACATCGACGACGCGAAAGCGGCCTCGCTGACGGCCTATCCGTTCGGCAAGGGCGTCGAGGAGATGATCAAGGACTTCAACTCGATGCGCAGCGGCGACGGGTCCGAAAAGGATCAGTCGCTGGAGAAGCTGGCCGAGTACTTCGACTCGGTCGGCGAATCGGTGTTCAACACCGGCACCGAGGTCGAGTACACGAAGATCATGTTCTACTCGTCGCTGGCGTTGCTGGCGCTCGAGATCGCCCTGTGCTGGGTGCCGCCGACGCCTGCCTCGCCCGCGCTGAACGCCGCCGCGATCTTGGCGACGCGGCTGGCGGTGCGGATCATCGGGCAGGCGGCCACGCGTGCCCTCATCCGCTTCGGCCGCAACGCCTTCGTCAAGACCATCCTGAAGTTCCTCGCCAAGCATGTGGCCATCGACCTGACCCTCGGCACGATGCAGGAACTCGGTACCCAGGCCTGGCAGGTGAGCCAGGGGCACCGCGACGAGATCAACGACCGCCAGCTGCTGGTCACCATGGTGAGCTCGGCGATCGGCGGCGCTTTCGCCGGGCCCGCGGGCGAGCTCATGAGCGACCGCATCCTCGGCCCGCAGATGAACCGGTGGCTCAAGGCCGCGATCACGGGGCCGACGGCAGGCTTCGTCGGGGCCGAGGCGGGCAACTACGCCGCCATCGGCACCCAGCTGGCCATCGACCTGCACGACGCGAAGAACCAGGAAGAATGGGACGCGGCCTGGGATCGGGCCGCGCACGCCGCCAACCCCAAGAATCATGATCCGCTGATGTTGACGGCGGGGGTGTCCAACGGGCTGCTGTCCAGCCTGAGCGGGACCGGCGCGCATGCCTACCGCACCCGCGAGGGCGTCCCCACGCTCGGCCTCGACACGATGGACGGGCCGAGTCTGCGGGCGCAGATCGATGAGATCGCCGGGATCGGCTCGCCCGAGGGGCGAGGTGCCGGCGAGGGTGACGACGGCGCGCTCGGTGCGGGTTCGCGCGCGGACGACGATGACACCGCGCAGGGTGGTCCGACGCGTGCCGACGACGAGGCCGGGGTGGGTGAGGGGAGCCGTGCCGGGCTCGCGGAAGGCGATGGTGATGACACCGCCGCGGGAACTCGCGAGGACGGGCCGAGGGCCAGTGGTCCGTCCGGGCTCGGGTCGAGTAGCAACGACGGGTCTTCGGTGCGTCCCGCTGCCGCGGCGTCCATCGGTGAATCCGAGGGCGGCGCAGCGAAGCCGGCCGCTTCGGCGGGGGACGATCGTGCTGTTTCCAGGGCGGGTCAGGGTGAGGACTTGGCCGGCAGTCAGCGAGGCGGCGAGGATTCCCGGGCTGAGGGCGATCGTGCGGACGGTGCTCAAGGGGACGGTGCTCGTGCGGACGGTGCTCGTGCTGAGGGTGCTCGAGCCGAAGGCGATCGGGCGGGGAGTGATGATCGTGCCGAAGGCGCGTCGTCGGAGACGAATCGCAATGGGGCGGAGCCTGATTCGTCGGTCGGTCAGGCCGGGGATCCGAATGGTGCGCAGCGGGCCGGTGTTCCGCTGGGGGAGAACGGGCTGTCGGGCGCAGACCTCGGTTCGCGTGGTGCCGCTGACTCCGTCGCGCCGGTCACCGCGGCAACGCCCGGCGAGTTGGCGCACGCTCCGGTAGCTGCCGCCGCTCCTCTCACCGCGGTGGGGAGCCCGGCTGCTGTGGGCAACCCGGCACCGGCCGCGGTGGGCAGTGCGACTCCGGCCGTCGGCAGCTCGGCGCCGACGGCGGGCAGTCCGAATCCTGCTGCGCCGGGTAACCAAGCGCCCGCCTCCCAGGCTGCAACTGGCGGCGAACCACGAAGTGCGCCAACCTCTTCCACTCCGAGTCGGGGTTCGGCCGGGGATCTGATTCAAGGTGCCGGGGCGGATGGCCTCTCGGGTGCGGGGATCGTCGGCCCCACCCCCGACTCGATGCCGGTGACCGGAGAATCGTCGGCGTCACGAGCCGGTGCCGACGATGCGGCTGGCCACCCCGACAGTCGCGCGGGGCTCGCCGACGAGGGGCTGACCGGTGCGGACAATCAGCCTGCCGTGCGCGCCGATCGTGCCGAGAATGCGGTGACGAGCGCGCGCGATGGTGCGGATGATCAGCCTGCCGCGCGTGCCGATCGTGCCGAGAATGCGGTGACGAGCGCGCGCGATGGTGCGGATGATCAGCCCGCCGTGCGCGCCGAGGGTGCGGACGACGTGGCGACGAGCTCGCGCGATGGTGCGGATGATCAGCCCGCCGTGCGCGCCGATCGTGCCGAGAATGCGGTGACGAGCTCGCGCGATGGTGCGGATGATCAGCCCGCCGTGCGCGCCGGGGGTGCGGACGACGTGGTGACGAGCTCGCGCGATGGTGCGGACAACCAGCCCGCCGTGCGCGCCGAGGGTGCGGACGACGTGGCGACGAAATCGCGCGATGGTGCGGACAACGGGGAAACGGGGCGGGCCGCGCCTATCGATGAGGCGGTGGCGCCGATCGTGCCGCTCGTTCCCGGAGAGAACGCGCCGTCGAATCCCGCGCGTCGACGCGCCCGCGTTCCGATCGGCGATCCGGGTGCGCCTGCCGATGGCGTCGGTCGCGGTGACGGCGCCGACCGCAGTAACGATGCGGGCCGCGGTGATGATGCGGGCCGCGGTGATGATGCGGGCCGCGGTGATGGTGCTGACCGCGGCAACGATGCGGGTCGCGGCAACGATGCCGGTCGCGGTGACGGTGCCGACCGGAGCAGCGAGGCTGACGACGGAATCGCTGACGGCAGAACCGATTACGCGTACTTGCTGCCCAACGGTCAGGGCGTGGTCCACACGCCGACCGCCACGTCCATCGGCAACGACACCAAGACGCACAATGTGCGCGACAACGTGCGCAATGAGGGTGCGCACGACGTTGTCCTGCACGGAAGCATGGACGGGCACCCGATTCCGGGCAAGGCGGGTCGGGTCGATGTGGAGCTGATCGCCCAGGCGATCCTGAGCAACCCGAAATACGTTCGCGGCACGCCGGTGCGGCTGCTCTCCTGCCACAGCGGTGCCGACGGCAGCTTCGCGAAGGCACTCGCCGACCTGCTCGGTGCGAAGGTGCACGCGCCGACCAAGGAAGTCGGTGTCTATCCAGAACCCGACGAGCCCGCCGAATTGGTCGGTGGCAAATGGAAGGAATTCCGGCCCGGCAACACCACCGGACCGGTCGCCGACGGCGCGCATCAGCCTGCGGACCCGCCGCGAGCACCCCGCGACTTCGGCGACCTGCGCACGGACCGGATGGGCGAGGACGGCCGGTCACGCGCGGATCTGGAGGCTGCCCTCGGCGGCCCGCTGCACGACTACGCCGACCCGGGCGCCGGTCGGCCACGGCACCAGGGGATCGTCGACGAGCTGATGCGGATGGCCCGCGACACCGATCCCGCCGACATCGCCCGCGGCGCCGGTCCGCGCGCCTTCGTGGTCGACCAGTTCGTGAGCCCCGGCCAAGGGCTCGTCGTCGGCGGCGCGCCCTACGCCATGGTCGTCGGCCTCGATCCGGCGACCGGCCAGCACCGCGTCGAGATACTCGACCCCGAAACCGGTGCGCGCCACCCTTATCCGCGCCCCACCCCACCGGACCTGCGCTCGGTCTCGGCCCTCCTGATGGATTCCCAGGGCAACGTCGTGCCGCCGCGCGCCGCTGACCCCCGCCTGCAATGGTCATCCGCTGACCCGAACAGCGCTGGACCCACACCACGTACCGACAACCCCGCACCCGCCCCGCACAGCCTGCCGGAATCACCTGCACAGCAACCTGACTCGCGCAATCCGGGGCAGCCGCACGCGCGGCAGCCCGGCCCGCATGACTCGGCGGAGTCGCCGGGGCGGCAGCCTGATCCGCGTGGCGTGGTGGAGTCGCCGGGGCGGCAGTCGGATCCGCGTGGCTTGGTGGAGTCGCCGGGGCGGCAACCAGATCCGCGTAACTCGGCGGAATCGCCGGGGCCGCAGCCGGATCCGCGTAACTCGGCGGAATCGCCAGGGCGGCAACCAGATCCGCGTCAGCCCGCGCAGGAGCCGCGGTTCTATAGTCCCGATGAGGCATACGAGGCCGGGCGCAATCCCGATCTCCCGCGTGACGCTCCGTTCGGGCCTGTTGTCGACGGGATCGCGCTGGGCGAGAGCCCGGATGCCGGCGGGCCGCCGCGTTCGCTCGACGAGTTGCGCGCCGACCGGCCCGATCTGTCGTTCGAGGAACTGCTCGAGCTGCGCGACGCGCTGTATCAGCAGGCAGGTCTCGAACCGCCGAGCCTGTCGCGCGAGAGCCTCGACGCCTTCGTCCGGGAAGTCTGGGACCGCCGGGACTCGGTGCGCAACGCCATGGATGTGTACAACCAGTACGCGCTCGCGCACGCGCCCAATGTGACCTCCGACCCCGCCGGCTACCTGCGTGCCATCACCGACCTGCTGGTGAACAATCCCGAGCTTCGGTACGCGTATATCCAGGCGCCGGATCGGCGCGGGATGCTCCTGCCCGAAGACGTCGATTCCGTCGGGCAGGATTTCCACTTCCTGCACTTCAGCCGACCGGGTGCCGACTTCTCGCCGGGGTACCGGGTGTACGTGAACCCCCGCATGGATGCCGCGCCCGAGCTGATGCGAAACCTCGTGCGCGACTTGATCCTCGATGACGACCACCCTGGCGTCAAAACCGCGAAGGTGGCGGGCCCGCTGGCCACCCGGCCCGACGCCGTCGTGGTCTACGTGCGCGATCTCGGCGACGTGGACCGGGTGACCGAGTGGTTGCGCAACTATCGCGATCAAGCGGGGGACGTCTTCCTCTGGGATGCCCCGCCGATGACGCGGCAGGTACTGGAGGGTGTCGGCTTCGGCGCACATCCTTCGGGCAACAGTTTCGGGTTCGTGCGCTCGGACGCGATCCACGCGGCGCTGGTGGCCACCCTCGCCAACGGCGGTGACTTCGCCGCGTTCCATGCCGAAGTACTACGCACGCTGCCCGAGAAGGGGGCATCGCCGGAATACCCGCACCTTCGCCCGGACCCCGAATCGCCGAATCGCCGGGGGCTCGACCTGATGGGCGAGGACAACCCCGGCCGCCCCATCCCGGATCCACGCGTGAGCTGGATGATGGACCCTGCTTCGCGCTCGGATTCGTCGCCGACGGATCCGCGTCGTGGGTGGATGCTGGGTGATCCGGCGTCGCAATTGGATTCGTCGCCGTTGGACCCGGGCCGTGGGCGGACATCGGATGACCCTGTCACACCGCCGGTGGACCCACGGCGAGCGTGGATGGTCGATGATCCTGCCTCGCCGCCGATCGATCCACGTCGCGGGTGGATGCTGGGCGACCAGGCATCGCAGTCGGATTCGCCTCCCGTTGACCCTCGTCTGGCCTGGATGGCCGATGATGCTGCGTCGCAGTCTGATTCGCCGCCAGTGGACCCGCGTCGTGCGTGGATGTTGGATGATCCGGCGTCGCAGTCGGATTCGCCTCCCATTGACCCCCGTCTGGCCTGGATGGCCGATGATGCTGCGTCGCAGTCTGATTCGCCGCCAGTAGATCCGCGTCGTGCCTGGATGATGGACGATCCGGCGTCGCCGACGGATCCGCGTCGTGCCTGGATGATGGATGACCCGGCATCGCCGACCGATCCGTCGCCGACCGATCCGCGTGCGGCGTGGATGATGGATCCTCCTGCGTCGCAACCGGATATCGCCGCGGCCGACGCGTGGGCCAAGGCCGAGTACGACCGGCTGATGGCCGAGCGGAACCAGTTGGCGCGGGAGACCGAGTTCTGGCGGGCCAAGCGCGACGATCGGGTCACGCGACTGATGGGGATCGTCGATGCCGAACGGGCCGTCGGTACCCGGGCCGACCTCGCGCAGACGATGCGCAGGCTGGCGGACGAGGCGGCGTCGCAGTCCACCCGGGTCGCGGCGATCGGCGAGGAAGCAGGCGGGCAGGTCAACGAGCGGCGCTCGCAGGCCGACCAGGCGCATCGGCGTGAGGCCGCCGCCAAGCTCGACGATGCCGCTCGCCGAGTCATCGACCTGCGCGAAGACCTCGCCGCCGTCGACCGTCAGATCGCCGGACTCGAGGCCAGCGGCGCCATCGACGGTCGGCCGCCGAGGGCTGAGGCCGCCGCCGAACTGGATCGGCTGGCCCGTCGCCGCGCCGCCGAATTGCTGCGGATCAAGCCGCACCGCGCGATGCGCGACGACCTGGCGCAGCGCTTCGGCCTGGTCGACGCCGACGGCGCGATCAACGAGGCCGCGCTGAGCCCGGAGAACCTCGCCGCCACGATCGACGAGCTGCGTGACAGCCAACCCGGGCGTCGCGCCGACGAGATCAACACCCTCGCCACCGCCGCCCGCGATGTGAACGAGGCACACAATCGGATCGGCCGCCTGCAGGATGAGATGGCGCTGGTGGCCGGTGCGGCCCGCACCGACATCGAGGGCAAAGGTGGCCGGATGCACACCAGAGACGTCGGGCTCGTGGACGGCGAACCGCCGCGCATCATCGTCTACGGCCCGCGCGATCAGTTGGGTTATATGCCGCGTGACGGCGGGCTCACCGACCACGATGCCGCCCTGCAACACGCGCTGAGCACCAGCGACGCGGTGGTCAGGGCCCTCACCAGCGACCGCGCCACGGTGGAGTTCCGCAGGATCACCGCCGACCGCGAGGGCAATGCGCGCGTCGATGCCATGCCCGACGACGGACCACAGGTGCGGCGCACCACCATCGATTTCACGAACCGGGACGGCCGGGGCGAGCGCACGCATCTGGATGTCGTGCAGTGGCGTTCGTCCGACGGGACCTGGCACAGCGTCAACCCGGAAGGCGCCCGGTGGGAGAATCGGCGCGGCTCCGACGACCGCCCCGAGCAGTTCGAAGGCAGGCCGCTGCCCGAAGGCGTGAGCAGTGTCGGCGTCAGTCCGACTCAGGCGGCCGTCACGGACGGGTTCTTCGGTGGTACGCCCGGCCCCGGCATCAACGAGGGCTTCCTGCCGAGGTTGCCCGGTGGTCCGCCACTGGACCCCGGCCTGGAGAGTCACGCGAATCCGGTGCCCGAAGCGGCGTCCAACCTGCTGCGGCTCACGGTGGAACTGGTGAAGTTCTCGGGCTGGTCGTGGTTCTCGGATTCGGACAATCCGCACCGGATCAGCCCCGGCTTCAAGCGGAAGCGGCTGCTCCGCCGATTCAGCTCGCCGGAGCAGCCGTTCGTCAACGCGCCTGACCGTGCCGACGTGGTCGCCAACCCGAACGATTCGGCGCAGATGCGCGATCGCCGCGATGCTCGCCGGGCCGCCTGGGCCGAGGTACAGAGCTGGGCGAACGATCAATACGAGCGGTTCCTGCGCACCGCGAGCGATGCCGATGCGATCGCGCAAGCCGTGCGGGATCAGCGTGTGGCGGATCAGCGGACGCAGGCTCGGGAGATGGTCGGCGCCCTCGAGGACGCCCTCGACGACGCGGCCGCCCGCCTGCCCGGCGACGCCGATACCCGACGCCGGGCGTTGATCGACGAGGTCAGGGCCCAGCTCGCCGACCCCGAACTCCGATTCAGCCGCAAGGATCCGGAGGCTGACGCGCGCCGCGAAGTACTGCGGCAGGTGTACGACTGGCTGGACGCGGGTGTGCCACCGCACGTCATCGCCGACACGGTCGCCCACCAGCTGCCGAGCCGGGTCCCGGACCTCACTCCGGACAATGTGCGCCAGATCAAGCGGCTGCTCATGCAGGACGAGATCCTGCTGACCGACCCGGATTCCGGTCAGCCGCGCTGGCGTCCGCTCGACCGGCTGGCCCATGTGGCCGAGGCGTGGGATCGACTGAGCCGGGGCGAGCCGGAGCCGGGCGACCTGCTGTTGATGCGCGATGCGTGGGAGTGGTCCGAGCAGCGGCGCCGCAGCTACGAAGACGATGACTACAACCTCACCTGGGAGGAAATCCAGGACCGGGTCTCGCGCATGCCGGGCGAGCACTGGGACGGTCACCGCACCCCGCTCACCGGTGACCGCGCGAACGTCCCGTTCGAAGCGCCCGCACCGGAGAACCCGACGCCGAGGCCCGAGGGGACGAAGCCGGAAATCGGTGCGGGGGAGCCGGATACCCCACCGCGCAGCCGTCCGCTGGATCTGATGGGCGAGGGCCCCGATCCGCGCGCCGACAGCTACCGCGATCCCGACGGCACGTTGCATCACGGCGACGACGCGCCGAATACCCACCGCGACGCCAACTTCGGCTACCGGAACACGAACAACCAGTTCATCGACGATCACCTCACCGCCGCGGACTACGACTACCTCGCGCAGAAGGGCGAGTCGCACACCTACGAGGTGCGCGATCCCGACCTCGCCCAGCAATTGCGCGACGCGTCCGCCGACCGCTTGGCGCTACAAGACGAGCGGGACGCGGTCCGCGCCACCATGGATCAGCTCATGGGCCGGTTCGAGATCGAGCGGCTCAGCGATCTGACGACCGACCGCCTTGGACCCGAGATCCAGCGGCAGCAGGCTCGGCTCGCCGCCGATTCGTCGCTCACCGATGCCGACGTGGTGGCCGAGCTCACCGCCCTCGCCGAGTTGGAGGCCGCGGCGACGAAATACAACGACCTCGGTCCGAAGATGGTCGAGGTCTCCAAGCAGCTCGGCGAGCTGGCGGGGCGGGCGTTCGCCCTCGACCCGCAGGCCAGGCCGGGCGCGATCCTGTTGTCCCCGTTCGACGGTTCCTTCGACGGCGCGAACACCGTCGATATCGCGTCGATGACGCGGGCGGTCGACGGTGCGCCGACGACACTGATCGTCGTCGAGGCCAAGGGCGTCGGCTCGGCCCTCGGTGGCTCGAAAACCGCACACGCGCAACAGGGTTCGCCGGAATACCTGCGGCGCACCCTGGCGATCGATCAGAACCTGGCCAGGATCCTCAACGAGACCCCGGCCCAGATGGCGGCGCGCGGTCTCGATCCCGACAGCGACGCGGGCCGAGCCTTGATCGATGCGGTGCGCGAACTGCGCGAGGCCACCGGGGACGAGACACTGCGGGTCGAGTACCACCTGGTGCACGCTTCCGCGCGCGGCGAGGTGACGGTGACCGAGCTGCTGCTGGTGCGCGACGGCGTGAACGTCCTCGCCGATGTCCCGTTGCCGATCGTCGACCAGGCCGCGACGGGGGAGTCCTCACACCGGCCCGGTGTCGACCGGATGGGCGATGGCATCGAGCCGTTGCGCCCGCCCAGCGAGGACATCGATTCCTTCGAAGCCGACAACAATCGGTTGCTCGGGGTGCCCGGTGCCGACGAATGGACCGGTCTGAGTCCCGCCGAGGTCGGCGTGCGGCTGCGCGACGAACTCGCCCGCATCCTCGACTATCCCGACATGGCGGCGATCGGATTCGATCTGCCCGGCCTCAATTGGTCGGTGGTGCAGGAATTCGCCAGGGGCGCGGTCGATATGGCGAGACAGCACCCGGACGTCGATCTGCGCAGCGTCGCGATTCGGTCGATGCCCTTCGGTGTGCTCGGGGAAACCGAGCGTGGCCCCATCGAATCCGGCCGCTACCACAGCAAGGAAGTCGCGCTCAATTACGACCACGCGACGAGCGCGTACGACTTCCACCAGCAGGTTCGCGACGCGGTCGACACCGGCCTGTTCTACCCGTCCGCGCTGTCGCGGCCCGTCTACTACGTGGTGGCGCACGAGTTCGGGCACGTCCTCGACACCGCGGGGCAGATGAACGCCCGGATACTCGCCGAGGCCTATCTGCTCGAGCTGAGCAAGCGCGACCCCGACGCCGACTTCGGCGACTGGTTGGGCATGCTCAGCCGCTACAGCCTCGACCAGGATCAGATGCTCCGGTCGGGCGAGGCGCTGGCCGAGGCGTTCGCCCACGTGGTCTTCCGTGGTGTGGACGAGGTGCCCCCGCCCGTCCGCGCGCTGTACGAACTGCTGATGCGGTACGCCGCGGACCCCGATCTCCATCCCGGAGACCTCCTGCCGGTCGCCGACGATCCGGGTGATCGGGCGGACGCGTCGAATCGTCCTCGCGAGCAGGTCGATCGGCCGCTGGACCTCATGGGCGATGAGCCGGACAGCACGCGTGAGCCCGCCCGTGAGGGCGAGGAGCCCGAGAGCCCGCGTGAGCCCGCGCGCGATGAGACCCACCAGCCGATCGAGCCTGCCGCCGTCGGCCACCCGCCGAAGGTGGTCATCGATGTCGACGGCGAGCAGGTGCCGTTGCATGTCCGCCCGGACGGCGACGATCGGTGGCTGGTGGTTGGGGAGAACGCGCCGTTGGCCGACGCGGAACCGACCTCCCGGCTGCGCCGGGAATGGCAGTTCATCCGCGACTCCATGCCGCAGCATGTGGAGCAGATCAAGTATCCGTCCGGCTCGCCGGTCGGCGATTCCAAGGGGCAGGCCGCCATCGCCGACGGCATCAGCGGCCTCGCCGATCTCGTCGAGTCGGGCGGGGCGGCGCCCGCGCCGGTGACCCCGCCGGCGAACCCGGACATACCGGTGATCCAGGCCCCGCCGGAGGCCGGTGGGCCGGATCCGACCTTCCTGCGGATCGCGCAGCAGTTGCCGATCTGGATCGCCAACCGGGAGAAGATCCCGCTGCTGGGCCAACTCTCGGCCCGGATGCGCGATACGGCGGGCGAACACCTGCCGATGCGGCTGCCGGACGGGTCGGTGTACCAGCCCTGGTACACCGACGTGGACCCCGACGATGTGCGCGCCCAGGTGACCGGCGACCTCGAAGTCGGCCGCACCACACCCGACGAGGCGCGCGAGGGGCTGCTGCTTGCGTTCGCCAATGCCGATGGCGCAGCGCGTGATCGGATCATCGACGCCTTGCTCGAGCACGACCTGATCTCGCCCGAGGCGGCGGACCGGCTCGCGGACGAGCCGCCTGCCGCACCACAACTGCCCGAACCTGTCGCGCCCGCGCCGGACGGGGAGACGCTGACCGAGGCCGCGCGCAGGCTGCTCGATATCGAGCTGCCGGACGAGTCGCCGGAAACGCTGCGCCGAGTCATCGACGAGCAGCAGTATCGCGCGATGCGGATGGTCGGCTCGATCGAAGGGCTGTCCGCCGCGGTGGCGCGGTTCATCGAAGAGCAGACGCTGCCTTACGGGGCCGATCTCGGCGATGGCACCCGGCCGGATTCGGCGGGGCTGCCCGGTCGGCGCGAACCAGCCGCCATCGATGAATACCGTGATGACGACGGCTATCTCGATGATGACGACGACTTCGACGAAGCGTCGCCGCCGCGGCGCGGTCGACACGACGATCCCGATCCCACCCCTCGGCCCGTGCCGATGGGCGGTGAGGTGAGCTTCATCGACCAGAACCCGCTCGGCCGGCTGCGCGACGAATTCCTCCGGGCCTTCGGCCACGATCCGGGGCTGCTCAATGTCACCCCGATCGGCAATGGCGCCGAGCCGCTGCCGGAGTGGGGCGATGCCGACGAGCTCGGTCGCGACGAGGGCCTGCGCAAGTTCTTCGAGCACGCGCTGCGTCGTGATCAGCTTCGCGACGAGCTGGCCACCTGGGCGGCAAGTCGCGATGTGGGCATCGATCAGGTGTCGACCAGGGCCGATGCCGACGCGCTGCTCGAACGGCTGCGGGCCGAGAGCATCGCCAGGTCGGCCCGGGTCGCCGAGTTCACGGCGGCGGCCGAGCGGTTGCTCTTCCCGGACGGTGACGAGGGCGGTACGCCGGTCGATACCAGGTACGGCGATCAGGCGGCGCTGGTGCCGTACGCGATCGGGCCCGACCGGTTGGTCATCGTCGACGGTCTCGCCCAGCGCGACCACGTCCTGGCCGGGCTACTGGCCGCCGACTCCGACCTCGCCGGCCAGCTCGCTCGGCGTAAGCTGATTGTCGATTACCGTGTGGCACAGACGGATTGGTCGGGCAATGTTCGGCTCGAAGCCGTCGACACCCCGGATGTCCGGCATCGGCGCGAGGTTGTCGACGGCCGCGAACTGGCCGTGACATTGCTGCGTGACGGCGACGGTCCGTGGCGGGCGGTGCTCAATGCCGACGAACTCACTCCCACCTTGTCCACCACCGCGCCGCGCTCGCCCACCGCCGTACTGACCGATCTGGTGCGGGTGGTGCGCGATCTGGGCTTGAACCCGCTCGGCCTCGACCCGTCCCAGCTCGAAGCGCTGGTGCCGGATCTGCGGCTCGACAATGCCGTACGGGCCACTCAGATCGAGGCGCTGAGCGATTTCACGCGCTCCGCCAACGATATTCAGACTTTCCACGAGGTCGGCGACGCTCGCAGTCACCTCGCGACGCGGCTCGGGCTCACCCAGGCCGCGCTCACCCCGGAAACCCTGGTGGCCGCACTCACCGACACCTCGACGGCGAAAGCGCTTCGCGTGCAACAGGTCGGCGACCTGGTCGCCTACGCCAAGCAACTGCGCGAGATCGACCCGGTTGCCGTCGACGCCGCGCGGAACCAGCTCGCGCAGCGGCTCGTCTCCGAGGAGCGGGCGCGCAGGTTGGTGCCGAAGCGGTTCATCGCCCGGGTGAACATCGATCCCCGGATCATGGCGTTGCTGCCACCGGGATTCGTCGATGGCCCGAACGGCAAACGGGTCTACGCGGTTAGCGCGAGCGGGCTCTCGGCCAAGAAGCTGCGCAAGCTGCTGCGGATGCTCGAACGCGACGGGCAACACGACCTTGTGCGCGACGCGCTCACCGAATACGCGAGTGCGCTGCAGGAAGTCGACGTCTACTCCGAGGTGCCGCGCGGCGACGAGTCCGCCGATCCGCGCGTGGTGGACGGCAGATTGCCGATGCACGATCCCGATGCCGTGTACAGCGTGCGCGATGTCGTCGCCGATGCGATGCGCGGTCGCGGCGAGGTCGACTTCGCCACCGCGGTGGCCGAAGCGGCGGCCCGACCCGACAGCGGTCCACTGCCGACCACCGATCAGGCGCACCGGCCGAGCGCGAACCGAGACTGGGCCAGGATCGTCGGCGTCGACATCACCGACGCCGACGACGCCACCTTCGCCAAGGTGTACGAGGCGTACCGCGACGGCCGGATCGAGCGTCACGAGGGCCTGACCCCCGACCAGCTGGTCGCCGAGCTCGCCGCACTGCGCGGCGAGATCCGCTTGCGCGCCGATCAGATCGACACCCTGGCCCGCCTGCTCGCCGAACTGGACCTGGCCGTGCGCGCCGAACAACTACCTGCCACCGAACCCCACACACTCCCCGCCCCCGAGACCGGAACGCCGAACAACGGTCCCACCACCCCGCCTTCCGGCCCAGAGCCCACACCGAACCCGTTGGCGCAGATCGAAGCTGCCCGCCAGCGCGAGACCGCAGCGGTGGACGAGGCGTTCACCCGCGCCGATGAAGAGTCGGCTGCCGACCACGATCGGGTTATCGACGATCTGGACCGGGTCGACGGAGACATCGAGGCGCACGCCGACTACGTCCGCGCGCTGAACGACCTCGAACAGGCCAGGGAAGAAGCCCTCGCCGCCTTCGACAAGAACGCAGCCTCGAACAACCAGCGCGCCCCCGATGCCGAAACGCCGAACAACGGTCGGACCACCCCCACCGATCCCGCCAACCCACCTTCTGACCGCAAGCCCACCGAGCCCACACCCGACCCGTTGGCACAGATCGAAGCTGCCCGCCAGCGCGAGACCGCAGCGGTGGACGAGGCGTTCACCCGCGCCGATGAAGAGTCGGCTGCCGACCACGATCGGGTTATCGACGATCTGGACCGGGTCGACGGAGACATCGAGGCGCACGCCGACTATGTCCGCGCGCTGAACGACCTCGAACAGGCCAGGGAAGAAGCCCTCGCCGCATTCGACAACGCAGCCACGAACAACCGACCCGCCCCCGACTCGACGACAACCCACCCGCTGCCTACCCCCGGCGAAGCGAATCCTGCCCGGCCCACCAACGTGTCTGGCGAGACGAACCCTGCTCGGCCCGCCAATTCGACTGTCGAGGCGAACCGGGCCCGGCCAACGACGTCGCCTGGCGAGGCGGACGCTGCCCGGCCCACCGCTTCGCCCGGAGAAGCGAATCCTGCTCGGCCTACTGCCAATTCGTCTGATGAGGGGAACCCTGCCCCGCCCGCCAACTCGTCTGTCGAGGCGAACCGGGCCCGGCCAACGACGTCGCCTGGCGAGGCGGACGCTGCCCGGCCCACTACTTCGCCCGGAGAAGCGAATCCTGCTCGGCCTGCCACCTCGCCCGGAGAAGCGAATCCTGCTCGGCCTACTGCCAACTCGTCTGGTGAGGCGAAATCTGCCCCGCCCGCGACCTCGCCCGGTGAGGCGGACCCTGCCCGGCCAACTCCCAACTCGCCCGGCGACGACGGAACCCCTGAATCGCCGAACACCACCACGGCCCCCCGGCGGACCCCACCGCCATCGGCCCCCACCTTCCGCTCGCATATCCCGCACCCCCCAAGGGAATTCGACCCAGAATTCCCAGACCTGATGCACGTCGACCGGATCCGCTGGCCAGACCTCGACCTGACCCCCACCGACCCAGGCGAGCCCGAGCCGCCGACCCAGCCCGAGCCGCCGACTCAGCCCGAGCCGCCACGTCAGCCCGAGCCGCCACGTCAGCCCGAGCCGCCACGTCAGCCCGAGCCGCCTGTTCCGCCGAACCCGACGCCGCCGAACCCGACGCCGCCGAACCCGACGCCGCCGAACCCGACGCCGCCGAACCCGACGCCGCCGAACCCGACGCCGCCGAACCCGACGCCGCC